>JBGAGR010000016.1:0-50536 GCA_044226645.1 Aggregatilineales bacterium
TCTCCGCGTGGGATAATCAACTGTCCAGAGCGAATGACGGCTGCCAGGACACACTCATCCGGCAGATGCAAATCGCGAATTGATTTACCCACCGCCTGTGCCTGAGGATGAACTTTTTCCTCGACCAGTGAATACTGACCTTTGCGCAGCTTGAGCAGTGTCATCATATCGCCTAAGGACATCTCCTCAGCAATTAAATGCGCCATCAAATCGGCCTGGTTAAGGGCGATGTCTACTCCCATCTGGGGCGTGAACAGCCAGGCGTTTTTGGGATTGTTCACCCGCGCGATCACACGCGGGACTCTGAACTCAAAGCGTGCCAGATTAGCCGTTACGATATTAGTTTCATCTGCGCCAGTCATGGCGGCTACGACCTGCGCGTGCTGAATACCAGCCGCTTCCAGAACCGCAGGGTCGGTACCACTGCCAACAAAGATACTCTCACGGGGTAAATTATGCTGGAGCGCTGTCACTTTGTCCCGTCTGATCTCGATGACGGCGACATTATGCTTATCGGCTGCCAATAATTCAGCCAGATGACTGCCGACTTTACCCCCACCCGTAATAAGGACTTTCATCGATAAGCCTTTCCTCTAGCCGCTTATTATGAGGCTAACATGGCGTTCAGCCGTTCCATAGCGGTATGCATCACAGCAAGAAAGAGTCGATCTCCCGATTGGAAGGTGGTGCCGAGCGTCGGCAAAATGGCTCGATTCTGCCGATTAATGGCAATCACGTTTACCTCACCCGGAATGGTAAGATCGTTTACCGTCCGACCAATGAGTAAATGGGGCATTTCGACCTCAATGATCGCCAGTTCACTGTTCAGGCTGAGAATGACATCCATCTGGGAATAGACCAGCGATTCAGCGATACGCTGGACACCCCAGGCGTTAGGCGCGACGGTATGCAGCCCCAAGCGGTTGTATATCTCCGCCTGACGGGGATCATATAAGCGGGCAACCACGCGCGGCACATGAAACACATTACGAGCGACCTGAGCTGCCACAACATTGACTTCATCCCGGTTGGTAACGGCTGCTAGTCCATCGGCTCGTTCGATCCCGGCTTCCAAGAGCACGTCCCGGTCAAAGCCAATGCCTGTGACTGTCTGACCTGCAAAGGACGATCCCAGGCGTTCAAAGGCATCCGGGTCTTTATCAACGACTGTAACCGTGTGACTGCGCTGCACCAGTGTTTTTGCCAGATTTGCCCCAACTCGTCCACAACCGACAATAATAATTTTCATTTCAGACCTCCGGAGATTGACCGCCGCCGGACAAGCATTTTACGAAACTCATCTACGAGGAGCAGCGACGGTGTCCAGGCAAACAGGAACAACCAGTTTTGCAATGGAAATGCGGCAGTTCCGATAAACTGCTGCAAGAATGGCGCGTAGACAATGAGGAAAATCAGCGTAAGCTCGGTCAGTACGCCGACCCAGACAAGCCGATTGGAGAAAAATCCAACCCGTAGAATTGATGCTCGCTCAGTACGGTGAGCAAAGACATTGCCGATTTGAGTGGCTACCACTGCTGCCAGGGCCATCGCCGTTGCTGCCCGATACAATTCACCTGACGAGGGTAAATCCGTCCACTGTCCCCAATAGCCGTGTGTCCAATACATGAAGTAGAAGGCCGCCATCGCTGCAAGGCTCTGAATCAATCCCAACCATATGTAGGCACGAAGCAAAAGCGACCGGGTGATGACATGTTCACCTAATGATCGTGGGGGTTTGTCCATCACATTGGGTTCGGGAGCCTCGGAACCCAGAGCAAGCGCGGGAACCATATCGGTTCCGAGATCAATGGACAGGATGTGCATGACATTCAACGCCAGCGGAATGCGACCTCCACTGAAGGCGAAGAGGATAAACGGAACAGCTTCCGGTGCATTGCTGGTGAAGATATAGGAAGTGAATTTTTTGATATTGGCATAAACGGCGCGTCCTTCTTCTATGGCGTTGACAATGGACGCAAAGTTATCGTCGGTGAGGATAATGTCAGCGGCTTCTTTGGCGACATCGGTTCCGGCTACCCCCATTGCTACGCCTATATCAGCCTTTTTCAAGGCGGGGGCATCATTTACACCGTCGCCTGTTACAGCCACAACTTCCCCCATCGTTTGCAGTACGCTCACAACTCTCAGTTTGTGTTCCGGCGCAACGCGGGCAAAAATCACTTCGCTGCTGAAGGCGGCTTTTAGTTCATCATCGCTCAAGGTGTCCAGTTCGACACCCGTGATAATGCGTGGATGCTCGTCGCGCACAATGCCGATGCGCCGCGCGATGCTTTCCCCCGTCAGACCGTAATCGCCTGTAATCATCACGATGCGAATGCCAGCACGATGACATTTTTCGACAGCTTGCGCTACTTCTGGACGGGGTGGATCCATCATGGCAATCAACCCCAAAAAGGTGAGGTCACGTTCGATATTTTCGGCTGTATAGCTGCTGGATGGCGATGAGTGACGCGGCATGTGTCGCATGGCAACCGCCAGAACGCGCAGACCGTCACGGGCGTAGGCATCATTAGCCGCCACAATCTGATCTCGCGCAAAGGGTGTGAGCGGATGTGATTGTCCGTCACGCAAAGTATAGGAACACAGATTAAGCACTTCTCCCGGCGCACCTTTGACATACACGATTTGCTGCGCTGAATCGTCCTGAATGTTATGAATGGTACTCATTCGCTTGCGGCGCGAGTCGAATGGCAGTTCGCGGAGACGCGGCAGTTTGCTTTCTTCAGCTTTGAGGTCAAGCCCACCCTTGAGCGCTGCGACCTTTAGTGCAGCTTCAGTCGGATCGCCCAATACAGACCAATGCTGCGAGGTATTTTCGGGCGGTATCAGATGGGCATTATTACATAAGTCAGCCGCCAACAGCAGTTCACGCAGGCCGCCTGTGATGTTCAGATTGACTGCCTGTTTCCCAGCAAGAATTTGACCTTCCGGGGCATATCCGACACCGGAAACGGTCATCGATTGTCCATCCAGCCACAACCCACGCACTGTCATTTCATTCTGGGTCAGCGTTCCCGTCTTGTCGGTGCAAATCACGGTGGTACAGCCCAATGTTTCTACTGCCGAAAGACGCTTAATCAGGGCATTACGACGTACCATGCGCTGCACACCCATTGCCAGTGCCAGCGTTACCGTGGGTAACAGTCCCTCCGGCACAAAGGCAACAATCATGCCGAGTCCGAAGATGAAGCCTTCTGCCGGTTTCATACCCGCCAGCAGAACCGCCAAAATGAAGAACAGGATGCCCACTGCTACGGCAATTATGGTGACCACTCTGGTCACAACACTGAGTTCTTTTTGCAGGGGACTGATCTCCTCGCTCAAACTTTGGGTGAGGTGGGCAATCTTGCCAAATTCCGTATTCATCGCGGTGGCAAAAACAACTGCTTTTCCTGTTCCCGCAACCACACTGGTTCCCGCAAATACCAGATTAGGAATCTCGACATGGGACAGGGTTTTACTCAAAACCACATCTGCGGTTCGGTGAACAGGATGTGATTCGCCCGTGAGGGTCGATTGATCAACCTGAAGTTCCGCCTGTTCTACCACCCGACCATCGGCAGAAATGTGATCCCCCTCAGACAACAGCATGATGTCGCCTGGAACCAGTGTTTCCGCTGGAATCAACGTTTCTTCGCCGTCGCGCATGACACGGACATTCAGCGGCAGCAGCCGACGCAGCGCCTGGGTAGCTTTTTCTGCCCGGTATTCCTGCCAGAAACTAAATACGCCGTTGATCAGGTTGACCATCCAGATGGCAATCGCGAGCTGTGGCATCTGGGCTATGAGAGCAGCAATGCCGCCGATCCACAGCAGAATAGCCATCAGATGGGTGAAGTTACTCAAGAACTTCAGATAAAGCGGCTTGCCTGCTTCCTCACGGATGGTGTTGGTACCGAAACGAGTCAAGCGTGCTGCTGCCTCAGAGTCGGAAAGTCCACACGAGGCTGTTTCGAGTTTTTGGTATATCTCTATGATATTCAGTTGATGAATGGTGTCATTGGCGAGGGCTTGATTTTCTGCAACCATAAATTCTGGGAGGCACAAACGGAATAACTGCTGATAAGGGGGGAACCGTGTCAGATTATGGTGCGAGGGCAGTTTTATCCGATCATCATGCGAGGTGAATTCAGCAACACTGTCTGTCGTGTATGCATCCACCACGCAGTTTGCCTCTTACCTCTTGTTTAATTGTACGCGCTATGTCCCCCGCCGGGTAATGCCGAATGTAATGTCTCTGAATGGCATTCATCGTTGAGGGTATAGGCAGCGGCGATATATACACAGGGTCGTTATGCTTGTATGAAAAGAATATTAATACTATAAACGGCAGAGGACAGTTTTTAAGGTCGGACAGCAATAAGTGGTGGATGCCAAATTTAACCCTCATCCCCCAGCCCCTTCTCCCTCAGGGCGAAGGGGAGCAAAGGCAATTTGTGGGTATGGGGGTACTTTTCAGCCGAAAATCAACATCCACCATTTAGTGCAGTGCTGCCGCTTTTAATATCCTCTGGTTAAGTTTAATTCTCCTGAAGCGTTTTCAGTCCGTACTCGATGTCCACTCCAAATTATCGATTCCATTCACGAAGTCTGCGGTTAGGTACTGCGCGTAGTCGGTTTTCCCTTGAAGATAATAGCCGAAGAACGCGACGGCAAAGTGGTTGAAGATTTTCTGTGGAGCGCGATTAAGAACCGCATCAGCGTGCCCTTGTTTGAACACGGTAAGCAGGGCGCGATCCTCTGACCCCAAGTAGTCATAGATGTACAAAGCATCGCGTTCATAGGTACATCTCTCGTCCCGTTCAAGACCGATAATCAAGGTGGGAAGTGTGGCAGCGGCCAGACCTCGTTCTCCAAAAAATGGGCCGAAACAGGGCGCAACCGGCATCACGGCGATAATCCGATCATCGGTATAGGCAGGCCAGGGTTCACCCTCGATCAGTGGTGGATCATATTGCGCGCGTTCGTCAAGCATTTGCTGCAACACATCTGCCCCAATTGCGCAGGCTAAATCTTCGGGTTTTTCGACTGTCGCGCAATAGGTGTCACGAGACGAGGGATCAAGCCGAGCACCGCTGAACAACAGGGCAGTCCAAGCCCCCAGGGAATATCCGGTCATGCCCACATGGTCAAAGTCAATGAGTCCTGCTAAAGCATCCTGCTCTTTGATGGCCGCGAGATGGTTTAGCACAAACAAAATATCCATTGGACGCTGAATCAAATCAATCTGGCGAAGCGGAGGATCGTTATTTTCGATGGACAGGACGGCGAAGCCATAGCTTGCCAGTTGAGGTGCAGCCCCAAGAGTCGTCGTGGCACTTACACCATCCTGACTGCGCCCATGTGAGTAGATGACGAGAGGATATGGAGCGACGCTGGTATCTGGCGCTAAATCTTTTCGCGGCACAATTGGAGCCGGGGTAGGCGGTTTTTGCCCAGCCGGATACCAAATGAACCCGGTCACTGATTTATCACGAGTCTCATCTACAAAAGTGAACGCCTGCATCCCCACGACATTATTGGGGCCAGCTACGGATAGAGGCAAGGGTTCAGCTTTTTGTGCAATGGCAGCGGATGGGGATATTCCCAAACAAACTGCCCCGATAATCATCAGACTTAAAATCCACTTCGTATGTTTCATAAGACCTCATTCTTCTTAAATCCGGTCACAATGGATTTGAAATTGAGGCGGTTTTCGATGCTTACGAAGCTGCCAAATGTGTGTGATTTATGTCGTTTTGATGCTTAAGTTTTGCCTGTCATCAAATCCTGTGCCCGAATATATACTTACTCATTAAAATATATAGTATTACCAATTCGGATTAGCGTCAAGAAAGTCCGGCGGCAGCATGAGTAAAGGAAAACAAGAAAGCTGCCTTTCAACCGCTTTCATCGCTAAGTGCTAATCGGTTCTAACTATTTCTGCATCAGCAAAAACGCGATCAGGTCGTTGATCTGGTCGGCGGTTAATTGTTCTCCGAAGTTTTTGACCATCGCGTCGGGGAAGCCTTCGACGACATAATCACTGGGATGGAGAATCGAATCGCGGATATAGGCTTCGGCGCTCATGCCGGGGATGCGCGTTTCGGCACGGGTGGCGACTCCGGCTAAGGATGGCCCGACGACGATCACATCCGGCTTGAGGGAATGGCAGGTCGAGCAGATAGCAGGTGTACTGCTGAACAACAAGCGTCCGCGCTCCACCGGATCAGTCGGAACGGCAGTGGGTTCGCCGCCGCTGCTGCTGACGACATCCAGACTGCCTCCACCACTCACATTAATCATTTTGGGAGGCCAATCCGCCGCGACATCCTGTTCGCCAACCCATTTCAGAAAGGCTAACAGATTATCAGTTTCGCTGACCAGCAGGCCAAAGGTGGGCATAATGCGCTGGTTGGGATGGAATGCCGCCGGATTCGCCAGAAATTCGCGGATATAATCTTCGCCGCGCAGTTCGTAGATATGGGTCAGATCAGGGGCATATGCGCCACCCTGTCCATACAGGGTGTGACAGCCTTCGCAGTTTTTGGCCTGCCAGATGCCCATGCCGCGCTGCGCTTCGGGCGGCATTTCGCGCGAGTGCAGGGTGGAGGTGGTCACGGTGACCAGCAGTAAGGCACTGACCAGTAAACAGGCGGCAAAGAAAAGGCGTGTTCCAGACATATATTCAGGTATCCTGTGATGCGCGTTGATGAAAATCAGGCATAATTGTATCCAGCAGGCAAGGGATGGTCAAAACCCGATTGACGGGGTTTGCCTGTAGGACTATACTTTGCCACATTCACTGAACAAATCGACACCCATTTTGTGTCACAATACTTACGAGGTTCCACCGATGGCTGAAAATCCCGCTCCTGTTGACCCGAAATTGTTGGAGATTTTGCGTTGTCCGGTGGCTGTCCATTACAAGGATAAGGGCGACGACCCCGGACGTTTGGAACTGGTGAAAGGCTGCTGGCTGGTCTGCGCGGATTCGGGTTATAAGTATCCGATTCGGGATGGCCTGCCGGTGATGCTGGTCGATGAAGGGGCGAAGTGGAAAGACACCCCGGTTGACAGCCTGCCGGTTCCCCCACCAGCGGAGTAAGTCTCCTGCCGGAACGACAATTTGAGAGGCGCAGTGGGATATGCCTGATGAACATGATGAGCATCCTGTACGTTCTGCCGCGTCTCAATCCTTCCAGATTCACTACAACGAAACCAAGACAAGGACACGATCATGCAGCTTACGAAATTAATACGGATAAAAATCCTCACCCCCTAGCCCCCTCTGCCATGCAATGGAGAGGGGGAACAAGACGGTGAAAGTTTATCCTGATTTAAAAGGTAAAACGCATTATCGTGTCCATACGGCATTCATTTTCTCTTTCGCGTTTCGACAAAATTGTCGGCGTGGTCATGCTGCTGCTGATCGGATTGGTCGGGCTGACGATTGTGCTGGGTGATCGGGTGGGTGTGACGCTGGAGCATGTCGGGCCATTGGGAATCGCCCGCAGCACGGCTTCGATCACCCTTCAGTTCAGCGAAACGATGAATCGCATCAGTGTCCCGGCGCTCCTGCGCCTGGTGCAAATCCCGCCGGAAAAAGCGGATACATCGATTACTGAAAATGAAGTGCTGGATGATGTCGCGGGTACGGTAAGCTGGAATGGTTCAACCATGACTTTCCGCCCGGACACGGCGCTCAAACCGGGCGCAGCTTACGAGGTTATGCTGGCGGCGGGCGCGGTGAGCGATACCGGACGGCAGGTGCTTTCGGATTATCGTTACAGCTTCACAGTGCGCAGCCCGCGCGTGGCTTATCTCGCCCCGGCGGACAGTTCGCCATTCGACATCTGGATAGCGGAACCGGGCAAGCCGGACAGTGCCAAACGGCTGACAAACAGCCCATCCGGCATCTACGATTATTCGGTCAGCCCGGATGGCAGCAAAATCGCGTTTTCCGAGAAAAACACCTCCACCGGGACGATTGACATCAAACTGCTGGACATCGACAGCGGGAGTATCGAGCAGATCACCGACTGCCCAGATGCGGATTGCAAAACGCCTGTCTGGCGGCCTGATGGACAGATGATTGCTTACGAGCGCATCGACCACAACAGCGATGATCCGGCGGCGCAGGGCAAACCGAGTCCAACGCGCATCTGGACGATTGATTTGAGCAGTAAGCCCTATCAAAATCAGCCGATGTTTACCGATTCGCAAATTCTCGGTTACGGACTGCAATGGTCGGCGGATGGACAGCGTGTCACATTCTTCGATGCCAACAGCGGGGGCATTCTGGTGCATGATTTCCGTGATGACAGCACGGTGACTATCTCCAGCAGCTATGGCAATACAGGGGAACTTTCGCCGGATGGCACACAGATGGTTTTCCCGGATGTGGTACTGACGAACACTGATTCGCATTCGTATCTGGAAATTGTGGATTTGAAAACCAATACGACACGCCCGTTGAGCCAGCCGACAGACCCGATTGATGATGATCTGGTCAGTTGGAGTCCCGATGGCAGTTATCTGATCGTCGCACGGCGCTACACCGATGACCGTTTCACACGCGGGAAACAGTTGTACAAAATGAATCCGGCAGACGGCAGTGTCGAGCCGTTGGTGGTTGACCCGAAATATGGCAACAGCTTTTTCACCTTCGATCCCACCGGGACACAGTTGGTGATTCAGCGTTTTCCTGATCCAGTCGCCATGAATGATCCGACCAATTTAGGCTTGCCGGAAATCTGGACGCTGGATATGTCCACTGACACACTGACTAAAGTGGCGGGAAACGCCTTCTTCGGACATTGGGTTCCGTGATGAGAAGCTGCTTAGTTAAAACCGACGTTTCCACCCGTAACATGATTTTGGGTCTATAGTACGGGGAAGTTGGATGAGGCTAAAGGGATAACGATTTCGGTTCGAACGGATACAGAAACACAAAACGCGCGACCATTTTCGCTCTCGCACTTCGATAAACGAGTCGCAGTGATTATGGCGCTGCTGGTCGGTTTTACGGTGCTGACGGTGATGCTGGGAGATCGGGTAGGGGTGACGCTGGAACGCATGTCGCCGCAGGGTGTGGCACGCAGTACGGCTTCGGTGGTCATCCAATTCAGCGAGACGATGAATCGCGAAAGTGTCGAGAAGCGTCTGCGCGTCGAGCAAATACAGGGCGATGCGGTACAGGGCGTAATTAGCTGGAATGGCTCGATCATGAGCTTTCGACCCGCGACAGCCCTGAAACCGGGAGCGGCCTATCAGGTCACATTGAGCGCCGGGGCAGTCAGTGAGAGCGGGCGCGACCTGCTTACCGATCAAAACTATACTTTTATGGTGCGCAGTCCGCGTGTAGCTTATCTCGCGCCATCGGATCGTGTGCCGCGTAATATCTGGATTGTTGACCCGGCAGATTTGAGCAGTGCCCGTCAGGTCACAGAGAGTCCATCCGGGGTTGAAGATTTCGCGGTCAGCCCGGATGGGAGTAAAATCGCGTTTTCGGAAAGCAACAGCGTGACCGGAACGAAGGACATCAAGGTGCTTGATCTGGACAGCGGCGGAATCGAGCAAGTCACGAATTGTCAGGATGCCGAGTGCAAAACACCCGTCTGGCGGCCTGATGGACAGGTGATCGCCTACGAGCGGGTCGATTACAACAGCGATCTGAAGCAGGGCAAAGCCAGCCCGACGCGCATCTGGCTCATCGACCTGACGACCAAGCCTGCGACAACACGCCCGATGTTTGCTGATTCGCAGACGCTCGGTTACGGCATGGATTGGTCAGCCGATGGACAGCGCGCGACTCTGTTTGACATCGGCAGTCTGGGGATTCTGGTGTACGATTTCCGCGATGCCACTACCGAGATTATCCCGTCCAAATTCGGCAATCCGGGCGTGATTTCGCCGGACGGCACACGGATGGTTTTCCCGGAAGTGGTATTTGAGGAAAACCAGACGCGCAGTTATTTGCAGATGGCGGATTTAACCACCAAAATCATCGCCCCGCTGACCGACCCCGCCGATCCGATCAATGACGAAACGGCGCACTGGAGTCCCGACAGCAGTTATCTGGTGGTCGCGCGGCAGTATCTGGATGAGCGTTATACACCGGGCAAGCAGCTTTACAGGCTTGACCCGAATACGAAAGCTGTAGAGCCGCTGCTGGTTGACCCGGCCTATAATCACGGTTTTTTCTCGTTCGATCCAACAGGCGCGGCGCTGGTCATTCAACGTTTTTCCGAGTTGGCTGATACCGACCCGGACAAGCCGCTGCTGCCGGAAATCTGGACATTCGACATCGCCAGCAAGACGCTGACCAAGGTGGCGGATAATGCCCTGTTAGGACGTTGGGTTCCTTAGTCTGAGAGTACAGCATCATGACCGAATCACTTCCTCAAAATCCGAATCCACCGCGCGGCAAACCGTCACCGATTTTGCTGGTGTTCGTCATTTTCCCGCTGCTGGGACTGCTGGCGGCGATTGCGCTGGCCTTCAATGAGCGCAATCAGGCCACTAACGCGGTTTCGACACCGCTGGCGGTCACGCTGGAAATCACCACGCTGATTGACAATCCCGCGCCGAACTTTCAATTGAAGGGGTTGGACAGCGCCGATTATCGGCTATCAAGTTATCGCGGGCGGGTGGTGTTCGTTAATTTCTGGGCGACATGGTGTGTCCCGTGTCAGACCGAACTCCCGGCTTTACAGGCATTTCAGGCTGAACAGGGAACGGATGGCGCGGTGATTCTGGCGATCAATCAGGCCGAATCCGCCGAGGGAGTCACGGCGTATCTGAAGGAACATGAGATCAGCGGGTTGACCATCTTGCTGGACAGTATGCTGGATGTGAACACGGCCTTTGACATCCGCGCACTGCCGACTACCTATGTCATCGATCCGGCAGGCATCATCCGCTATAAGCATCTGGGCGAGATCAAAGCGGAAGACCTGGCGGCGTATCTGGCGAAGGTGAAGTCATGAGCGATTGATGACGCGGAACCAACATCCTGAGGCTCAGCCACAAAGCCAGCGAGCGAATGAGTCATCCCGCCAATTACTTTTTCCATTCGAAATCTCCGTAAAGCCCTCACCCCCGACCCCTCTCCCAACCGGCGAGTACGCCTAGGCGAGGGGAGAAAAGGCAAATTCGGGGCGGGAAATTCCCACGCAAAATAACATCCACCGTTTAATGCAGTGCTACCCCGTTCGTTGAATACAAGCCGTATTAGCTCGTTAGTTCTGTGCGGTCAAGTTGAAAGTTTTAGGCGAAGTGTTTAGATTCATAGACGGGGTGAGAGGGGCGTATGGTGAATGGATGTGAACAATGAGCGATTATCAAGATAATGTCACGATTATCACGGGGGCATCGAGCGGGATTGGCGAAGCGCTGGCCTATGAACTGGCGCGGCGGGGAGCATGGCTGGCGCTGAGTGCGCGGCGTGTGGACAGTTTAGAAGTCATTGCGGAGAAATGCCGTTCGCTGGGCGGGAAAGCTATCGCGATTCAGGCTGATGTGAGTGAGCAAGCGCAGTGTGAAGCATTAGCGCAGAAAACGCTAGAGGCTTACGGGAAGATCGACACACTGGTCAATAATGCCGGGATTACCATGTGGGCGCGTTTTGGTGAACTGGAAAACCCGGATTTGATCGAGCGCATCATGAAGGTGAATTTTCTGGGGGCGATGTACTGCACCTATTACGCGCTGCCCCATCTCAAGCAGACGAAGGGACGCATCGCCTGTATTTCCAGCATGGCGGATAAGCTGATCGCGCCGGGGAATACGGGGTATGTCGCCAGCAAACACGCGATGGAGGCTTTTTTCGAATCGCTGCGAGCGGAAGTGTCCGGCGATGGTGTGAGCGTGACGATGTTGTATCCCGGTTTTGTGGATACGGGATTCTCCGGGCGGATGCTGGACGCGAAGGGAGATAGTTCGGGTGGAATCAACGATATGCTGAAAGACACGAAACAGATGAATGTGGAGGAC
This sequence comes from Aggregatilineales bacterium, assembly GCA_044226645.1. Classification (GTDB taxonomy): domain Bacteria; phylum Chloroflexota; class Anaerolineae; order Aggregatilineales; family Phototrophicaceae; genus CFX2. The sequence goes on from JBGAGR010000016.1 coordinate 11,998, forward strand.
TGTGCCCGCTGGATTGCCGATAACACGCTGAATCGCAAGCGTCAGGCATTGATGCCCGTGAATGGCTTACCGGGGGCGCTGCTGCCCTGGATTAAGCTGATCGCTCCCGGTTGGCTGGAACGCATCGGTAAGGATTTTATGGACAAGAGCGGGATTTAGCTTACGGTGATGCGGATCATTGTCCATTTTTTGCCGTCATCGGTTGACCAGAGACGCGAGTCTTTGGCATCCAGCACCCACAGGAGGCGCGGATACTGAAATTCGAGTGACGACAAGAAAGCGCCAGCCGAATCGGGCAGGCTGATGGCGTTCCAGTTTTTGCCAGCCTGCATGTAGAGTCCGCCGCTGCCGAGGGCGTACAGGTGACTGTCGTAGGTGCGGAGAACGGGATTTGGGTCACTGCCGGGGAGGGATACGGTGCTGCCCCACGCGCCGGTGTAATTCCAGGTGATGACACCGCTGTTTTCCGCCACCAGTAAATTGCCATCAATGTCGGTGGAAATGGCATCAATAGGCTGAGACGTATCGAGGGGTGTCCAGCTCAGGCCGAGGTCTTCGGTGTGATACAACTGGCTGCCGTTCTGTAAAATGTGGGTGTGATTGCCGAGCATGACGAACTCAGAAGCGCCCTGATCGGCAAGCGGAGTTTTGAGTTCGCGAATTGGTTCGAGTCCAGCGCCGCCAGCCGGGACGCGGGTGATGCCGCCGTTTTCACCGAGGGCGAAGAGATAGCCGTGTGTCATGACGAGGCGCGAAACCGGACGGGTGCTCTTTTGCGCCCACTGGTCATCCTTGTAGGCATAGAGGCCGGAATCGGTGGCTGCCCAGATGGTGTTCTGCACGTCGATGTAGACATCACGGATAGTGGCACCGAGCGGGATGACATGCCACTGGGAATCATCAGCGGGTTTCAGGAGACGACCATCGGCTGTGACCAGATAAGGCAGATTGCTATTCGATGTCACAGCGAGACGAAGGGGCGCATCCGGCGCAGGTTGGAAGGTTTCGTTGGTGGGCGCGGCGCTGACAGTAGAGGCTGTGCCCTGCATGGCGCTGGCGAGGAATAGAATGCCCGATACGAGCAGTCCTAACGAAAGCAGTGTCGAAGCGCGAAGAGGGCGCAGACGATTTTCTCCGAGGAAGAAGCCGCCCACTGCCAGCGAAATGACACCCATTACCATGAGCACTATTTCACGGTTGGGAAGCGGCGCATTGCTATCCGGAAGGGGGATAATAGGCGGTGGTTCAGGCGCGGCGGGAACTTCTGGCTTGAAATCCACCAGCGCGTCAAATTTATCCGGACGCTGGACGGTGACGCGGATGCGCCATGCGCCGGGAATGCTCAGATTCGCGCCCGTAATGGTATACACGCCATCGCCCGTTAGTGTGGGACGGAGTTCGCTTTCGCCCGTGTTTTTGGTTTCATTCTCGAACTTCATGCGGATGAGTGTGGCATCGTTGACGGGTTTTCCGTCAGGGTCAGTCAGGGTAAGGGTGAAGTCGTTATCGCCAATCCAGCCGGGAGAGAACGAAAGCTGCAAGGTCAGATCGTTATTGGAAAGCGTTTGGCTGATGGGCTGTGGGTCAGGCGGGGGCGGATTCGCCAGCCGCTGGTCATAGACGAGACGCGCTGGATAAGTGGAGGTCATCAGCCCGACGACAAAGAGAATCCCAACTGTCAGGGTGATTTCAGCGGCGACCAGACCGCGCAGGCGACCCGCCCAAATTTGTTCGCCGCGCCGCAAACCGCGATGGGTGTAAACCAGATTGACAAAGGCGATGCCCAGCACCGGGACAAACAGGATTATTTTGAGGAGCAGTTCGCGACCATAGGTGGTGGTCAGCAGGGCATCGATAGAGCCGACCTGCAACCATGCCAGATACAGTCCGGTCACAGTGAGCGCCGCTATGGAAACGCGGGCGAAATTTGAGAACTGACCGACCAGTTTATCCAGAATGGGGACGAGACTTTGCTTATCGCGCCAGAGTGTGCCGATCATCAAAAAGAAGTGGAGCAAACCGCCGACCCATATGGTCATGGCGGTGAGATGCAGCCAATCCGCTGTAACCGAAGCTATCTGATCGTAAGCGGCATCAGCATGACTGAAAACACTGCCGATTGCCAAAATCGCCGCGCCGATGAGGAGGGCAACCCACTGGAACCAGTGGTCGGTACGGGCGAACCATAACGCTCCGCCTAAGCCTGCCCAGAGTGCCATACGCGCCAGCCAGAGATGCCCAAAGCGGGTATTGGCGACCAGTCCATTGAGTGCGTCAGCCGTGATGTTGGTAAGTGGGGGTTCGCCTGTTGCCACCGAATATTGAAGGAGGATCAGCAGGAACCCGGTCACGCCGATCAACACCCAACCAAGCCAGATCACCTGATTGATGCGCTTCTCGACGGCGGGCTGCGGCGTTTGGGCGATAGGTTTCCAGACGAACAGAAGGAAGGCTAGTCCACCTAAACCGAGCGCAAGACTGAGCAGATTTGACCAGCGCACGAATCCCGCGTTGAGGGGAATTTCTGAGTCGGTCAGTGTGGTCGCAGCCGCCGCGCCCGCAGCGGATTGTCCGATGACGAGCGGAAAGCTGCCGAGGGTGGAATGTCCGTCAGCAACAGAGAGGGCACGCCATACAACGGTGTAGAGACCGTCCGCGAGTCCAGCTGTCGCCAGAGTCATCTGAGTCGAATCGTTGGGGTCAACCTGACTGGCGGCGGTATCGAGGATATTGCCGTTCTGGTCGCGCAGGAGGATTTTGCTAAATTCGGGTTCGAGCGGTTCGGTAAACCAGAGATGAATTTCCGCCGGAGCCTGATCGAGGGCGATACCGGGCGGCGGGTCAATTTTTATCAGATTAGCATGAGCCGAGACGGGCAGTATCAGCAAAGCCATAGCCAGAAGCATTCCAATTATGAGTGACCATCGCCGCATGTTTGATACCTTAGTGATTAGTTGTTAGTTATTGGTTGTTAGTAAATCAATGTGTCCCGTTCGTCTGTATATACAGAGCGAACTGAAGGGACAGAATAAACAGAGTTTTGAAATCATTCACCCTGGTACCGATTATTTTGTCGTCGTAAAGGCTGCATTGTAATACGCCGCATCGGAGCCGAGTGGATGTCTCAATTGTGCCGCAAGTAGGGAACGAGAAGCAAGATTCTGATCGAGTGTTAATCCTGCCAGCGGGGGAGGCGGACGCGGAAGCGAGAGCCTTTGCCGACTTCGCTATCCACATCGATTTCACCGTTGTGTAGGTCAACAATTTCCTTGACGATACTCAGGCCGAGACCAGTGCCGGGAATATTGGATTGGCTGGCGCGTTCGCCCCGGTAAAAGCGTTCGAAGAGGTGCGAGAGGTCTTCCGGCTGAATGCCTACTCCGGTGTCCTGTACTTCAAAGGATACCTGATCCTGATCGAGACAGGTGCGGACGTGGATGCTGCCGTTCGGTGTGTAGTTGATGGCATTGGCGACCAGATTGGTAGCGACCTGCGCCAGTTGGTTGAGTTCGCCACGTACCGGGGGCAGCGCGTCGCTCATGTGCAGATCGAGGGTGAGTCCAGCTAATTCCGCGCGGGGCGATAATGTGCTGACGACCTGTTCGGCAATATCGTTGATGCTGACGGGGCCGAAGGCGACTTTATCCGCACCCAATTCGAGGCGGGAAAGATCGAGGATGGTATTGACGAAATTGGTCAATCGTTCAATCTGGAATTTCAGGGCATTCAGATATTCGGGATGTTTTTCCGGCTGGGCGTGCTGAAGCAGATAGACACGGGTATTCAGGACGGCTAAGGGTGTGCGCAGTTCGTGCGACACATCCGCGATAAATTTGGTTTTGAGGCGATCGAGTTCGGTCAGGCGGAGATTGGCTTTTTCCAGCTCGGCTGTGCGTTCGATGACGCGCTTTTCAAGATCAGCCGTTAACTGAGCGAGTGCATCCTGTGTGCGTTTACGCTCGGTAATATCCTGAAGCATTCCGAGTAAGTGATTTTTTCCGCCTAAATCGATGATTTCGAGCGAGGTCAACATATCACGCAGTTCACCGGATTTGGTGCGGAAGCGAATTTCCCGCTGCTGGACAGAGCCTTTTTCGCGGAGAATTCTGAGTATCTCATCGCGTTCGCCGGGATTGCTCCAGGTATTGACCTCGCGCGCAGTGCGCCCAATGATTTCATCGCGCTCATAACCGAGCAAATGGACAAAGGTTTCGTTGACATCTTCAAAGCGACCTTCTTCGAGGGTGCTGATGCTGATGCCGGTTAAGTTGGAATGGAAAGTCTTTGAGAATTTTTCTTCCGCATCGCGCAGTTTTTGTTCGGCGCGTTTGCGGATGCACAAATTACCGACAGTATGGGCATAGAGCGAGAGAAGTTCGAGTTGGTAGGATTCCAACGGCTGTTGATGCAGCAGGTTATCCGTTGAGAGGAAGCCCATGAGATGACCGGCATCCTGCAAATAGGCTATTGCGCTCCAGCCCGTGCCAATCGTCTGGTACTGGTGGTCAAAGAGCTGTGCTCGCTGATTGACGAACAAGCGCACCGCGCCATTGTGAATTTCCTGTAGGGGATAATCACCAATATTGAAGGGCAAAACCTGGGCGCGTTCGTCGCGGAGATTGCCCTGTTCATCTGTGCCATATGTACCGCGCATCCGTTGCATGTCGTCATCCACGAACCAGAGTCCGAGGCGGTCAAATTTAAGCTCTGAACGGCCTAATTCAATGGCGCGGCGAGCGAGTTCATCAATAGTTTCGACCCCTGCCAGTTCAATACTGACTTCATGGAGGGCTTTAAGACGCTCCAAAAATACGCGATTGGATTCTTCCGTTTTCTTAAGCGCCTGTTCGGTACGTTTAAGATCGGTGACATCAATATCGACACCGAGCATTCCGAGAGTGGCAGCGCCATCGTGAATGGGCGAGGTGATGTAGTAAAAATAGTGTTCGTCGCCATCGACTTCGTACTGAATCTCACCATGCACTGTTTCACCGAGAAGCACACTGCGACGGATTTCGTACCAGGACTGGCGGGTTTTATCGGATAATCCGGTAAGGTCTTCAAGTCTTTTGCCGACAATGTCACCCCACTGGCGGATAGAAGGCGGGCTTTGCAGGATGTAACGCCCATCCGAATCCGTTGCCCAGAGATGAACAGGAAGATTCTCAATGACGGCCTGCAAACGGGCTTCACTTTCCCGCAGCGCAGTTTCGATGTATTTTTGCGTGGTCAGATCGGTGACGGCAGCGATTGCGCCTTGTATGGAGTCACCCTGCCAACGGGGTGAACCGCTGACCAGGGTGTGAACAATTTCGCCATCGGCGCGACGCAAGCGAGCCTCATAAGTGGTTGTTTGTCCGTCCTGACGATCCTTATTCGCTTTTTCCACAAGGATAAGGTCTTCCGGAACGGTGACATCTTCGGGCTTTTTGCCAATGAGATCTTCTGGCTGACAGCCTGCCATGCGTGCATAGGCAGCATTGACATATTCAAAGCGTCCATCTGCTCCAGTCACCGTAACACCCTGTCCGAGCGTTTTCATGATTTGCGTGGCGAAATCACGTTCCTGTTTTAAGGCTTCTGTCACCCGTTTGTTTTCTGCCAGCACGGCTGCCAAGAGCATCGACATAATGATTTCAACGACGATGAAGGTGGAGAGGAATAATTCACTACGATTCAGATCGGCACGGGCGAAGGGGCCAAGCTGTTCACCCGTAGACCAGACGGCGATGACGGAAATAACGAGGGCAATGCTGGTTGTGCCGCGCTGTCCGAAACGCAGGGCTACCCAGATTAGCAGTGGAAAAGTCAGATAGGCTAAAGGGTCGCCATCCGGCATGGCATAATTGCGGAAGACCAGAACACTGATGGCAACCGCTGCGAAGACGATGCTGGCTGCTTCGATGATCTGGCGATGTGTCCAGTTTGGATACGGGGCGGCGGCCCACAATAACAGCACCGGGGCAAGGGTGAGGATGCCCATCGCATCGCCTGCCCACCAGGTTAACCCGGTTACGAGACTCGTGCTCAACTGAATTTCGTTTTGCAGTAACAGAGAAAATGTACCGATAGATGCGCTGATACAAGGGCTGATGATGACGGCAAAAAAGACAAAGCCGAGGACATCGCGCACGCGGTCAATGCTGGGATGAAATTGGACGAAGCGTTTTAGCAGGTAGGCTCCCGCTACTGCTTCGAATGTATTGCCAAAAGTGACGAGCGTTACTTCCGGCAGGGCAAAGCCGGTGGTGATATGAACGGCAAATGCGCCCAAAGCCACTCCGGGCCAGAGGCGTAAATCGGATAAAACCAGTGCGGCGAGGGCCAGTCCGGCGGGAGGCCAGACAAGGGTTACATTCTGACCGACGGTGGCAAATTGAAGTCCCACTTTGGCAGTCGTGAAATAGAGCGCTGCCAGAAGGATGTTTTTGACTAAATAGGGAGCAGTTTGCCAGCGCAGCCGGATGTAGCGCATGTGGGAACTCGGATTCAATACTTCTTATCCTCATTATAAGGGATGCTGGAAAATGGTTCATTGATGATGGTTTATTTTAGGTTTGAGTCTGTGAGGACTGGTTCAGGTTTTGATATACAGGCCATTGTCCCTACAAAAATCAGGCTGGATGGGGGTTCTCTGGTTTTGGTTCACACTTTACAGAACGCTTGTGAACCATTATAGTCCATAAAAAACTGTAAATGGAGAAAAAATCATTATGACTCTCAATCATGGTTTCACGATGCGTCCGGCGACGATGGCTGATCTGGAAGCTGTGGTGGCGCTGTTGAATGCTTGTTCGATGAAGATTATCGGCAAGGCGGATGAATCGGTAGAAGCAGTCAGGGCAGATTGGCAAATGCCGGGTTTTGACCAGGTATCGTCACAGCGGGTTATTGTGTCGCCGCAAAATCAGATTGTGGGTTTTGCTGAGGTACGGAATGATCCACGCCCGACCTATCCATTTCTGGATGTGTATGTGCATCCCGATTTTGAGGAGGCGGGTCCATTTCTGGATGTGTATGTGCATCCCGATTTTGAGGAGGCGGGTATAGCAGCGCCGCTGGTTGAATGGGGCGAGGAACGGGCGCGGGAAGCGATTGCGATGGCTCCGGCGGATGTGCGGGTGGCGATGCAGGCTGCCGGATATGCGCAAGACCAGCATTATAAGCAGGTATTGGAAAGCGTCGGGATGAAATATATCCGCTACCAGTGGCGGATGGGTATCGATTTGAACGACTCGATTCCCGCGCCGGTATGGCCTGCGGGAATTACGGTACGGACGATGATTCCGGGTCAGGATGAGCGTAAGGTGCTGGAAGTGCAGCGCGCGGCTTTCCGCGATCACTGGGGGTATGTTGAGCGTCCCTTCGAGGAGCATTTTGAGTCGTGGTGGCATACCTGGACGAGTGAAGGGGACTTTGATCCGTCGCTGTGGTTTCTGGCGATGGATGGGGAGACGATTGCCGGAATATCACTCTGCAAGGATCATGCGCCGGGGGATGCTGAGAGCGGATGGGTATCGACGTTAGGTGTTACGCGCGCGTATCGCCAGCGGGGATTGGGGATGGCACTGCTGCTGCACAGCTTCCATGTTATGCTTGATCTGGGTAAAGAGCGTGCTGCCCTGGGGGTAGATGCTAACAGCCTGACCGGGGCAACCCGTTTGTATCAGAAGGCCGGAATGTCTGTTACAACCCAGTTTGATATTTTCGAAAAAGAGCTGCGTCCGGGGCGCGATCTCGCTATCCGGGGCTAAAGGCAGGGCGATGAAGATACAACCGCGCCCCTATGCGGGACTGGATGATCTGGAAAAAATGAAAGCGATTGTCGTAGAGGGGCGTAAGGTCTCGCTGCATTCGGCCTATCCACACATCGGTGATCTGAACTGGTGGCTGTACTACGGCGTACCTGTGCATGGGCATACGCCGCCGGAAGTCATGACCCTGTGGGAAGACCAGGAGGGTCAGGTTATCGGCTGGGTGTATATGGACAACTGTGAGTTCGATATGGTTTTGCTGCCTGCCTATCGTGGTGGGGCTGTTGAGGCGCAGGTTACTCAATGGGCGGTAGAAAGTCTGACCCTACGCGCTCAGGCGGAAAAGAAACCCGTCGAGGCTTTTGCCTATGCTGATGACAGCGCCCGACGTGCTTTGCTGGAAAGCATGGGATGTCTCAATGGAAGCGATTATCTGGCCTACTTCAGTCAAACGCTTACGGCTGCGCTGCCCGAAGCGCGCCTGCCAGAAGGTTTCTATTTTCTGGACGCGATGCGCCCGGAATATGCGGATCGACGGGCAGATGTGCATTTCAATGCTTTCCGCGCGTCACGTATGACGACGGAAGCCTACCGTCATTTTATGACCGCGCCGGATTATGATCCCACACTGGATATTGTTGTCGTCGCACCGGATGGGCAATTCGCCGCGTTCGCGATGGGCTGGATTGACTCGAAGAACAAGCTGAGTGTCTTTGAGCCAGTGGGCACACGGGAGACGCAGCAGCGGCGTGGGTTGGGACGCGCCGCTTTGCTGGAAGGGCTGCGGCGTTTACAGGCGCGCGGCGTGGAAGTTGCTACTGTGTGCGCACATCCTGCTCATGAAGGGACGCTGGCTTTTTATCGTTCAGCAGGTTTTCAGCTGATTAATCGCATTCTAGTGTATAGCAGGGCTGTTTAGTGGAGCGGTCATGAATATTACCATAAGACCCGCTGACCCGGAACGTGACTACGGGCGGGTGGCGGAAATTATACAGACGGTTGAGCGTCAGCGGATTACGGCTGAACTCATCAAGGAATGGGACAGTGAGACTCAGGCTGGAACGATCCGGCGGCGCTGCGTGGCGGTAGACGAGAGCGGAACCATCGTGGCTTACTGCGGATTTGTTCACAATACGTGGATGGCTGACGGAGCGTTTATCCTCTCCATCGTCACTGATCCGGTCTTTCGCAAACGTGGAATCGGGGCACAGGTGTATGACGACGCACTGGCGGCTGTGCGCAGTCTGGGGGCAAAGTCGCTGGCTGGCGATGTGTTGGATTCGGACGCTGAGAGTCTGCGCTTCGTCGAAAAACGAGGTTTCAAAATCTGGGGGCATACGTTCGAGTCTGTGCGAGATTTGCGTCTGAATGATTTTGACGAAAGCCCGTTTGAAGGAGTTATCGAGTCGCTGCAAGCGCAGGGGATTCGCTTCTTCTCACTGGCGGATGCCGGAAACACGACGGAAGCGCTGCATAAATTGTGGGAAGTGAATTATCAGGTGGCACTGGATGACCCCGGTTCGAGCGGCACTTTCCCCAATTTTGAGGAATTTCAGCATATTACCAGTCATGGGGCATGGTTCCGACCAGAGGGACAACTGCTGGCGGCGGACGGCGAGAACTATGTCGGGCTTTCGGCTGTGGGGTATTTTGCTGATAGCAATTCGGCCTATAACATGATGACCGGAGTCATGCCGGAGTATCGGGGGCGCAAAATCGCGCTGGCGCTCAAGCTGCTGACGATCCGTGTCGCTAAAAAGTGGGGCGTAAACTATATCCGCACCAACAATGACTCGGAAAATGCGCCGATGCTGGCGATTAACCGCAAGTTAGGCTATGTCGCGCAACCCGGTCTGTATCGCCTGAGGCGAACTCTGGAGTAAAGCACATGATAAGCGAAGGCATGATTCGGCGGGCGCGTCCAGAAGAAGCCCGTTTGCTGACTGATCTGACGATTCGTTCCAAAGCGTATTGGGGTTATGACTATCGCTTCATGGCGCAGGCGCGCAGGCAGTTGAAAATCAGCGCTGAGCAGATTCGCGAGCATGTGGCTTTTGTGCTCGAAGCGGGCGGCAGCATTCAGGGCTATTATTCGCTGGAGGAACCGGATGGCGACAACCGAATCGACATGACGCTGGAAAATCTGTTTGTCAGGCCGGAGGCTATTGGTTCAGGCATTGGCACACGCCTGCTGCGCCATGCGATAGAAACGGCGCGAAGCAGTGGTTACAGCAGGTTGATTCTGCACAGTGACCCTCATGCTGCCGGGTTCTATCGCAAAATGGGGGCGGAACAGATCGGAGAAGCACCCGGCATGACACCGGGGCGCATCCTGCCGATTATGTGCTTCGATTTGCAGCGCGGCGATTAGTGAAGTTTCTGTTTGGCATTGAGCATGGCGGTAAGTTGTTCGATTCGCCTTTGGCGCGTTTCGGGCTTTTTAGCGGTGGTGATGCGGTATAAGACGGCATAGCGATTGGCGCTGTTGAGGGTGTCGAAGAAAGCCTGTGCTTCCGGGTTTTCGTCCAGCGCTTTTTGGAAATCATCCGGGATGGTGATTTTGCTCTGGGATTCATAGGCTGCGTCCCAACGTCCGTCCGCTTTGGCACGTTCGATTTCTTTCATGCCGGCTTCGCGCATCTTTCCCTGTTCGATGAGTGCGGCGACTTTTTCGCGGTTGACGCGCGACCAGGGGCTTTTAGCGCGGCGCGGCGTGAACTTTTGCACCCAATACTGGTCATCGAATTTGTTTTTCTGTCCGTCAATCCAGCCAAAGCAGAGGGCTACATTGAGCGCTTCGGGATAATAGACTGACTCTACGCCCGTATCTTTTTTGGCGATTTTCAGCCATATGCCCTGCGAGGTGGCGTGGTTGGTTTCCAGCCATTGTTCCCAGGCGGATTCGGATTCGAAGGCGATGATGGGCAGATCGGGCATAACTACTCCTGTATATACTTGTCCCAATTCGATGTATCGTGTCCCTACAAAACGCGGCTCTTATCCATTAGCTCGCAAAATCGTAGTTCAGGTTTAGGGGGTAGGTTTCGCGATGGCCTTCCAGTTCGTAAGCACCTGTGCCGTTTAAGCCCGCCAGTTCATCTGTACCTGAACCGGGCACAATGGATAATTTACCACTGACGCTGGTTTTGTCGAAGGTGCCTTCGTGACGCAGTACGAATGTGCCTTTTTTGCCACCGAGCGTGCCGGAAATCTGTTCCAGCGCAATGAAGGTTCCGGTTGTGCCATCACCGACATAGCTCATGAGATGCTGAAGTTTGCTCGTACCCTGAATGTCGCCCGTGTAGGTGGTTCCAACTACGGTATGGGTCAGCTTTGCTCCGGTGACATCTTTGTGGGGCTTGCCGTCCCATGTGTTTTCATCCCAGCCTGTGATGGCGAAAAATGCCTGTGCTTCGGTTGACATTATGGTTTCCTTTCGACTGAAATAGCGTTTTGCAATCATTAAAACCGAACCGCAGAGAGGCAAAGATCACGCAGAGGCGCAAAGTGTGCTTTGGAGGATCGCGATTGCCGCTGCGTAAATATCTCTGGTTCAGAGGGCACTTCGCGAAGCGCCCCTACAGCCCATTTACAGATCATCGTTTTACTTCCATGATGATAGCATTTTGCTATGTGGCTGTATTGTAAATACGCGACATTTGCGAAATTTTGTGCTAGGATAGGGGACATGGAAGATACACGCGGCATATTAAATCCCCGGTTGGGCGAGAAGAAATTTACCCTCACGCGCTATGCTCCTGCACATGATTTGCTGTTCTTTATTGACCGCTACTGGCTGATTCGCTGGGATTTGCGCGGTCAGCCGCCGTACACACAGGAGACACTTTCGAATCCGTGTGTGCATCTGGTTTTCGAGCGCGGGAATACGCTGGTATGGGGTGTTGATACCGGGAAATTCGCTCGCCGTCTGGAAGGTGTGGGGCAGGTGTTCGGCATCAAATTCAGACCCGGCGCGTTTTATCCTTTCGTGAAAACCCCGGTGTCGCGTTTTACAGACAGGACGATCAGGCTGCATGAAGCGTTTGGGGTTGAAGCGGCTCCGCTGGAAGATGCACTTTTCGCGTTCGATGAAGCCGGACAAGTTGATTTTGTGGATGCTTTTCTGCGGCAGCGGCTGCCAGAGCGTGATGAGACGATTGTGCTGCTGAACCAAATTATTGACTGTATCACGGACAATCGCAGTATCACCAAAGTGGATGATGTGGTGAAGTATTTTGGACTGGGCAAACGGCATTTGCAGCGTTTGTTTAGCCAGTATGTTGGGGTGAGTCCCAAGTGGGTGATTCAGCGTTTTCGTCTGCATGAAGCCGCCGAGCAGATGACGGCTGGAAGTGTGCCGGATTGGGCGAAGCTGGCGCAGAGTCTCGGTTATTTCGATCAGGCGCACTTCATCAAGGATTTCAAGACGGTGGTGGGGAAAACGCCACTCGAATACGCGCGTTCGCTGGAAAGCGAGTAACAAAAAGACCTGCCGCATGTTTTGAAGCGACAGGTCTTTTGTGTAGTTGTGTCTTAGGCCCTCACCCCCAGCCCCTCTCCCTCATCCCAAAGGGACGCTACGCAGTGGCGAGGGGAGCCAGATTGAAGGCGAGTAGATGTTTGGTTAGCTCTTGCGCCAGGCCATTGGGAAGGCAAAGGTCTGATTCGTGACTTTGCCGTCCACGATGTCCGCGCCTTTGTAAATGGTGGCGACATCGCTGCTATCCACGCCGATAATCACGGTGGTGGCATAGGGCGGTTCTTTCGGGTCTTCCAACGTTTCCCAATTCAGGATAGCGACTTCGGAACCATCCGGCGAAATGGTCAGACCACGCCCGAACTTGCCGCGTGCGACGCGGAAATCATTGCCGCTGGCGACTTCGATGGCGATCAGCGAATTATCGGCGGCATTATCGCCACCTGCGACCACCAGCAAGCGACGGCTGTCGGGGGTGAATTCCATATTCGAAACGGTGTCACCCTTGCTGCCAGCCTTGAGAACGATAGGCGCAACGGACGGGTCGGTCATATTCCAGATGTTGACCTGATTTTCATTGTTGGGAGATGTGACGACCATCGCCAGCCACTTTCCATCTGGTGAGACGCGCGGGAAGGCATTGGCTCCGCCGCTGTAGGTGGCTGCTACACCCTGTTTATCCAATACATCGGAGAGCGATAGGTCGGCTACGTTGACCATCTTCAGTCCAACGGTGCTGGCGGTAATACCATCCGGTACGGTGAAGTAAGCGCGCGCGCCATCCGGCGAGACGAAAATGGTATTGCTGCGGGCGAAGGAGGCAAACTGCCCGGCCTGGAAATCGCTGGCGGCTAAAGTCGCGCTGCGGCTTTCCGGGTCAACCGAATATAACTGCCAGCTTGTGCGGGTATCGCCCTTCTTGCAGCGGTGTCCCATGACCAGCAGGAATTTACCGTCCGGCAGAACATTAATGGCGGCGCTGGTGAATTTGCAGTCTTCCGAGGTGGGCGACAGGGTCGCGACTTCTTTTTGTCCGCTGCCATTCCACCAGATCACGGCTGCTTCGTCGGCTTCGTTCTTGTCGTTGGTGAAGAGGCTGACGAGGGCAATGCCATTGTTGTTGATGGCGAATGAGCTAACGTTTTCGTATTTGAAATCTTCGCTCATGCTGCCCATGTTGAGGACGTGCAGGTAGCCATCGGCAAATTCGCTCTTGATCGCGTCCGGTTCGTAGGAGATATAGGCCATACGAGCACCGTCCGGCGAGAATTGGAAGGTTCCATTACCCAAACAGGCCAGCGCATTGACATCCGCAACTGCTGTGGGAGCGTCCGCGCCTTTCTTCAGGTAGAGCTTACCCGTGTCTGTGCCAACGAAAAATGCGAACAGGTTGCCATCGGATGAACTGGGCTTGTCGCCGCAGGGTTTGACATAAATGGTTTGTGCCGGGATGTCCATCAATGGGTTAGCGACACCTGTGCCATCCATGAAGGCCAACTGACCGGGATTCGCAGCGGAGTGCTGACCGGGTGCTGCACCATTGCCAATCCAGACGAGGAGTTGGTCATTGGTTCCGGCAGCCAGCGGCACAGCGGCAACGGCGGCTTTGGGAGCTGCATCCGCCGCGTTCATGACGGTTTGGGTTGGGCGCAGTAGTGTACTGGCTGCGAAAAAACCGCCAAACAGCAAAAGTGTAAGGACGACCAGAAGAATAATCTTTGGAAAAGGGGACGATTTCTGTGAATGGGATGTCATAGACATAATCATGGGGTATTGCCTCTGAGTACTTCGTTTCCACGCATACTTTCACTATACCTTAAATATGAGATTATGAGCGGATAGTACATTACGGCTATTTTCCCTGCCATTACTTGAGATTGCTGGCAAATTTTTTCGGCTGTGATTACACTTTTTTCTCCTCTGTGAAAATTGCGGCGATTATTAAGGGACTCTCACGGTTGTGAACAATTTCCCAACTGCGCCCCATCCAGCGTTATAGTCGTCAGGAAACCCGTCGATACGGTGAGGCGCTGGGCATCATCAATGTGCAGCAATCGTCCCGCAGGACTGTGAGTGCGCCTGCCGCCTGCGTAAAGCTGCAAGGTGGTGATAGGTGTTCCGTCCGCACTTTGAAAGACATGCAGCAGTCCATTATCATCCAATGTGTAGAGTGCGCATCCTGCGGCAAGCAGTGATGGAATATCACCTGTGGTGCTGTCGTCGTAATTCGTCTGCCAGCGGGTTGTTCCGGCGCTGTCGAAAGACAGCAATGTGTCATCGTTCAGGTAAAGGTAGATGTTCCCGGTGGGATCAGTAGTGATTTGCAGGACAGGAGCAGGAAGTGCAGCGAGGGTTTGCGCTGCACCATTCTTCAAATGCATCAGGTCGTTTCCGCCAATGGCTAACCAACTTCCATCAGGCAAAGGATGAGCCATTGAGAAGGCCGTTAAGGGAATCTCAGCGGCGATGTTTCCATCAGGGCGGATGTCGCGCCAGATGATGTCGCTGCCGGTCTGAACCGCCCATCCGATCTGCGAATTGTTGAGACCGAGATAGAGGAGACTGCCTGCTGCGCCGAGTCGCTGCCAGCGCATATTTCCGGCGGTGTCATAGGCGGCTAATCCATTGTCACTGGTGGGGAAAATCATGGAATCGCCCAGCAGTAAAAAAGGCTGCGTAAGCGTCGGTGCGTTCCAGATGCTCAGATAGCGACCACTCTGCAAAATGCTGACCTGCCCACTTTGTGTTTCGATAGCGACACTATCTCCCGGCAGCGCTGCCAATCTGATTACAGGACTATCGGCTTTGATACGCCAGACAATCTGATTCGGAAGCAGCATGACACTGACCAGATCGCCGCTCACCGCTGCGAATGCGCCGCTTTCCAATTGAACAGGTGGTAAGGTACTGGGCTGGTCTGACGTTAAGTACCCCAGAAAGGCGGGGTTGAAACGGGCACGCCACAAAGCCGTAAAATCGAGCGGGTTATACCAGCCATCATCGAGCGGGTTATCGAGCACGTAGCCGGGGCCGCCGTCATTGGGCAAGAAATTGCGAATCTCGTAATGCAGATGGGGTCTTCCACGCGAAGGCCATCCAATTGTGCCAATGACAGTGCCACGTTCGACACAGGTTCCCACCTGCGGGAAAACGATGGTGTCGGTTTCTTCCATGTGCCCGTAGACGGTGTAAATGATACTGCTATCGGGGAAGGTGTGCTGGAGGATGACCACGCCTTTTTCGGTATCCCAGCCTTCCGGGTCAGCATAGGTGACACGTCCCCGCGCGGCGGCATAAACCGGATCGTACCAGCGGTCAAAACCGATGTCCACGCCAGTATGGTTGCCACCGAAACGCTGACGGTAGAGGTTGAAATCATCGTAACCGGGAACCAGTCCGTCAATCGGGTAATCCAGCGCATCAACTACATCGCAAGTGCCCTGATTTGCCGGAGCGGCGGCGAGTGGTTGGATTGAAAACAGGATGAGCAGTAAGAATAATCCGCTTTGCAGCAGGCGGCCTGGGAAAATCGACTTCAAATCACCAACCTCATAGCTACGATAGAACTGTTAGCCACTAAAACACCAGGGTTCTCTCAAGACGTTTTTTCTATTTCATCTATAGAAGGTATATTGCTTTTCCATTCAGTTCCCATAAAGGTATCTCTAACTGAACTGCGCATTTCCTCAGCAATCGCCGCGTATTTTCTATCTCCTACCTCTATGGCAGCAGCCTCCAGCAAATCAAAAATGTTTCCAAGCTCGGTCAGAAGTTGTGTATTTTTCTGCGCCCTAGCATCTATTAAATTCTGACGCAAGTAAAGAAACAGCTTATTAATTGTTAGCTTGTTTTCGTCATTCATCGTTCGCACCTTAATGTTCTCGAAGATCGTATAGGCGTTTAAAGGGATCAGGCATTATAGAGTGCTTTCAAGCGTTGGCGTAAAGCGATATTTTCCAACAAATCGGTGGAGTCGGAGAATTGGTCTATAGAGCCAATATCGGTTGAAATGCGTTTGACAGCCTCGTCCTGAATGGCGGCTTTGATAGCACCGCTGAAGACCTCGCCATGAATAACCTGAAATGGCCGTCCATGAAAGGGCGATACCTTGGTTGGCAGCGCTGCAGTAATGCCCAACGCATTATGCATTTCCGCCAGCTTTTCATAAATGGGCGAAAGTGAATTTTCGCGTTCGTGCCAATCGCCGCCGAGCATGGCTGAACGGAGAAGCGGTGTCAGAGATTCGGCGCATTTCAGACGCGCAAAAGCGGTTCCGAACCACTTGGGATAGGGCGCGTACTGGCGTTCCATCAAGAAACACAGGCGCATCACATCGCGTGACAGTCGTGCGGTGATGATCTGCGAGCCGATGTCGTCACCGACATAGCCTGTGCGTCCGACAAAGGGTTCTTCCTGTCCGATACGTGCCCAACCTGACGCTAACAGATAGAGCCAGACATCATGGGGATAGTAGGCAAGGCGCTGGCGGATTTGTCCCAGACCGAGATCATCATGATAGACCGCGCCCTGTGTGAGCGCACGTAGACGCTGCGAAGGAAAGGTCAGCCAATCGGCGGGTTCCCAATCGGTGTTCAGTTCGATGTCCAGAGACTCTTTGAAAAACTGCGTCAGGGTTTTGATGTAAACCATGTGGTTGACGGGGCCGCTTTCAATCAGTTCGGGCAACCGTGTGCCGTGATCGTCGGGATTGGGCGGGGTGAAATGGGTGGAATAGCCGTGAACCTGCTTCGGCAGCTTATTCCGCAGCAGATCATCAATTTTCGCTTGCTGGTTGAGAAAATCCTTTTCAGCCAGAAAGAGAATCAGCCTCGGCCCCCAGTGATGGTCGGTGGACATGGGGGTATCGAAGCCGAGGATTTCCGAGCCGGAGCCGATCAGGGCGGCAGTATGCGGCAGTCCGGGAAATTCTGCGTCTAACAAGGGGTGAACGGCTTCGTCATAAAAATAGCGGCTGAGTTGCAGTCCGGGAATAAAATCGGGCATGGTGATTACTCCGTAAGATGATTCATTCATGATCGCGTGATATTTTTCAGAGGGCGCAACATGTTGCGCCCCTACGAAAGACGATTTTGCTGCAATTACATTCTCGGATACGGCATTTCAGTCAAATGATGAAGTTACCAGTTGTTGGCGACCTTGATATATTCGTAGGCTTCGGTGAGCAGTTTAAAGCGTGTTTCGGCCTCGGTTTTGGGTAATTCGCTGACGTCGGGGTGAACCTCGAAGGCCTGTTTGCGGAAGGCGGCGCGGACTTCATCGCGGTTGGCATCCCGTTTGACACCGAGCAGGTCATAGGCCAGTTCGAGGCGCGTTTTGATGGGCGCGTTGAAGTTATTATTTTCGCCAGTGCGCGGCATTTCATGGGCTGTCCCCTGCGGCGGCTGGAAAGCATTGTAATAGGAGCGCTGATAAGCATCGCCGTTAGCGGGCTTGCCGTCCAGATCCGCCAGCAGCCAGTAACCTTTGAAAGCACTGTTATTGATGGTTTGTTTGAAGTGACGCAACTGCCGGATGAGGAACGGTTGACCATAGCCGATCTCGACTTCCAGACGGGTGATGGGTCGATATTGAACCGGGAGGATCACTACGAGGCCATTTTCCTGCAAACGGTAAGCGTAGAGGTGATCGTTGGTGAGCGAAGGGAAGGGCAGAAACCATCTGTCGGCCTCGGTACGTGCGCCGGAAGATGGCAGCAGAGCGCTGTTGAGCATAAATAAGGTCGGGATGCCGCTGCTGGTTCCGTGTTCGATAATCTTTTTGGCTTTGTTGGCTTTGAGCGGTTCTTCCAACAGATGAATGTGAATGACCACGCCTGACCACAGGTAGACGAACAAATCAACATCGCGAACGGGGTCGGATGCCACCGAAGGTTGGGCAAACAGGCAGCGCTGGACACCGACTAACTGCACCAGTTGATCGCGCAATGCTTTTTTGATCTGGTTGATATTCGACACTATTTATTTCCGTTCGACTGCCAGCCAGGCGAAGGCTGTGCCCAACCCAACGAGAGCGCCTGCCAGTGTCCACCCCGGCGCACGTCCCAACATCGCCAGCATCATACCCGGCGGATAATCCAGAAACAAATGGGCATGAAGCGCATTTTTAAAAAACATCAATCCAGCTATCGATAAACTGGCTCCCAGGCCCGTAAGCGCACCCACCAGCAGCGCTCCCGGCAGGACGTAACGTGCGGGAATCGTGGTTCCTCCCAAACGGCGGATGATGGTCAGACCAACGACCACCAGCGACAGTAAGATTCCCAGAATGGTGACAGGCCAAACCTGATTATCCTCCGGCGTGAACCAGAGAAAAATCAACAGGCCGCAGACCACTGCCAGCAGCCGGGTGCGCGGATTGGGGGCGGGAATACGCAGTTTGTGCATGGCTCCATTGTACTCAACAGCGGGTATAGGATAAACTGCCTCATAGGGAGTTCTAACCTCGACTGGTATCTCCCATAAGTCTTTGAGAGGGCGCAACATGTTGCGCCCCTACAAAAGCCGACCATTTTGTATAGTCAAGCATCGGAACAAGCATTGAGAAAGGGATTGCATGTCGCAGAATGAACCCGCGATTGCTGTAGCGGAGGGAATTTATCAGGTACGTATACCGCTGCCGTTTGCACTGAATATCGTCAACTGCTATCTGCTGCGTGATGGTGACGGTTGGGTGGTGGTGGATACTGGCCTGAATACGCCTTCAGCAGAGGAAGCCTGGAAAGCGGCTTTTCGTTTTCTCGATTTGAATCCGAATAAGATCAAACGGATCATTTTGACGCACAGCCACCCGGATCACTATGGGATGGCGGGGTGGTTTCAAGCGCTCTGTTCGGGCGATGATGTCCCGGTAGTGGGGATGTCCGAAGTTGAGCGGCAGTGGTCGCGCATGGTGTGGCGCAAAATCATCCCTTCACGGCAGGAATTTGGGGATTATCTGACCGCCTGCGGGATGCCTGACAAGATGGTCGAGACGGTGGCGCACAGCATGGACGAGACGGCGGAGAAAACCAAGCCGTTTCCAATCAGCGAAGAAATTCTGTCGGAAGACGATGTTTTCGAGATTGGTGAACGCAGTTTCAAGGCGATTCATGCACCGGGTCACAGTGATGGTCAGCTCATTTTTTATGATGCCGATGATAAGCTGCTGCTTTCCGGCGATCATGTGCTGATGAAAATCACGCCGAATATCGGTCAATGGCCTGACACACAAATTGATCCTCTGGGACGCTTCATGAGTTCGCTGCGGGAGCTGCGGGGGTTGGATGTGCGGCTGGCGCTGCCGGGACATAAAGCGCTGATTACGGATTGGCGCGGGCGCTTGGAGGAACTGCTGGCGCATCATGAAGCCCGTTTGCAGCATACACTGGAGGCGGTGCGCGAGGGATCGACGGTGTATGAGGCGAGTCTGAAGGTCTTCACCAGTGGAAACTTTTCGGCGCATGAATGGCGTTTCGCGATGGCGGAGACACTGGCGCATCTGGAATATCTGCGGCTGCGCGGTCAGGTGAAGCAGAATAATGAAGATGGCTTGTGGCGTTTTCAGGTGTCTTAAGGCGCGACACCCATTAATTGGGGGGATATGGATGCGAGGCTCTCCGTACAATGAAGTTTGTGTTGAGTATGTATGGAGAAGCTTATGTGGGGTGTAATGGTTTTATTGTTTGGAATGATGTTCCATTCGCGTTCGGGAAGTAAGCGCAAGCGGAAAACCGGGACGCATCGCCAGTTTTACCGTGATGGTCGCATGACGCATGAAATGGAAGCCCTTGAGGCCATGCATGAGACGATGGAATTCGAAGCCTATCGGGAGAAAAAGGGGAAGTAGTAGAATGCAAGCCCTCACCCCCGTCCCCTCTCCCTACCGGCGAGTACGCCTAGGAGAGGGGTGAAAGTGCGGTACAACGACCTATTCCCTATTCTAGAGATAGGAGCGCAAAATGTCGGAGGTTTGCTGCACCATATTGCTGAAATCGAAGCGTTCCATGCCGATGGCGCTGTTGGCTGCTAGTTTTTCACGCATTCCGGGTTGGAAGGCTTCCTGCAAGGTGCTGGCTAAGGCATCGACATCCACGTAAGGCACGAGTAAGCCATTTACGCCATGCTGGACAACTTCGGGATTGCCGCCTTTGTCGCTGGCGATGACGGGTGTCCCGGCGCGAAGGCTTTCCAAAAGCGTATGTGATAAACCCTCATAACCGGAATATAAAGCCAGATAATCCGCCGCTTTCATGTAGAGCGGCATTTTTTCGCGCGAGACTTTCCCCAAAAAGGTGACACGTTGGCTCAAGCCCAGCGATTCGGCCTGATGAGTCAAGTCGTTTTGTAATTCACCATCCCCGGCTACCAATAAGCGTATATCTGGCACTTGCTTTAAGGCGCTGATGAGGTGGTTGATGCCTTTCCAGTGGGTGAGGCGTGCGGCGGTCAGGAGCAGCGGGGACTCGTCGAGGCCGAGTTGAGCGCGGGCATCGTGTTGGGAAAGCGTGTTGGTCGGTGCAGGCGGGAGGGCATTGTAAATGACATGGATTTTGGATTCGTCCATGCCCCAACCCATCACCATATGCTTGAGGTACTGGCTGGGGACAATCACGGCATCCATCGCCTGCACCTGTCGGGCGCGTGCCGCTTTTTGCGCTGCGACTACGCCGCTGTAGGGTCTGGTCTGGAAGTCGTCTATATCTTCGGTAGGCGGAATCCAGTTTTTACGGATGGCGCGTTCCCAGGCTTGATCGCCGACAATTTTAACGATGCGTTTGGCGTGATGGTTGAGCAGGGGTAAATCCAGCGTGTGGACATAGACCAAATCTGCCCAGCGCAGGAGTGGATAGGCCACGAGTCCATAATGGGCGATTCGTAATGGGAGGGTACGACGGGGAACGCGGGTCAGTGGATAGGGATAGTTACTGACTGAACCTGCGCCATAGGTCACAGCGCGAATGTCCCAACCAAGTCCCTGCAAATGCGGTAGGATTTCATAGAGATAGGTGGCAGGGCCACCGGATTCCGGATGAAATATCCCGGCGGCGATGAATAATTTAGGATGGTCGATCATGACTTGCGGCGGCGCATCCGGCGGATAAATTCGAAGCCTGCTCCGAGCAGTACAGCTACCTGCACGATCAATGCGATGACTAAAGCGGGCGATGTACCGGAATTGGTTGTTACTGTGCCGAGGCTTTTGGCGGCGGATAGCGGGAGTGCGGTAGAAGCCGCTGCAACTTCTATGGCTGTCGGCGAGGGTTGCAATTCGGGAGCGCTGCTTGGGACGACATTTGCCGCTTGAATGACGCTGCTTTCTGTTGGCGTGACTACCGGAGCCGGGTCGGGCGGAAGATCGGTATTGGTTGGCGCAATGGTAGCGGTGGGCAGCGGTGTTTCGAGAACCTCGGTTGGTGGTTCAAGTGTGGGCGGCACGAGTGTGGGCGTTGGCCCGTCGCCGGGAGTGGGTGTGTAAGTGCCAGCCTGCGGTGGGATGAGGAGAATATCACCGACTTTGAGGGTGCGGAAATCATCCTGCGTCATGTTGTTGAGCGCCAGCAGCGTTGGAATATCTGCCCAGGTGTAGCCGTAGATCAGCAAAATATCGCCGATGGTATCGCCTTCCTGAATTTGATGTTTGATGTTGCCGTGTTCGTCTACGCCAACAACATAGGAAGGCGGTTGAACCGGGCCAGATGCGGCGTTTGATGCTGCATTATTACCTGCTGGAGCCGCAGGCGGCACAAAATCCGGGCCACCGGGATTGCCAAAGACCAGCGTAAAGCCAGATTCATTGGAACCATGTGCAGCGGCGATGCCGATTTCCTTATAGCGGGTATTGGTCATACCAGCGTAATGGATAGGTGAATTGAGCCAGAATGTCCAGGCATCGTCAACGGTAGCGATACCGCCGCAGTAAATATTTTCGCTGACATCACTGGTGGTGTATCCGGCGGCCTGAGCGCGGCTGCGAGGGGTTGAGCCGTCCGGGTGGGTATGGGCGATGGCACAGCCATTATCAACCAGCCACTGGGATTGACTCTGCGCGGCGGCGGATAAAGCACCATTGAGTGTGTATGCGGGGAGTCCCAGAGAAGCGCGGAGATTATTGATGCGTCCCAGTAAATCGCTGACTTCATCCTGTGCCGAAACCGTTGTTACGGTCAACATGAAGGTGAGCAAGCCCAACAGCAGGGCGTGTTTCAGGGTAAAACTCGATTTCATGAGCGCTATTGTAGCACGATGTCTGAATTTTGTTGAAGGTGTGCCAAGTGTTAATGTTCAAGAGCAGTGGAAAGTCGTCGTTTTGGGGCTGGGACATTACGAATTGTTACCTGATAATCAGATGAAAACAGGCAAAAAGTTGGTGTATAGTTTGTAAGTGTTTGTAAAAGTAAACCTATTCCGGGCGGGTAGTGCGTGACTATCCGGTTAGAAAGTCACGTTATACTGGTTACGGGCATGATGATGTGGTCAGTGATGAAATTATTGGTACATAAGAGGGCGCTTCGTCTCAAAGAGAGGCTGCGCACCGAAGCGCCCCTACAAAAACAATTGTGTGTTGCAGCGGCATTTTTGCTTCTCATAATGGCATTGGCGGCCTGCGGACAAGCCACACCAACGGGAGAAGTGACAGCGGTCAGTGTGCCGGTATCGCCAACGGAGCCGCTGGTGCGTTCGACGCTGCCGCCGACCTGGACACCCACTTCTACCGCGACACCGGCTCCGCCTACCGCGACGCGCACCGCGACTCCAACGCCAACGCCTTCGCCCACATTGAGTGCGGCGGATGTATGCAGCAATTTCTGGGTCATTACTAATCTGACGAGCGACAACCAGGATCGGGTTTATTTCACCCCCACCAGCCAGATTTCGCTGCTGCTCAACACCAATTCGGCGGATGACACGATCCACTTCGGCACGACTCACCGATTGACCGGAAAACCCGACAGCTCGGATTTACCGGGTGGGCAGATGGTGGGGCTGGTCTATGCGATTAAGGATTTGCCAGCGCCGGGTTTATATGACTGGACGTTGAGCATCCAGAGCGCGGCGTATGGCGAAATCTGCAAGCAGACCGGGAGTTTTATCGTGATCAGCCGCGAATCGACCCGCGCGGAGGAAAGCGGGATTCGGTAGACACGCCTATTTCCGCCGGAAGAAATTGAACAACGAGAATCCGAGGACACCGAGAGAACAAGATTTTTAACGCAAAGGCGCAAAGAGGCCAAGACGCAAAGACAGAATAGAAGTTAAGGCAGAAATTTATTTCAGAGTAGATGCGCTTCGGTTTCGGCGATGAGTTTGGTGAGAAATTCCATGAACATGCTGCCGCCTGTTCCTACGGGATTGGTTGAGCGCTCGAAAATATAGGTGCGGGCGTAGTAGAAATGGGCGCGGCGGAAGGTCATCATCTGGCGGATGCAGGCGTTATAGGTATAGGACAAGGCCGAATGTGTCCGGGCGTAATCGCGAATGAGGGGACTTTCTACAGCGGCAATATACTGGCGGTGAGCCGGCGGCATATAGGTTTTCATGACTTCGAGATGCTGCGTCAGTTCGGAGGCTTCGTGACGAATGCCGAGTGCCGCGACGATGGCTGGAATCACGGAACTCTGTGCGCCGGAACCCCCTCGTAAGCGCTGCGGTTTGCCGCCGTATTCCGCCACCCCTTCGAAAATAACATCATTGAAGCCGAACATATAGGGACGGATGTGCTGGTAGTAGATATTGGGGTCACAGCCTTTTTCCATATTGTGGAAGGTTTTGATGACGGCGATGAGTCCCCAATTGATGGCACGGAGTCCAGCATGAACGGCTTCGTTATCATCGATTTTCACACCATCGAAAGCCTGCTGGATGCCCTGCAAAATCGTGGCGGATTGGGCTTCGATGGCGATATGGACTCTGGCGAACCAGCTTTCATCTGGCAGGCGCGTAAAGGTTTGCAGCGAGGTCAGGTTGTCTAGGTCGATAGGCTGATCGGCATAGCGGCGTTCCCAATTGCCCAAGACCATTGAGGTGTAGGAGAACATGGGCGGCCTGCCGACGATGTGCGATAGCTGCACCATCGGCACGGCGACACTCGGCGGGAGGCGCTGCACAGCGGGTTCGGTGGCAAAGACATAGGCGCTGGCGAAATAGCCGTAGAGCATGGCGAGACGTTCCGCCAACCGGAAATCATATTCCTGAGTCGCGAGGTAGGCGAAATCCAATACCGGGAGCTTGTCGAATGTTTGGCGCAAGCCTCCATTTTCCAGCAGGGTTGGGAGTTCCGCCGCGAGACTTTCGAGTTGATCGATGACTTCTTCTGGGATGCGACTTTCGACCTGTGCCAGATGGCGCAGCGGGTCGGGTGTCATAAGAAATCCACGTTCGGGTGTGACCTGCCAGGGAATGGGATTCATGGGAGGGCTTCCAGTTACCAGTTATCAGTTACCAGTCAAATACATGCTTCTATCAAAGCGCATTTTCGCGATTCACTCAAGAGTGGAATGGTCAGAAAGTCGATAGTCAACAGTCCTCAGAAAGCTACCAGAAGGTTGTTCGTTAACCTAAAAGGGTGGCGTAATCGCTGTGG
Organism: Aggregatilineales bacterium; assembly: GCA_044226645.1. Lineage (GTDB taxonomy): Bacteria > Chloroflexota > Anaerolineae > Aggregatilineales > Phototrophicaceae > CFX2. The sequence continues at coordinate 36,808 of JBGAGR010000016.1, forward strand.
CAGGTGCAGTCCGGGGCAGCGGGGACAGGCTGAATGCCTGACCAGCCGATTTCGACCAGCGCATTTTTGAGAGTGCAGACGGGCAAGCCGACAACGTTGGTATAACAGCCGTCAATACGTGCGACGGGGCGGAAAGTTGGGTGCTGAATGGCGTAACTTCCGGCTTTGTCGAAAGGGTCGCCTGTGGCGATATAGGCATCGATTTCCGCATCGGAATAATCGCGCATGGTGACATCGGTGCGAGTGATGGTGGTGAGGGATTGGGGAACATCACCAACGGGTAATTTGACCAGTGTTATAGCGGTGCAGACCTGATGGATACGTCCGCGCAGGCGGCGGAGCATGGTACGGGCATCGTCCGCATCAACAGGCTTGCCCAGAATCTCACCCTGCTCATCCACGCCGAGCGTATCCGCGCCGAGAATAACCACTGTATCGGCTGCCAGAACGGTTGCCGGATGAAGCAAATTGTCGGCGATACGGAAGGCTTTTTCGCGGCTCAGGCGGCTGACGTAATCCAGCGGTGCTTCGCTAGGATGCTGTGTTTCGTCAATATCGGGCTTCTGAATGCTAAAGTCGATGCCGAGCGAAGCCAAAAGTTCGCGGCGGCGTGGTGAGCTGGAAGCGAGAATGAAAGCAGAGGGCATGAGTTTGTTATAGAAATTTTTGGGATTTGTGTTGGGCGCATCGCGATGCGCCCTTACGGGAAGAGGCGGACACAATATATTGTGTCCCTACTACACAGAGACTATTCTTCGTCTTCGTCGTCGAATTCGTCGTCATAGTAGTCGTGCAGTGAATGGGGATGACCGTGATCGAGTTCTTCGGCGGTGGCTTCACGCAGGCCGAGGATTTCGACATCAAAGGTCAGGGTTTTGCCAGCCAGCGGCGGGTTAAAATCCACGACAACCGCTTCCGGGGTCATTTCGACTACGGTGCCGACGAAAATTTCGCCGTCGTCATTTTCGACTTCGACAATCATGCCTTCTTCGAGGTCTTCGACACCGGGGATTTCGTCCAGGTCGAATTCATCAATGTCTTCGTCATCGTATTCGCCATAGGCATCTTCGGGCGGGATGGTGACATTCACTTTATCACCGACACCTTTGCCTTCCAGCGCTGTTTCTAAACCGGGCACAATATTTTCCGCGCCATGCAGATATTCAAGCGGTTCGTCAGCACCTGCGCGACCCACTTCTTCACCGTCCACCGTCAGCACATAGGTCATGCTGACTACCACGCCATTGGCGATTTTATCCAAAGCCATCTTCTTGCGATTCCTTTCAAAGCCTGCATTGGCAGACCCAAACGCGAGCATTATAGCCGTAGATTAAAGGGATTGGAATAGACGTTTTAGTAAGGAATGTCACGGCGCGGACGCTGCTTTATTTCCTGTTTTAGCGCGGCGCAAATCATGATGCATTGGGTGGTGGTGAGGGTGCTGGTGATGTGCGGGATGAGCAGACTGTGGGCGATGACGGTACGCGCATCGAAGAACCAGTAGAGGCTCATGAGCGGGGATATGAAAACGGAGGTGTAATCGGAGGGATACATATGGTAGTTGCCGAATTCGCCATTGACCGCCGGGATGATACGGGTGCTGATGTGACTTTTGTGGTGGTTGGGCTGCTTCCAGACATAGCGGCAGGCGGATTCGAACAGGCGAAAGGCTTCCATCTGCGGGGTGAGGGCGCAGCTTCCGAGAAAACCACCGGCTTTGGCTAAGGCAGCGATATTTTCCAGCGCGTTGTAATGGCAAACCGCTTCCTCGACTTCTGTACCGAAGCCGATACAGGCCAGCAGTTTGACCGGGACATCAAGTTCTTTCACTGCCGCTAGCGTAATCGAATCCTCGACCAGCGTGCCGGAGCCGACTTCATCACCGCGCATGGTCGAATCGACTCCGCCATCGACCAGCACGATAGCATCAACGTTGAGATGGTTGACGAGGCGAGTGTAAGCCTGAATGAGCGGCGCGACCCCGGTGCGTCCCAACATCCAGACGGTGACATCCTCGCCGCGTTTTTCCTTGAACCACTGTGAGAGATAACCTTCGGGATAGTAGGGTAAGTCGACTTGAATCGTGCCATGCGCGCCGAGGAGGAGGCCATCAATCAGCACTTGTGGCTGGCTGACGGCCTGCACAATGGAAAATTCGCTGAAGCTGTAATTCGCCAGATGGACGGTTTTGCCCATCTCGCGCAGGGCGAAATAGAGCGGCAGTCCGCTGAAGACATCGAAGCCGCCACCTGCGCCAGCGATGAGGATATTGTGACTGTCACGCAGGTGATCGAGGATGGGGAGGTTGAGCTTCATTGCTATTGGTACAGCTTACTCTTCTCTAACATTTGTGGTAGCACTTTGACCATTTTCCACCTCGTGAATCAGAATCCTAATGACATTGTTTTCGTGAGTTCGCTTCTTCGTCAATTTTCTGCGAGAGTTGGATATATTCATCATCAGGGATTGGTATGACTAATGCTTTGAGACCGCTTTGTTCTTCACCTAGTAGCGAGAGTAAGGCACGTAATCTCGTATCACTATAATTCTCGCGGGATTTGTTTTGCTCATGATGAATTTCATCCCAAATTACATCCATACGAACGGGATCAGGATTATGAGCCATCCGAATAATCTCCTTCGCTGTAGGAGTATGTTAGTCGATATTCAGGACGCGGGCGATGTCATTGGCGTGGTCGCGGTCATGGTTGGCGACGACGTGCAGAATTTCTTCAATCGAGAGGATTTTCATCGAGCCGTGACGACCTTTTATATCGAGCGTGGCATCGTCGATGGTATCCAACCAGGCATCGCGTTCGGCGGCGGTGGTGGCAAGAGCGGCACGGATTTCATCGATAGAGGCTTCGCCGCGTTTCTCCACCGAGCGTTTGTTGTAGCGTTCGAGGTCAAAATCCGCCGGGATGATCTCTTCGCCCTTCGCGATGCCCGCGACGGTGTTGTTGTGGCCTTTGTCGGTAATCATGAGGTGGGTGGCAAGCTGGCGCACATTCCAGGCTGCACCTTCGGAATAGACCAATGTGTCCCAGCGATTCCCTACATTGTCAAAAACATAGTTGAGACGCGCACGTCCATCAGCCAGATCGGCTTTAATTTTCTGGATACGGTCAGACATCAAAAGCTCCTTAAGGTCATAAGTTTGGAAAAGCCCTCACCCCCAACCCCTCTCCCAACCAGCGAGTACGCTTAGGAGAGGGGTGAAAAGGCAAGGTGTTTATGCACTGAAGCTACAGTTGGATGTAGCTGTTCTCTGCGAGAATGAAGCGGTGTGATGATGGCAGCTTGGTGGTTGCCGCGACGACTTTGGTGTTATCCGCCAGCAGGCTGGAATCAATGCGTCCGCGAATGTCACGGATTTCGCAGTTCGCCATGACGATGCTGGATTCGATTTCGCTGTTCTCGATCTGTACGTTCGCGCCGAGCGAGGTGTATGGGCCAACATAGCTGCCGCGAATGACGGTGTTGTCACCGATGATGACCGGGCCACGAATCACGCTGTCAATGATCTGGCAGTTCTGGCCTAAAATGACGCGGTGCGAGACTTCCGATTTGCCCTGAATCTGATCTTTGTTTTCGGGCGCTGGGGTGTAGGGCAGTTCTTCCAGAACCAGTTGATTTGCCAGAATGATGGCATCCGGCTTACCAGCGTCAATCCACCAGCCTTTGAGGACGTAGGAATTAACGCGATGACCATCGTCAACGAGCTTTTGAATGGCATCGGTGATTTCGAGTTCGTTGCGCCACGAGGGTTGAATACGCGAGATGGCATCGAAAATGGAGGCGCGGAAGAGATAGACCCCGGAAATGGCGAGATTTGATTTTGGTTCTTTGGGTTTTTCAACGAGGCGGAAAACGCTGCTGTCAGGATTCAATTCCACTACACCAAAGCGTGTTGGATCGGAGACTTCGCCAAGTGCGATGGCGGCTTCTGCACCGGATGTCAGAAATTCGGTGAACAGAGGTCTCATATGATCCTGAAAAATGTTATCGCCCAAAAAGACGCAGAAAGGTTCGTTACCGACGAATGGCTGGCAGAGTCCAACGGCGTGCGCCAGTCCTTTCTGTTCCTTCTGCTGGATGTATTCCAGATTGACTCCCAGACCTTCGCCTTTGCCCAGGGCGTGCGGGATGGGGGAATCCAGTTCATTGACGACAATGCCGATGTCGGTGAAACCAGCTTCTTTGAGCACATCGATGGCATAACCGATGAGGGTTTTGTTGGCGACAGGAACCAATGCTTTGGGCATGGTGAGGGTGACAGGACGTAAACGGGTGGCTTTACCCGCAGCCAGGATAACTGCCTTCATGTAAGGGAGTGCCTCCAGAGAATTGAAAGGATCAGCGAAAGTTCTGTGGTCATGGTACAGAATATTGAGGTCGATGGCAAGCAAATTGTTGTGAAGAATATCTGAACAGGTTGAACAGAATTATCAATGAACTCAGCCTTGCTTGTCCTCACCCTCATTATTCAGGTGTTATACACACAATCGCGACAATTGCCGTAGATTGTCATATTCTTGATGCGTGCTTCGAAGCTGACTCCGCAGTTATTACGCAAGTCGTTGTTTGAGAGAAGGCCGTGTTGTTGTCAGCGCAGAAGCGGAAACGATTTTCTATGACCGTGAATTGATGGAGCGGCATGGATTGAAAACGCCGTAAAGGTAAGCTTCTGGATAATTAACCCTCTTGGTCGCGTGCCTCATCAGTTTTTTCTTTAATCCTGCGCAGCTTATTCATCGCTGCTTCAGTTTCTTTAGAAATTCCCGGATACGCTTTATCTAGCAAATCATCTATAAGTTCTGCGATGGTTTTGTCAAAGATAGTCGCAAGAATAGCCAGACGCGCGTGCGTGCTGGCTTTCACTTTTAATGTTTTGAATTCTTCTTTCTTATTAGAAGTCATCGGCAGTAGCCCACTCTCAAACTATTGACACAAGTGCCATTTTCTACCATAATGGATTTATATAAATTGAATTGCCCATATACGCTTTAATCGTGTTTATCGTGTAATACATGTCAAACAAAAAGGAAATTCAGCATGACTAAACAACTTCTTTTTGATATTCTGCAAAATGCACCTGAAAATATTCAAATCCCCGAATGGATTATCAGCAGCATACGTGAGGCTGAGAGTGATACTAATACTTACATGGTATCCGTAGAAACTCCTGATGGCAAACATTTATATTGTGTGCGAGATTGGGTTTATTCTATCTCACGTTCTAAGGCAAATAACCGCTCAGGCCCTTGGAGTGACCTCAAGAAAACTTTTGATGGACATAATGAATTCAGGGTATCGGAAATTCTCCGAGTCCTTGAAGTTGAAACACCGGGCGGCAAACAGTTGATGGACTTTACCGATGAGGAGGGTTTATATCAGATTACGCAACGAATGTCTGATCGTTCTAAAGTTGTTCGTGAGGTAAAGACCTGGCTTGCCAAATCAGGCGTTTTTATGGGAGATGCTTATAACAATCCTATCGGTACGGCTGCTCAGTTTGATGTGATTGCCGATAAACGTGAGTATCGAAAATTGCTTGCCGAAGATTTTACACCCGAAGAAGCTGAAGAATGGCTAAGTGTTCGGCAGAAACAAAAGCGCGGACGAGCATTAACCAATCAGATTCATCGGGTAGCGTTAGGTAGAACTGCCACACGGCACAAACGCGAGTTGGCTGTTAAGGATACACCCCGTAACTATATTTCTGCGGCTGACAATGCCACTATCCAGATTACTGAGGTTACTTCTGTTTTGCTGCATGAACATCGCGAGTCTTTTGGTAAACCAGAACTATCTGAAGATATAGATGATGTACGCCCCATTATTGATGCTGCACGTCCTGAAATTCAGAAAGTGTTTTCACAGAAACCGCGTCGCCTTAGCGCAGGGAATCGTCCAAAAACGGAGTTGGACGAATGACGGCAGTTTAGCCGCCTAATACGGTGAAATAGACGATATAGCGATCTGGATTCGTGGTGTCGATGAAGATTTCTTCGCGCCATTCAGTTCCACTATAAGTACCGTACAGATACGATGTCACGGTGGACAACGTGCTGCAATAAAGTTCACATTCCAATTTATCTGGTTTTCCGGTTGATGACAGGGGCGGTTTTACGCTAGTGCTGCTGACGAAAGTCGTCAAATCGGATGGCTTCATCTCAAAACTGACTTCTGCCCACCAGCCTTGAATTTCCCAACAGTACGATTGCAAATTTTTTGCACTTGGCGGGAGTTTGAATCGAGCCATTCCCTCTACTGCCGATGGATGCGAAGGGTCACAGGAATTGCTGAAAAGGCCATGCTCACCGCCAAAAGCGTTTGCCGCGACAAGCAAGAGGGCGATGTAAACTATGCCGCTACAGATGACGATTCCTAATAAGCCGATGATGATGTTGCGGATGAGATGGGGACGTTTTCGGATGGGCAAAATGGTTATCTCAAAAATGACTCGCCGAGCAGTTTTTCAAGATAGGGAGTTACGCCCCAGAAGGCTTTAAGTTCCTCATATTCGCGCAGGGCGGTGGAGTCGCCGGATTTGCCGCGTTTAACGGCGCGAATCAACAGATTGCGTCCGGTGTGGTCGGATGAGACGAATTCCACCACATCCGTTTTGTAACCCATGATGCGTAAAATCAGGGCGCGGAAGCTGTCGGTCAAGATGTCGGCGAGGCGTTCTTTCAATATGCCGTGCCGCATGACGGGCTGGAAGGGCATTCTGGCCTCTAACTGCTTGTTCAGATCGTGATGGCAGCAGGGAGCCGCCATGATAATCCCCGCGCCGCAGTTGATTCCGAGGGCAAGTGCTTCATCGGTAGCGGTATCACAGGCGTGGAGGGCGATGACAATATCCGGCGGAATCTGCGGCTGAAAATTGATGATGGGCGTGGCGTAAAAACAGGCATCATTCAGGCCGAGGTCGCGGCTGTAACCATTGCTTTTGTCCATCAATTTCGCGTTCACATCTACGCCGTCCAATGTGGCGGGGATGCCGCGTATGTGGTTGAGATAGTGATAAGTGGCGAAAGACAAATGGGATGAGCCGCAGCCGCAGTCCAGCACATGAATGGGCGAATGGTCGAATGTGTCGAGGGCACTGGTATGGTCGAGCAGTGTCAAGAATTGGTTGATCTGAGCAAACTTGTCCTGCATATCGGCCTTGATGCGTCCGTCACTGGTCATGATGCCGATGGTTTTCAGGAATGGGTCGGGATTATCAGCGGGAATGGGCAGCGCTTTGGGGGCATCGTGACTCAATTCTGCCTGACGATGCTGATTCGCGCCTTCACGGTGGAGAATCGCTTTGCCCTTTTTGGTAATCTGCACGTTGATGTCTTCATCGGTCAGGCGCAGATGAATGCTGCTGAAAGGTAGTTCCAGCAGTTCGGCTAACTGGGCAGCGGCCTCGTCCGGTAGATAATTTTTGGTGATGTCCTGCTTGGCGCTGAAGTACGAAAATTGCAGATGGCGCTGATTTTTAAGCAGCACAGGGCGTATGACCACCATACGCCAGGGAAGGCTCTCGCTGATTTTGCCCTTGAGTGTCATTTGTACAAAAGCCGCATCGTCCAGCATGGACTGCCGGAGCAAAGAACGATAATCGTCAGACATGGATGTTTTCCTGAAAATTGTTTGCGGTGGTTATGATGAGGTTTCGGTTCGTGAACTTACTTTAACATACGTTCGAGCGATTCCCGATAGACACGCGCTTCTTCATCGCTCAGATATTGGGCGAAATGCTCCTGAATACCTTTAGCGTAGACAGGCCAGGCTTTACGCAGCGCCGCCATGCCATCATCAGTCAGAACGGCGAACGCGCCGCGTCCATCGCTGGGTGTTGATTTACGATTCAGTAAACCCGCCGCTTCGAGTTTATCCACCAGACGGGTTAATCCGCTGCGGCTCAAAACGACTTTATCCGCCAGTTCCGCCATGCGCAGACGTTTTTCTGGCGCTTCTGCTAACTCGATCAGGACATCATACCAATGCAGCGGGACACATCCGGCGGCTTCCAATTCCTTGTCGATCTGATCGACCAAACGGGCGTGGACGGTTATGAAATTGCGCCATGCGGCGAGGTGAAGTTCATCTATTTTTTCGCTCATGCAGACCACTTTATCAGAAAGTAGTTGCAATTGCAACTAGATTGTGATAGACTGCAAGTAGTTGTGTATGCAACTACTTTTCGCGCGAAAAGCCTTTTCGTCCTGATTTGAGTGAAGGATATAAGCCGTGAAATATTCACTGAGCAAAATTGAAGATATTCCCGATAAGGGCAGCAAATTGGTGGACTTCTTCGGGCGAACCATCCATGTTTATAAGCGCAATGGCAAACCGACTGCCGTCGCTAACACCTGTATGCATTTTGGTGGGCCGCTGGATTACTGCGCGGACGAGGGCAAGTTCGTCTGCCAATGGCATAGCGCCGAATTCAAGGAGAATGGAGACCAGCTTAAAGGCCCCGCGCCATCGCAATCCAAGCTGATGTTCCTCTCTACCCGTGTCGAGGACGGTGAACTCTATTATGTGTGGGGCGAATAACCCCGGCGATCATTATTGTGGCGAAAAGCTATGCTGTGCTAACCGGATGGTTTTTCGCCCACATATCGGGCGCGGGGACGAATCAGACGGTCAAGTCGGTACTGCTCCAGCGCATGACCAATCCAGCCGATGGTGCGTCCCAGTGCAAAGAGGGTGAGCGGGGAACCTTCCGGTAACTCCAGTGCTTGTGCTAATGTCACCAAGGCCATGTCGATAGTCGGAGCTTCGCCAATCAGCTCGGCGGCGGCCTGAACAGCGGCTTCAGTCAATGCAACAGCCGGGGAATCGGGATAGGCTTCGCTGACCATACGCAGCAGTTCACGTCCACGCGGGTCGCCCTGTGGATAGAGAGGATGTCCGAAGCCGGAAATCGGTTCACCGCGCCGCAGCCGTCCCGCCATGACCCGCGCCACCTGTTCGGGAGAACCCGCTTCGCGTAAAAAGGCTTCGACACGCTCGGTGTGTCCGCCGTGCTTGCTGCCGCCGAGCGCTGCCAATCCACCGGATACGGCTGCGTAGGGTGCGGCATTGGTGGAAGCGACTACACGCGCGGCGAAGGATGAAGCGTTCAGTTCATGATCGGCACAAAAGATCAGCGCTGTACTGATAAGGGGTTCGGCTTCGGGTTTTCCCCAGTACGAACACAGCGTTTGGGCGATATTTCCCTGGCTGAAATCGGTGTTACAGGCGATGAGTGTCATCTGGCGCAAAATGCGCCCGCCTGTCTGAATGACCGATTCGGGGCGCAAATCGTAGGCTGAAAGGTCATCGGCGGCGATCACAGGCAGGAGAATTTGAAAGCGCTGGAAGGGTGCGAGATGGCTGATTTGCGGCAGCATATCACGGCAGAGGGGCGGCATCTCAACCGGATTTGAGAGTGTAGGTACATCGGTGTTGAGATCGCCTGTCCAGATGAGCGCTGCAACCTGTTCGAGAGTGTATTGGGCAGCTAAATCCAGCACATTCTGTCCGCGATAATACAGCTTGCCATCGGTAATTAAGGTGATGGCAGATTCCAGCAGCGGCATTCCGAGATGGAGGGCGCTTTCCACCGCACCTTCGGGGTTGTGACGCGATTCCTTGCGCGATTTGAGCTTATCGATGTCCTCGGCACTGTAGCGACGCGCACGGGGATCATCGTCCAGCGCCTCGGAGCGAATCAATCCCCGGCTGACATAAGCATAGAGGGTTGGCAAGCTGACACCGAGTTCGGCGGCTGCGTCCTTCGCGGTCAGATAACGTGATTTCATGATGTTCCCCAGATCGTAGCGCGGACGCAATATATTGCGTCCCTACTGGATATATTGATTATTCAATCAATGTTGACAACATATTAGCGTAAATCTACAATGATTGTAAAGGATGAAATTGGAGATTTACATGATGCTCAATGATATGACCTATAAACCGGGTCTGGAAGGCGTAGTTGCCGCCCAAACCCGTCTCAGCAGTGTGGATGGATTGGCTGGCGAACTGGTAATCGCCGGATTCCCGCTGGAAGAAATCGCCGGGAAAGCCACTTTTGAAGAAATGCTGTATCTGCTGTGGAATGATGCTTTGCCGAATGCCCGTCAATTAACGGAATTTCGTGGGACGTTAGCGGCACAGCGTTCGCTTCCGGCAGCAACACTCGATTTACTGCGCTCGGCGGCTGTGGCGAAAGTTCCGACTATGGATGCGCTGCGGATGGCAGCCAGCAGCCTGAGCATCGGCATGGAAAACAGCGATGCGCATCAGGATGCAGTACGTCTGGTGGCGGCCTTCCCGACAATAGTGGCGGCTCACTGGCGGCTGCTAAATGGTCAACAGCCCGTTGAACCGCGTACTGATCTCGGTCACGCCGCGAATTATCTGTACATGCTGACGGGCAGCGAACCCACCGCCGAATTTGTGCGCGGGATGGAAACCTATCTGAACACCGTGACCGATCATGGATTGAATGCTTCGACCTTTACGGCGCGGGTCATTATTTCGACGGGTTCGGATATGATCTCGGCGGTGGTGGGGGCGTTGGGAGCGCTCAAGGGGCCGCTGCATGGTGGTGCGCCGGGGCCTGCGCTGGATATGGTGTTCGAGATTGGTGAGGCGGCGAATGCAGAAGCCTATCTGCGCCGGAAGCTGGAAAAGGGTGAAGTTCTGATGGGTTTCGGACATCGGGTTTATAAGGTGCGTGACCCGCGTGCGGATATGCTGGCAGAAGCGGCGGAAAGGCTGTTCCACTCCGGCGGGGACATGAAGCTGTATGAACTGGCGCGGGCTGTCGAACTGAAGGCGCTTGAACTACTGGAAGAATACAAGCCGGGGCGCAATCTGCAAACCAATGTCGAGTTTTATACCGCGTTGGTGCTGCATGGGCTAGGACTGCCGGTTGAGCTGTTCACACCGACTTTTGCGGTGAGCCGTGTAGGTGGCTGGACAGCACATGGTTTTGAACAGCAGGAAGCAAACCGGATTATCCGTCCGCAGTCGATCTATACGGGTGTCAAAACCCGTCAATGGGTGGCGGTTGAGGGGCGGTAACATCCATTATGCGTTAAGTATGCCAGTGTTTTTGGATGAATAGGTCTAATGCATCCAAATCCACTGGCAGCCTGTGATAATCCCGAACCGAGGATGAAACTATTTTGTCAAACCAATCATAGTTGGTTGACTCGCGAACCAGCATTAGAAGCGGTACGGTCGGGGGAATTGCAATGGCTAAGTCTGTTACATTCCCATCAGGAGAAATCAACCAGTTTGATACCACGATAGCCCCTTGCAGGGTTTGAGAACAAATAATTCTTAATGCTGATTCGTAGGAAGATGCCGTTAGTACAGTTAAGCCTTTGTGCCTCACAAATTCATTAATATCAGAATGCCATTCGTCAGGAATAGCAACCAAAATATTAGTTCGAGACAGACTTTCGCTCAATTAGTCATCCTGAAGCGCTTCCCAAAGTTTTGAGGCGGGAATGGTATTTCCGCTCATCGCTTCACGCCAGCCTTGCTTAAAACTCTCTACAATGGATTCGTGAGAATCTTCTTCCAAGTCTTCTTCGACCAGCGCTAAAACATATTCGCTGGGTGTATCGAATCCGTTTTCATGTGCCCGCTCTATAATCCGCTGGTGTTCCTCTGGAGTTACATCAATCGTCAGAGCAATTTTGTCAGACATGGTGTGTTCCTCGCTCAATACACCTTCAATGACATTATAGCAGGCTTCGTTGTGAGTGAATTATGCCAAGCCTGCTTGCCGGAGCATATCTAAAGCGGCGGGGATTTCGGCGGCGAAGCGATACGCCTGATCGAAATTCTGCCCCGGTGTGCCGCTTTCCAGCGACAGCCAGCCCTCATAGTTAGCCTCTTTGAGCGCCGCACCGATGGCAGCAAAATCAATCATGCCCTGTCCGGGCAGGCGGCGGTTGCTATCCGCCAGATGGACGTAGCCGAGGTCAGCGCCATAGTCACGGATAGCCTGCGCGGAGTTGGCTTCTTCCAGCGCCATGTGGAACAGATCAGCGACGATTTTGATATGGGGATGATCCTTGATTTTGCGGCGGACGCGAATCGCATCGGCTAAGGTATTGATGAAGTGGGTCTCGTAGCGGTTGACCGGCTCGATGTAGAGTTCGATGCCGATGGCGTAGACATAATCGGAGAGGGTGCGCAGGTGGTTGTGCAGCAGTTCGTGTTCTAGCTGTACAACGGACTTAAAAGGTGTCAAATCCGGCAGGGTCGGTTCGCCGAAATGGGGCACGAGGATGACACCTGCCGCGCCTAAATCCACGCCATCGACTACCGATTGGCGCAGTTCCGCCAGCGCTTTTTCGCGTGTGGCGCGGTCAGGGTGGAGTAAATCGCCCTGTCGCCCATGATTGACGGCTGAGACAACCAGACCTGTATGCTGAATTGCATCGACCAGTTCGGGTACACGCGCGGTCAACCCCCGTCCCCAGACTTCCACGCCCTGAAAGCCCAGCGATTTTGCCAGTGTAAAGCGTTCGAGCGCCGTTTTCCCCGGCAGCATATCTTCCTGTAAGGCCAGTCGCATTATCAATTCCTTTTGCAAAAGGTTATTGTGAGAATCGTTTTTCCAGTGTCATGAAGGTTGGTTCAACGTAACCCTCATGCGTATGATAGCTGACAACCTGATAACCCAATTTTTCAAAATAGGCACGATTGCGCGGCAGGACAACCCGCACAGATAACTGCACGCCGGGTAATCCAAGTGTCCTGGCTTTGCTTTCAACAGCTTCAATCAGCGCTTTTCCGATGCCCTGAGTACGATAATCGGATAGTACGGCCAGCCGTCCCAGATAGAGAAAGCCGTCTTCCGGGTAAAATAACACCGCACCTGCGCAGGTTTCATCGACGAAGGCCATGATTGCGCCGCCTTGCTCCATTTTGGCGCGCACTTTTTCGGGTGTTTCGAAATGCGCCCCGGATGGTGGGTCTAATTTGCCTTCGTATTCCGCAAAGCCATCGCGAATGAGGGTGGTGACGAGTTCAATATCGCTGTCGGCAGCATCGCGCAGCACAATGGTCATGGACTATCCTCATTCTCACTCGAAAAAGACAGTATAGCTAAGCCGAAATGAACTGCCAGCACCATCGCAAACCGTTCAGGACAAGAGGCGCAGATTGGCAGGCATATGGCCTATGTCGTTGGCAGATACGAGCTTCATGCGGCCTGATGAACCGATGGCGCAGCGGGTTATGCTGCAATGATTGGTTTCCAACCGCAGCCAGAGTTCCCCCGGCGCTCCCATCACCTGACAGGACAGATATTGAATCATGTTGCCGTGACTGACCACAACGTCAATCAGGTCTTCATCTGCTTCCGGTGGACGAAAAATCAGATCGAAGGCCGTATCGGCTATAGCTTTTTCATGTGCGACTTTTTCGGGAGTCAAATCCGGCATGGTGAAAGCGAAATATTCTTCCAGATCAATCGGTATGACCGGGACGACTTCGCGCAGTTCGGGCACAACCTGCGGGGCAAGGTTGAGCGCTCCGGCAATAAATTCGGTGGTCTCCATCGCCCGTTTGAGGGGACTGCAATAAAGCGCGTTAATGTTCAGGGAACGCAGGGCTTCTGCCACATGCTGAGCCTGTTCGCGCCCGATGTCGGTCAGGCTGCCGTCTACTTCTCCCCCTGTATTCTCATCCGGGCGGTACTGTCCGTGCCGTATCA
>JBGAGR010000017.1:0-50412 GCA_044226645.1 Aggregatilineales bacterium
ATCGCCATTCGACAGGCTGTAAGGCATGTTCACGCCGATGGAATGCCCGTTGATGGATGTGCCGTTGGTGCTGCCCAGGTCGAGCAGATAGAGTTTGCTTTCGGTGGGACGCAGCAGCGCATGACGGCGGGAAACGCCCAACTGTTCGGCATTGGCGGCGTTACAAATATCGGCAAATCCGGGCACTTCCTGGTCGCGCCCCAGCACCACTTCGCCATTCAGATCGATGCCGCCCTGTACAGGTGAATTGTAGGTCAGGTCAAAACGCAGCCGCCAGACGGGCTGGTTCGTGTCCAGATCGGGATACAGCCTGAATTCCATATCCGGTTTTTGCTCAAGCTGCTCACGTAAAATTTCATTACCGAGTTCGCGTGTTACTTTGCGAATCTCGTCAGGTGAACGCAGTACCATGTCACTGTAACTCCTTTTCGTTGACGACTGTCACGGTCTTGCCACCATGCAGTTGGACAACCACCTGCTGCGTTAAGGTCAGCAGGTCATTCATATCGACATCGCTCATACCGCGCATGAGCGCCGCCTGACGCTCGGAATTATCCTCATCCGAAAAAACACTGGAGAGAATATCCTGCATAGCGGAAGGGGCTGATTCACCCGGCTGTCCTGCTGGCTGGGCAGGTGTGGCAGTTAATACCGCTGCGGCGGCGGGTTTGGCGGCTGGCTGAACCGATGCGGCTGGGGTCAATGCGGCTGGCTTCTTAGGTGTAGTGCGTGCCTGAATCGGTTCTGGCTCATCATCGATCTGTTCTGCCATGACAGCAGCGGCAGCCATACGTTCCGCCCGTAATTGGGCAGCTTTCGCCCGATGCTTGCGGATGCGTGGAACAATCATCAGCACCACTGCCAGCATAATCAGCAGAAGCGCCAGACCGATCGTCAGAGGAATAATCTTCTGACCGAGAATGACATCAATCAGGGACATGAGCCGCCTCTTTCCTAAGTCGCCATCGTGAGAATTCCCGCCACCATCGGCGGAACCACGAGGAAACTCACCCCACAGATAAAAATGATGAACGACAGGTAAAACGAAATCTTCAACTTGTATCCACCGTCGCAGAAGATCATGGCGGCAGCGCTCACAACCGCCAGCGCCAGCACCATCGTGATGGTAATCCCGGTCAGGAATTGCAGATCGCTCTGGCTGAACTGCGCCATGCCCATGCTCATGGATGGAGCGCTGGAGAGCGCATCGTTGTTTTTCGGCATCAATGTTTCGACCATCGTGGCGAAGTTGGTCACGATGGAGAGGACGAATACCATCAGGCCGGATACAACCGCCTGCATGACCGTCGTCAGTCCGGTGAATGTCCCGGCAGTCAGGCGGCGCTTGGCGCGTAACTGTGCGGTCTTGGCGGTAAACAGGGAGCAGAGATAACCGACCCGTTCCGGTTCGCCGCCGATCTTGATAGCGCTGTAGAAAATGTCGCTCACTTCAGTAATGAGCTGGCTTCCGGTTTCCTGACCGAATTTGTGCCAGCAGATTTCTGGTTCAACCAATGCCTGTAAACGGGTGCTCAGGCGGTCAATGTCCTTTTCCAGATAGGTGAAGGAGGTCAGGTCGATGCGGGTGAGCGCCTGCTTGAGTGTCGCGCCTGTCGAAGTTGCGGTGCCGCCGAGAGAGCGCAGGAAGGTGCTGAACTCCACATCCTTTTTATTAAGCTGGCGATCACTCACTAAACTGGCGATGCCAATCGGCAGCAGAATTGCGGAAACAAGGATCAGCGTCCAGCCCAGCGGTAATCCAATCACACTGAGCAGGACTCCAACCGAGACTGCGGCGGGAGCCAGCATCTTAAACAGCTTCATAGCGCGTTTTTGCTCGGCGGAGCCTAAAGCGGCTTTGACATTCATCACTTCACGCGGGGCGGATCGCTGAATCACCCATGCGCCCAACGCGCTCATCATCAACCCGGCTGTCACCAGACCGCCCATGACGCTGACGCTCATCGAGTAAATCATCGAGGTGATGACCTGCACGATCACGATCAGCGCGACGGACATGATGATCGATGAGAAGGCATTCGCCCACTGCTTCAAACCCTCAAGATCACGCTCATATTTATTTTCATAATCTTGGCTCTGAACTTCGGCTTCACGAGCCAGGAATTCCGCCAGCGGTTCACCGGATCGCAGCGCATCCGCCAGCCGCAGCAGAAAGGTCTTGATATTCTCGGACTTCGCTTTCAGGCCGATGGCGTGACAGGCTTCGGGATAGTCGTAGCGAAATTCGTCCACCAGCGTATTGATGGCGGCGAAATAGGTCGAGGCTTTTGATTTCGACTGCGCCGCCAGTTCAAAGGTCTTGGCGCGCGAAATGCCCGACGAAGCCATCGCCGACATGTACGTCAGTTGGTAAAACATGTCGAACGGCGATATTTGTTTAAAGGAGTTTTTGTCGCCGCGCTTCGGCGAGGACTTGGAAGAACTCATGGAAATCCGTGATTCCTTTTTCTTTATGCAGCTTCTCAAAAATCTTGGCGCGCCGCTTGACTTCGTCGTAAACTTCCTTGCGGCGGTGCGGTGGGATGCCCCGTTTCTGGGCGATAATCTGCTCTAGCAAATAGCTGTTCATGTAACCGGGAAATTCGAAGGTGTCATTCGCTGGATTCCAGCGGAAGGCTTCCAGAAATGAAAAACTGTTGGTGATGGGGTCATAGCCGATGATTTCGTTGATGCTCATCACGCGGCGGGCAGATTTGCCATCCGCCAGCCGTACCGCCGACTGGATGACCGCCAGATTCAGGTTGTCAATGTAGGTCTTGGGGATGTTAATCGGGTCGCCTGTCAAACGCTGAATCAGCTTTTCAACTGAAGCCGCGTGGAAGGTAGACATAACACCGTGACCCGTCTGCATAGCCTGGAAAGCCACCACCGCTTCCACACTGCGGATTTCACCGACGATAATCATTTCCGGGCGCTGCCGCAGAGCCGCTTTGAGCAGTTCGAACATGCCCACATCGCTGCCTTTTTTCTCGCCGCCTGTGCTGCGGGTCGATTCTTGCAGCCAGTTATGATGCGGAACCTGCACTTCCGGCGTATCTTCAATCGTGATGATTTTCGCATCCGGTTTGATAAAAGCCGTGATGGCATTCAACAAAGTCGTTTTACCGGAAGCCGTCGCCCCGACGACGAAGCAGTTCATGCCGGTTTCCAGCATCAGCGAAAGATACGAGGCCATCATGTAATTCAGACTGCCGAACTCAATCAGTTCAAGGACGCTGGTCGGCGTGCCGGAGAATTTACGGATGGTGAAGTTGCTGCCGCGTTTGGAAATTTCCCGCCCGTAGACGATGTTGATACGCGAACCATCCGGCAGAACCGCGTCCACCAGCGGATTACGTACCGTGACCGGGCTTTTAATCCATTCACCCAGCCATACGGCGAAATCATCCACATCGTCGTAGTCCATGAAGGTGACGGAGGACTGAACGCTCTTGAAAATTTTGTGCTCGATGAAGATGTGCCCGACACCGCTGCAACTGATGTCTTCGATATTCGGGTCGAGCAGGAGCGGTTGCAGGATGCCCAGACCGACTTTATCACGCAAAACCCGGTAGCGCACAGCTTCCAGTTCGGGCAGTGTCACCACCATTTTTTCGGGCTTCTTGCCGTTGGCTGTCTTGCGGTTGGTGGTGCAGATGTTATCAACCAGCTTGAGCAGGAAGGCTTTCTTTTCTTCCTTATCCTCAATCCGTCCGATTTCTTCCGCCCATGCCACCAGTTTCTGTTCAACCGTCGGCATCAGATGGTCAGTTTGAACGACCACCGGGGGTTCAATCGAGATGTAGTGATCGCGCATCCCGGTGTTATCGGGATAAATATGAACGAACAGGCCATCCTTGATAGGGTAAATCAGATTTTTGTATTCAAGCTGCCCCAACGCGCGGGATGGTTTGACATGATAATCCGGGATGCCAATCTCATCGACAGGCAGATACAGCATATAGGCCATCAGGAAGGGCGATTGTGCGCAGGCTTCCTGTAGGGCAGGGGATAGCTGCGGACACAGGTCATCCCAGTTGTTATGCGGCTGACGAATATCGAAAGCGAAAGGCAAGACATTTTGCGCCATCGGCGTTTATCCTCTGGCCTTGCTGATGGGGATAATGCGCATACCCCATCCCGGTTCAACATCGAAGCCGACAATCGCGCCCGTTGAGCTGCTTGCGCCCCGGATTTTGGCGACTTCCAGCGTCTTCACCAGTTTTTGCCCGTCCTGACCAGCGCGCAGATGCAGATTGGCATCACACATCGAGTGAAGCGGCGCGTTTAATTCTTCCGGAATGGCTTCATCATGCATGGTGATGATGATGGTTGCGCCGTCCGAACACAGCCGCTTGCATTCCTCAAAAAAGCCCATAATGCTTTTTCGGTGGGTGGTGCCCATAATGGCAGACGTGAACGAGTCCACCACAATCACATTGCGTTCGCGTTCATGTTCGCGCTTCATCGCCTGCATCAACGCGGTAGTGGCATAATCGCCCAGACTGGAAAGTTCCATCGGATAGACTTTGAGCTTGCCCAGCAGCAGGTAATCCAGCACATCCATATCGATGCTTTGCATCTGGCTCACCAGACTCTTGACACTGTTTTCGCTGGTGAACAGGCTGATAATGAAGCCTTCCTGAAGTGCGCCGTTGATAATTTGCTGTGATAAAACAGATTTGCCTGTGCCGGAACCGCCTTCAATCAGCGCCAGTGATTGGACGGGCAAACCGCCCCCCATTTTGCTGTCCAACTCCGGGTTTCCCGATGAAATGGCTGATTTTTTCTTTTCCTGAGTCGCTTTCATCGTGAACCCCCGTTAGTTAACCGTGATGGCGAAGATGAACGAACCAATCGTTTTGCTGCCATCGCTGACGGTGAAAGTAAAGCTGTCCGACGCGGCGCTGCTGCTTAAATTGTTGTAGCTGATACGGGCGTTGTTGATGTCATCCTGGCTGAAGGTGGACATACTCAGATTGCCGTGTTCAGGGGGTGTTGTCACGCTGAAAATCAATTCGCTGTCGCTGTTGTCCGGATCGTTTGCCATCAGCATGAGATCACCAATCAGTCCGGCGGTGCCATGCGTGATCGTCATCCCGTTGTTCACATCCAGAGTGGGCGGCATATTCACCTGAATTTGCGCCGTGTATGCCCCGATACTGTCCTCGCCATCACTGACGGTAAATTCAAAACTGTCACTCGTGCCGCTGCTGTTGGCATATTGCAGTACATCGTGACTGATGTCGTCCTGTGTGAAGTCGCTAGCCGGGGTGAGTATGCCGTTAGTGGGTGTCGTGCTGACCGTATAGACCAGATCGGCAGGCACGTCATCCACATCGGTCACTTCGAGCTGATCCGGTGTGATCGTGACGACTTCGCCGCTGTTGACATGAATGGTCAGGTTAGTCGTCAGCACAGGCGGAACATTGCACTTGAAAACGGTGGAAGTGCTGACCCCGTTGGGTGTCGTGATGACCACCTGCACATAACTTCCCGCTTCAATACGGGGATTCAGTTGCAGGCCGAGAATGGCTTCTTCACCCGGATCGAAAATGCCCCGATCATAACTTTCACTGACCAGTGTGGTCGCATCGTTATAAATGCCCTGCACCGTCCATTTATCCGCTGCGGGTGTTACGCTGTAGGGCATCCACTCAATATGATTGCCACTCAATGGGTTGTTATCGCGATACTGCACAATCACATCCCACTGCTTGAAATCAGTCAGTTTGATGCTGCCCGTGTTTTCGACGCTTAATTCAACCTGCGTCCCGGCGTGTGTCTGCGCATTCACGATTGAAAGTGCGGTATGCGTCTGTTCCTGTAAGGACAAGTCGCTTTCTTCCCAGCTAACATGCAGCATATCCTGGGTAGACATCATCGTATTGGAGAGTGTCAATACGGCGAACAAGACGAGAAAAATGAGGATAAGGGCCGCTAAAACAGTTTCCATGTTTACAGCCCCATGAAATAGTCCGACGCTACCCCGTTGGGCAGAGTCACTTTAGCGAAATAACGTCCTGCTGTGAGCGGCACACCATAATGAATAGTGATTTTCAGGGTCGCGGTAGGTGTCCATTCCGTCGCATTTTCCAGGCTGCCCGTCCAATACGGATAGGTTCCGGTGTTATAAGCAATTCTGCCGAAATTACCTTCCGGGCCGAAGAAAACATCGCTTTGTTCTAAAGCAATAATCCGTGATGAGCCAACATTCTTGACCCACAAAAACACTTCGAATTGACCGTTACCATTGCTGTCCTGCCAGAAACCATCGCTGTCGAGTTCTCCGGTAGCGTGAATAATGGTGATCTGGCTTTTCATGCGTTCATCGGTACGGGCGGCCATATTGGTGATGGCTTCGCTGCCCTGAACAACGGCTGGGTAAGCCGCATTAAACAAAAAGATTGCCATAATCATGCTGATGACAATCAGGAGGGTTGTGGTGATGACTTTATCCATTGTCGTCTTTGCCCCATCGCACGCCAGCACCCGCGTTCTGGACACCAGCGATTAACTTGAGGACAATGTTGGTTGAACCCTCATCCTCTGCGTTGACAGTCTCAACTTTCGCTTTAGAGGCTTTCTTCTTGTTGCTATTGACTGGCGCAGCTTTGGGCGTGGCTTTAGCCGGATTTGGGCGTTGTGGTGCAGGTTCAGCCGGAACTGAACGAACCGGTGCTGCTTTCTTCACCGCAGGTTTACTCGGTACAACTCCCGGCGGAGTATTGAAAACGGCTGAACGGCTGGGTTGTGTGGGTGCATCGTGATAACGACTGCTTTCGTAAACCGCAAATTCCAGCAGTGCATCCTGAACTTCCGCTGAAAAACGTCCGTTCGCGCCATACATACGAATGAGATCGAGCGTATCTTCCAGGCCAACGACGCTAAGTTTTTCCGATACCCATGCTTCCAGATTCGCCATACCCTGCCAGGTGGCATTGTTGGTTTGCTTTTCCGCTGGCGGCGGAGTTTGCCGCTCTTCTTCGCCAGCGAAATTATCAAGGCTGACTTTGTGAACAGGAGAAGAGGGACGTTTTTGTACCTCAGGTTCGGATTCCGGGCGTGATACCGGGCGATTCCCTTGCGGCGTGTTGTCACCTGAACGTAAATCGGGATACGTATTCGAAAGCACTTGCTCCTGAATATCCAGCAGCATCGATTGAATTTGATTCTTCAGGATTTGGAGTTCCTGTTCGAGTGCCTGCACACGCTGTTCTAATTCCATCATGACCTCTCATAAATCTGCTCTACCATTAATTGAATGCGTAGAGCCATTTCCCGGCCTTATTCGGGAAGGGTATATTTTGTTGTGCGGCGTGTCTTTAAATAACGACTGCGATTAACGCGCTTCGCTAGAGCTTGTTGAATGCCCCAGTACCAGTGCATAAATCATCAGTGGCAGTGCAGCTAATCCCAGGGTGAGCAGCGCCTGATTCGTATCATGGAGGAACAAGGCGCTGACGTGATCAGGCTGAGGGTTTGTCATCGATGTGGCGGCGGTGATACTGAAAATCAGGGCGGATACGGTAATGCTGGTGATGATGATGAATACGGTGTCCCAGATGGGGGTTTTTGTTTCGCTGTGATTATTCAGATGGTTGAACATGATTGCGATTGCCTCAGTCTGATTCACATTGTCAGCAAACGACCCGGTGGAGTCTTACGGAAGTCGATAACCGGGTCGTTGGAGCAAGCATTTGGTTTAGCGCAGTTCCATTACGGTTTCAATGGAAGCCGGTGTGGTACGGTTAATGCTCAGGACGGCACCCGTCGGAGGCTTGATTTCCAGTGTGAAGGGTGTGTTCGCGCCCAGAGCAGCAGCCGAGATACCAGTCACAGTAATTTCAGCCAGTTCGCCTTCTTCCAGCAGATTGTCAGCATCGTTCTTGCCAATCCACTTGACTGTCCAGTCAATATCATTCAGGAACTGGGTTGCATCGCGGTAGCCAACGATTACCTTACGATCAGCAGCAGCCGAGGTCAGGTCAACGGGATCGCCACCAGAAACCAGTGACAGAGTGAAAACGACATCTTCAACATTACCGCTGGTGGTCTTGTCTTCAGCAATCACTGCGCCCTTAATGGACATTGACGACTGCACGCCTTCCAGACCAGCGTTGATGGCCTGTTGACCCTTTTCAGTCGAAGCCGAACCAGCGGACAGAATGGCAAATGCGAACACGGAAGCAACCACGATAAAAGCGATCAGGATAATGGCGGTTTCGAGAGCTGTCTGACCACTCTCATCTTTATGCATACGATTCATTCCGAACATTTTTAAAAACCCCTTGAGATTGTGTTCGCATTTTTTGCGAACGCTTGTTAATTGCGATTAGTTTGATAATAAATGAAGAGTTGTTTTAAAGTATTAAGGTTCACAAAAAATTAATCCATAAGCAATACTATGTGACATTTGGCGTACAAAAACCATGACATTTGTCATGTGACTCCACCCGTAATGAGCCAAAAATTCCATTGAAATTGACGAACCATTAATGAAGGGTTTGTGAAATACATGCACATCGAGTTGTTTACAATTTGGGGATGTCAGGTCTGATGGCTTGCCATGGCTGTTAAGAACAAACGCTGTTGCACAAAAAATGCCCCTTCATTCGCTTCACAATTCATAACAAAACTGGCAGAGTATTCCCGCCATAGCTCCATGAATCTAATTATCAAACTGCCTTTGTTTTACCCAGTGTGTTTCGTAACTCTCGTTATAAAATGCGACGGCAAAAACCCCGTAAGAACATCGTGTGTATCCTGTTCACCTGGTTATGTTTTCGTCATCAGTCAGATAATGCAAAGGATGATTTGAGGAGGTAGTTGGCATCGTGCCGATGTTATTAGTGTTCGCGATTCGTCCGACTAGTCGGACGACAAGTACGGTACTGAAATGTCCAACGTACTGAACCATTCGCATTTCCTGGATTTCGGCTGCATTACAATCATCGCAATACAACCGTTGGGTAACCGTTGAGGAATAGCGGTGCAGTAAACCAGAGTACATGACTATACTCTGGTCAACACAAAATAAATTAGTGCGTGATTTCTCGCACATTTCCCGAAAGAGGAAATAATGTCACGCTATTTTTCAAGACTCAGGCTGATTGCCCTCGTTATTTTGGTCGTTTCGGTACTAAACGCCACTCCCAATAATGCTCAAGATGCACTGATTCCGCCGCATGTCATGGATGTATGGCCCGTGTCCGGTGTCGAAATCGCCCCTGACGATATAATCACGATTACTTTCGATCAAGCTATGAATCGTGTAAGCGTTGCGGCAGCCGTTACGATTGAACCTGAAGTCGCAGTAATGATGACTTGGCAAGATGATCGCACACTGGATATTAAGGCTGAGGGTGGTTGGGCGCTCGATACAACCTACACACTGCGAATTGGAACATCGGCACATGCTCAAAATGGTATGGGGTTGGTCGAAGCTTATACGTTAGCTATGCAGACAGCGCGTTCGCTTCAGGTAGCATCTATCTCACCGGAAGATGGTACAGAAGGCGTTGCTGCCGAAGATGCACGTATCGTTATTACATTTGATCGTCCGGTTGTACCGCTTGTTTCCACCGTCGACCAAGGCGATTTACCGATACCCATCACCATTCAGCCCGCTATTGCTGGCGGTGGCGAGTGGGTCAATACATCGATCTATGTCTATTCAGCCGCAGCCGCGTTGCAGGGTAACACCACCTATACGGTAACGGTTACTGCTGGTCTGACAAGCACTGATGGCACCTCATTAGCAGCGCCATTTGTTTCGACCTTTCGCACACTCGCTCCTCAAACCCTCACCATTCAAGCAACATCCACCTGGGGGCAGTACAAAGCAGTGCTGCTGGACAGTGCCTTTGAGGTGGCTTTCAGTCAGCCTATGGACACAGTTAGCACAGAGGCTGCTTTCCGACTTGAAGGCTATGATAATCAGTATGGCTATGAGGATTGGAGCAGTGTACCGACTGAAAATATCCCCGGCACGTTTCAATGGGACGCGGATAAGACGAAGCTCACTTTTACACCCACAGAAGCATTGAAAATCGCTTACGGATACAATGTGACAATCGAAACGACTGCTCAGAGTGCGGTTGGAGCAGCGACGTTAAGGGATGCCGCTTCTGCTCACTTTGGCACTGTTGGACTTCCGGGTGTTACTGAGGTTTCACCTAAATCAGGCGAAATCATCCGTCCGGGACGCAGGCAAGTGGTTTTCAGCTTCAACACCCTCATGAACACGGCAACCTATGAAAACCATTACCGTATCACGCCAGAGCCACCGGGCGAGGTTGTGCCGTTTGTGTATGACGATGGCAGACTCGCTCTCGAATTTGAGCAGCAGGTCGATGTGATTTATACCGTCACGCTTCTGCCCGGTATCGAGGATGTTTACGGCAATGCTACCGCATCCCCCTATAACCTGACGTACTTTGTACAAAATGATGATGTGCGTACCACTGTGCAGACCAATCTGAGAAGCGATTTGGTGGTCGTGGGTACCTACCAGGATGCGCCTCAACTTCCGATGACAATCACAGGCAAACCAACCATTACACTGGACATCTATCGGTTGGATATTGAAACACTGGACGCAGCCTATCGTTGGGAACCAGACGATCCTTACTATTACGGCTATTATGGCATTGGGTCAGTGGGAAGGTTGTATCAGGCAGTACGCTCCGGCAAGTTGGATGCTGTTCCCTGGGTGAAGCCGGAGAATCTCATTTCGACCGAGACAGCGATGTATTCTGTGGGTAAGGAGGCGCAGAGCATTCTCATGCCGTTGGCCGATGCGGAGCATGAACGCCTACCTGCTGGTTTGTATGGTGTTGAAATCACCTCACCCAGCGCGATTGGTTGGAATGGCGATAGCAAAATGGGGTTTGTGCTGGCTGTTTCCGATGTATCACTGACGGTCAAAACCGCGCCCGGTGAGACGCTGGTGTGGGTAACTGATTTCGCGTCGGCGAAACCTGCGAAAAATACAGATGTCCAGGTGTATCAGAATGGCGTGGTAATAGCGGAGGGTGAAACGGATGCCGATGGTGTCTTTCGCCTTCCTGAAACTGAGGAGAATGGATTGGTTTTCATCCAGACCAGCGGGAAAGGTGTCTACGGTATTTGGAACAGCACTGTGTCGGTGAGCGGCAAGGCGACTGGCAGTTATTTATACACAGATCGCCCCATCTACCGCCCCGGTGAAACAGTCTATTATCGCGGTGTCTTCCGGGATCGAAACGATATGGACTACACGGTACCGGATGTTCAACAACTGCATGTGGTTGTTGGGACACCAGCCTATTACGACTATTATGGCTTCGTCGCGCCAGATAATGCCTTTTACGATGCTCAAGTGGATGTAACGAACTTCGGCACCTTCAGCGGGGAGATTACCCTGCCCGATAACCTGTCCCTTGGCAGCTATACAATTTTTGTAAACTCCTGCGTAGGCGAAAAGCAGAATGACAATTACTGCTATCCTTCCTATCAAACGAGTATCTCATTCGAGGTTGGGGATTTCCGCGTCCCGGAGTATGAGGTGAGGGTTACGCCAAAGCAGGATGAAATCATCTCTGGCGACCCGGTTAACGCGCTGGTATCAGCGAAATACTACTTTGGCGGTGCGCTGGGGCAAGCCAACGTCACCTGGAATATCTACCGGGATTACTACTACAACGGCTATTATGTCGGGGATACAGGCTTTCAATATCGCGGAGAGCGCGGCTATACGTTCACCGATGAAGATTATGGGGATGGGCAGGCCACCAACAGCACTGCGCCCTTACAAATGGATAACGACGGGAATTATCTTGTCACCACACCTATAACCGTGAATAGCAGCCGTCCGGCGCGTATGTCGATTGAAGCGACTGTGACGGATGAAAGCGGTCAGGCCATTAGTGCGCGGAGCAGCATACTGGTTCATCCAGCCAATGTCTATGTTGGTTTACACACTTCGGCAACCTTTGTCCCGGTTAAGGGGACAGTTGGTATCGACATTCTGAGCGTCACACCAGAGAGTGAAAAACAGCCGAATCAGCCTATTGATCTTGAAATCGTGGAAGTGCGCTGGGTGCGTCATACGGTCTCATTTGGACGCTACGAATGGAAAACAGAAATCATCCCGGTCAACACACTTCAGGTGACTAGCGATGCGGATGGTAAAGCAGTTTATATATTCACGCCGCCCAACACAGGCATTTTCCGCATTCGCGCTGTTACAAAAGATAAAAAAGGGCGAACAGCCAGCAGCGCTATCCGAATTTACGCGCGCAGCGAAAGTGGACAAACGCGCAGCGGCATCTGGTGGGATCCATACTACTACGACAATGGATACTGTGGTAACAGCAGTGAAGTCCAACAACTGCGATTGATTCCCAACAGTACAACCTATCGCCCAGGGGATACCGCCGAAATTTTCATCCCCAATCCCTATGACGGCCCAGTGACAGCGCTCATCACACTGGAACGTGCCGGGATTATGCACTATGAAACCGTGACGATTGAGGGAGAAGCCCTGACCTACAGCTTCCCCATTACCGATGCTTATGCGCCAACTATTTATGTCGGTGTTGTGATGATGCGCGGTATATCCGCCGACAACGCTGACCCGCTGTATATTCGCGGCAGTGTGCGGCTGGATGTTGAACCCGTAAATCGCCGCTTGAATGTCACTGTTACACCATCCGAGGACACAGTTAAACCGGGTGATCGCGTGTCTTTTGATGTGATGGTGACGGACTCACACGATAATCCTGTGCAAGCAGAAGTCGGACTGGCCCTCACTGATGAGGCTGCACTGGCACTGCGTCCGCCCAACAGCGGTACGCTTGAAGCACAGTTTTATGGTCAACAGCGGCTCAGTGTGTCTACTTCCGCTTCCATACGAGCGCTTCTGACTGCACCCGATAATTCATCGTCCGGTGGATGTGGCGGAGGTGGAGGCGCTGGAATGCCAACTGGCATCATCCGGGACGATTTTATCTACACACCGCTCTGGTCGCCCCATACCGTGACGGATGAAAGTGGCCGAGCGACAGTTTCTGTTGTTATGCCCGATAATCTCACGCGCTGGCGCTTGGATGCACGCGCCGTGACAGCGGATACGCAAGTTGGGCAGGCGGAAATCAATATTGTCTCGACTCTACCCTTGATTGTGCGTCCGGTAACGCCGCGCTTTTTTGTGGTAGGGGATCAAATGCCAGTAGCGGCTGTCGTCAACAACAATACGGATACGCAGCAGGTTGTGGATGTAACCCTGCAAGTGGTAGGTCTCCGCGTTGAAGGCCTGCCGCTCACCCAAACCGTTACCCTTGCTGCGGGTGGACGTGCGCGGGTGGAATGGCCTGTGCGTGTTGAAGATACAACTGGCGTGGACATAACCGTGTTTGCCGTCAGTCCGGATTATCAGGATGCTGCCAAGCCAACCTTGACCAGTGGGCCAAATAATACGATCCCGGTTTATCGCTATACCGCGCCGGAAACGGTTCGCACAGGCGGTATGCTCACGAATTCGTCATCTGCCACCGAGATCATTAGTTTGCCTTCGCGTCTATCCGATGTGAACGGAACCCTGACGGTTCAGCTTGACCCATCACTGGCAGCGGCAACTGTTGACGGTCTGGGTTATCTGCGGAATTTCCCTTATCAATGCATCGAACAGACTGTCAGCCGATTCCTCCCGAATATTATCACTTACCGCGCTTTGAGCGATCTCAATCTGAGTAATGCGGAATTGGAGCACAATCTCGATGAAGCATTGGGATTTGCACTGGAGAAGCTGACAAAAGAGCAAAATGCTGACGGTGGTTGGGGCTGGTTTGGTGGTATGGATAGCAACCCGCTGACAACAGCTTACGCATTGCTTGGTTTGGTTGAAGCGCAGGCATCTAGTTATGCAATCAACAGTGAGGTGATCGACAAGGCCGCTTCATACCTGAGTGGGCAGTTCATCCCGATTGAAATCAATACCCCATCCTGGTCGCTCAATCGGCAGGCGTTCCTGCTGTATGTACTGGCGCGATGGGAGAAGCTCTCAGCAGTCGATGATACAGCGCATTTATTGAATATCGCGCTTGAACTTTACGATAATCGACTGGAACTTTCTCTCGCTGGGCGTGCTTTTCTGCTCATGAGCTATCATGAACTTGCGCCAGAGGCCGAGGCCTCTGCATCGTTAGCCAGTGATTTGAATCACTCGGTAATTCTTTCGGCAACCGGCGCACATTGGGAAGAAGCGGAAACTGATTGGTGGAATTGGGGCAGCGATACCCGAACAACTGCATTAGCCTTGACAGCACTCGTTCGTTATGAACCAAATAATCCGCTGCTGCCCAATGTGGTGCGCTGGCTAATGCTGGCGCGGCGCGGCGATCACTGGGAGTCTACGCAGGAAACATCCTGGGCGCTCATAGCCCTGACAGATTGGATGGTCGCGACAGGTGAACTACAAAGTGATTATAGCTACACGGTCACTTTGAATGATACCGCTATAGGTTCAGGTCATATCACACCGGATACGGTTCAGGAGAGCCAAATTCTCCAAGCGCAGGTCAGCGATTTGCTCCATGATGAAAACAATCCATTGGTGATTGAGCGTGGGGAAGGTGATGGCATACTTTATTACACAGCCGCACTTGACCTGGAACTGCCCGCTGATGAAGTGCAGCCAATCAGTCGAGGCGTTACCGTCAGCCGAGAATATTTCCTCAATGACAACACAAAGGAGACTATCTCCAACGCGATTGTAGGTGACATTATCACGGTTCGCCTGAGTTTGACCGTTCCACAGGATGTCTACTATTTTGTTTTAGAGGACACCTTACCGGCGGGTGCGGAAATAATTGATACCAATCTGTTGACTGCAACGGATACGGTACAAGGGCCAATCCTACAACGTAATGACCCGCATTGGTATTGGGGCTACTGGTATTTTGATAAAACCGAACTGCGCGACAATGGAGCAGCGCTGTATGCAGATTATCTGCCGCGAGGCACTTATATTTTTTCCTATCAGGTGCGAGCGACTTCGCCGGGGAACTTTCAGGTGATCCCAGCTCATGCTTATGCTTTTTATCAGCCGGAAGTGTTTGGACGCACCGACGGGCAGCTTTTCATAATTGCAGAGCAATGATCTCATCTAAAAACGATGTAGAGACGATGCTTTTGTTGAGGGACACGACTGGCGTGTACTGTTAACAGGTTTCACTCGCTGAAGTGAGCAGCACGAAACCTGTTAAACGATTATCCGTGGAGTGCGCAAAGTATGTTTCAGCCATCGGTATAGGAATATTTTGACCAATACGTCTATTTGCTTGCTAAGAAAGGCGCATCAAATTATGTTATGCATAGTCGTATGAAAGCTAACCTATAAAGCGGTTTCTAAGGTTGTCGCCGGAGAAGGGGGGGCAAGCGGGCGGGAAGATAGGTGTGTTCCGGCACCCAGAAAGACTCGAAACCTCGACTCTCACAGACCTTCGCCAGCTCGTTCGAACGCATTCCGTTATCGGTGTTAAAGCTCCAGATTCCAATATGCATTGTGTTACCTTTCTGCTTATGGGCTGCAAGATTGGAACAAAAGTACTTATATTCGCTTGCGATGAAGAAATCAGGCTGGAAGTTTAACATCCAGAGGCGCACGGGTAATTTTGCTCAAGGCTTCATCTGGTTCGAACATTTTCGCATTGACACTGGTAATAGTGGGATGCGATGCAAAACTCTTGACGGCATCGCTGCCGACAAATGCCTGTGCCGCCTCACGGTTCTCGAAGAGATAAATTCCCCCCGCCTCGCGCTCTGTTTCATTTATCAGCCAGATTTTCCAGGCTAAACCGGGTACTACAGAAATGGTGAATATCCTCAGACATTGGTGGCAGGTGCAGCCAGGCGCTTTTTATGTGGCGCGGGGTCGTCGCATGGAAATTGCCGGATTTTACTGTATGCTCAAAGTCCAGCCATTCCATGATGGGGCGCAATTCAATGACCCAATTACCCGCCTGTGGTGGCAGCACTTGCAATCCAACCCCATTCCCGAAAAGCAACTCGCCCTGTTCGTCGTTTGCTGGATGGGAGCGGAAGCGGGCGAAGCGCCTTCTCCGGTACAGGGACTCCTGTGGATGGATCTTAAACGCACGTACATGGAATACCCGCAAACACGCCGTATTTACAATACGTTCCGTGATGTCAAATTCTGGGTACCGGTCTTTGAGTCGTTAGGGTTTCGTGTAATTGAGCCATCGCCCATTATAGATGACAAAACCCATGTCAATGTCATGAACGATTTTGGGCCACAGCTTGTCCCCGGCTGGATGGCGGGTCTGGTGGATGCCCAGCTTGGAGTCACGCCCCCGGCTGTGCTCGATGTTGAGGCGCGTGCGCTGCTGGTCGGCAACAAGCGTACCCGACTTACCCCCTTTGAATTTGAACTGATGCGCTACCTGATTCAAAATGAAGAAAAAGCGATCTCTCGCGATGAACTGCTCAACACGGTTTGGGGGTACGAGTATATGGGCGGAAGTAATGTTGTGGATGGCATGGTGCGTTCGCTGCGGAAGAAACTGGGCGATTATGCTGACTGCATCGAAACGATATCCGGGATAGGTTACAAACTGCGCTGGCGATAACAATAAACTAGGGAGACAGGATTCGAACCTTATCACGCAAGAAAAAAGCGTCTGTTGAACGCTTTTTCTCGTGGATGACCCCGGTAAGATTCGAACCTACGACACTCCGCTTAAAAGGCGGGTGCTCTGCCACTGAGCTACGGGGCCGTGACCTATAAGCCGATGTTTAATAACAGATACGGTGTGATAAAACTGGCGTGACACTGTTCTATTTCACCCAACTTATAGGTAAAGTGAATTATACATAGGGCACTTGAGTTTTCAACCCGCAACTTATGATAGCCCTATAGGGGTTTGAGTGAGTATTACAAACCCGTTGGACTAAGCCCATAGGCCTACAGACAGGCTATATAATCCAGCCCCATCATTCCCTGACGCGAAAAAGCAATCTTGTGCTATGATAACGATGATAATCGTTACCCTCGAAAGGCTCACAATGCCGGAGAAATCCGACTTAACGCAGTCAAAATCGGTGCAGGATTTCCTGAAAGCCGTTTATGCACTTCAGCAGCAGCATGAGAGTGTTTCGACCAATGCGCTGGCTGAGGTGTTGCAGGTGAAAGCCCCGTCTGTTACCGATATGGCGCAGCGCTTGATGGTTGCCGATCTGGTCGATTACGAACGCTACAAAGGAGTTCGTCTCACAACAACGGGAGAAGCATTAGCGCTTAAGATCATTCGCCGTCACCGCCTGCTCGAACTCTTCCTCTTGCGAGAACTGGGTTACGAATTACAGGATGTCCACCGTGAGGCGGAAAGTCTGGAACATGCCGTTTCAGATCGTTTCATCGAGGCGCTAGCGGACAAGCTCGGTGATCCGAATATTGACCCGCATGGCGACCCGATTCCCTCAGCCGATGGCACCATTATCCAGCGCGATTTATCGCCGCTGACCGAATGGCCGCTGCATGAACCGGCTTCTGTTTCACGCATCAAAGCCGATAATCCTGAGATGCTTCAGCATATCCTCGACAGGGGCTTTAAGCTGGAAGCTGAAGTAGAGGTATTGGCGCGTGATCCCTTCGATGGCCCGGTTACAGCACTGGTCGATGGCGAGCAGCGCGTTGTTGGACATCAGGTCGCAGCCTGCATCATGGTCGAAAGCCGTGAGTGACTCCCCGGCCTACTCTACCCTCATCATAGGGGCAGGAGCGGCAGGTTTGGCAGCAGGACGAGCGCTGCATGACGCAGGACAGGATATTCTCATTCTGGAAGCGCGTGACCGCATCGGTGGGCGCATCTGGACAGATGAACGTTTCGCGGAATTTCCTATCGAACTTGGCGCGGAATTTATTCATGGCGAAGGTGCAGCCACCCATGAGCTGCTGCGGAAAGCCGGCCTCGATACCATCCCGGTCGTGCGCATGGATAAGCTGCGCTGGGGCGAACCTGGTCAGGCGGCTGTCCCACGTGAAGTCCTGCCGGAGCTGTCCCGTACGATGATCGACACCATGCTCAGGCAGTACGCGGAAATACCCAGCCGCATGACCGACAAGGATATTTCGCTGGCGGCCTATTTCAAGGCGCAGGGCTGGCAGGGTGAAGCGTTAGATGCTGCCGATGTATTATTCGCCCAGACCTGCTGTGCGCCGCTCGACAGCTTAAGCTGTGCCGACCTCACCCGCGAGGCGCAGGTTGATCGTGCCGGGAAAGATGAATTTCGCATCCGGCAGGGTTACAAAGTGCTGCTGGACTCCTACAGCCGTGATTTACCCATTCGGTTGGACACACCCGTCAGTGCGATTTTACGCGACGAACGGGGCGTGATGGTCATGGCAAACGGCGAAACCATTCAGGCGCGGCGCTGCATCATAACCCTGCCCGTGAGTCTTTTGCAGCATGGCGATATTCATTTTGACCCGCCGCTGAGTGCCGAGAAGCGCAAAGCCATTGCGGCCTTTCGCATGGAAGCCGCCACCAAGCTGATTTACCGTTTCCATGAACCCTTGTGGGACAGCGAATTGACCTTTATGGCGCATAGCGGAACCACCGCCCGTTGGTGGACACCCGGTTATGGACGGGATGGCGCGGCGGTCATAGCAGCCTACATCACCTCAAAACGCGCCAGACAGATCGACGCGATGGAAGAATCGGCTGCGCTGGATACCGGCCTGCGCGAGTTATGTACATTGCTGGACGTACAGCCGAGCGCAGCGCGCGCCAGTTTAGTGACCTCACGGCGCGTCTCCTGGGCGAAAGACCCCTTCGCGATGGGCGGTTATGCCCATGTGCCAACCGGAGCCGCCAATGCACGCCCCATCCTCGCCCAGCCGGAAGGCGACACGCTCTTTTTCGCCGGGGAAGCCACCGCCTACGACAGCAACCCGCAGACCGTTCACGGCGCATTGGAAAGCGGCTGGCGTGCCGCGCGGGAAGTCCTGCACAGCAAATCCTGAGTTAAAAAGCTTTCGTCATAGCAAAATTTCAGCGGAGAACGCTTTTGATATATCTGCCACATTGTCAGTAAATAAGTCTTGTGTCAGATTTTGGAGGAAGGATGACGAGAAATGTCCGCCTATCAGGGGCAATCCTCTTGATGATAGTTGGATTGGGGTTGTTGATGCTCGTTTTGATCCCTTCTACTCAATCTCCAGAGACGAATTCCCCCAATATTCCCCTGACAGCGACCTGGTTGGTTCAACTAATGAATGGTGGCACTCCTGCTGATTCAACTACACCCAGACCCATAAAGGTTTTCTCAACCTCGCATAATGAAACGGATAATCAGCCTTTCAAACCATCAATACCACCTAGATTTCGCATCTCCGATGGTTCAGGTTTATGTTCAAATTTCTCCGAGTGCATGTGTATATCCATAGAGCCAATCGACTTTTGGGAGCCGGGAGATAGTGCAGCAAACCTCGAAAACCTGCTTACACAGGGTTCCCAACTAGTGGTAGACAATGAAGTGATTTTCAGTCAAGAGAACTTCGCCTCAAGCGTCGTAGATACATTAGGGTATGTTTCTGGTGATGATAGAACCCCATTAGGAACATACGGCGGAACAATTGAAATATGTATTGATACAAATGCATTGAAATCAGGGAGTCATTCAGCCGCATTTGTGGTGTTAGGTAAATCCGATCCCCAATACATGATTTCCTGGGATTTCAGTTTGGGATAATTGAACCCGTTATGCGCGGTTTTCGTGTGTTAAATTAGTTCGATAACGGACTCAGCACTTTTTACCCAGTACACAGGACTCGAAAAATGCCTTTCACCTACCCACCTGCCCGTAAATCCGACACCGTAGACGACTTTCACGGCACGCCCGTCCCCGACCCCTATCGCTGGATGGAAGATGTCGCCTCCGACGAAACCCAGACCTGGCTCAAGGCCGAAGCCGCGCTGACCACGCCCTTTCTGGATGCCATCCCCGAACGTCCAGCGATCAAAGCCCGTCTGACCGAACTCTGGGACTTTGCCAAATACACTGCGCCGAACAAACGCGGCGGACGCTACTTCTATTTCAAAAATGATGGCTTGCAGAATCAATCGGTTATGGTCATGCAGGAAGGATTGGATGGCGAACCGCGCGTCGTGATTGACCCCAACACCTTCAGCAGTGATGGTACTGTTGCGCTCATTAGCAACTCTATCCGCGCTGATGGTCGCTATGTCATTTATTCGCGTTCTGTCAGCGGCAGCGATAATCAGGACATCTACATTCGCGATGTCGAAGCCGGGAAAGACCTCGATGAAATCCTACACTGGGGGCGCTTCGTCAGCTTCGACTGGCATCCCGATGGGTCGGGCTTTTACTACGAGCGCTATCCGGAAACTGGCAGCGTCCCGCCGGAAGAAGCCTATCTCAATAACACGCTCTACTTCCACCGCCTGAATACGCCGCAGGAAGCCGATACGCTGCTTTATGCCCGTCCCGATGATCCTGCGCTGCGCTTCTCGCCGATTGTCTCCGAAGACGATCAATATCTATGGCTGATCGTTTCCAGCTTCTCCGGCAATAAAAACCGCCTCTACTACCGCCCCATCGCCAGCGACGGCGATTTCATCCGTCTGGTCGATGAAGAAACCGCCAGTATCTATCCAATAGGCAGTATCGGGTCGGTCTTTTATCTGCAAACAGATCGCGATACCCCGCGTGGGCGCGTCGTAGCGGTGGACATCAACAAGCCGGACGAATGGAAAGATGTCGTTGCGCAAAGTGATGATGTGATTCATTTCTCCGCCCTTATTCATCAGCAAATCGTCGTCGGCTACCTGCATGACGCTTATCACCGTCTCGTCATCTACAATCTGGATGGCAGCCTTGACCGTGAAATCGCCCTCCCGGTCATCGGCTCGATTCTCGAACTTTCCGGCAAGCAGAGCGGCGACGAGATGTTCATCAGCTTTCACTCCTTCCTCTATCCGCCGACCATTCTGCGCTATGATTTCGCCACCGGGAAACTCTCGACATTCCGCGATTCCGGCCTCAGGCTGAATCCCGATGCTTATGAAACCAAACAGGTTTTCGCTACCTCAAAGGACGGCACAAAAGTTCCCCTGTTCATCACCCACAAAAAGGGCTTGAAACTGGATGGCAGTAACCGAACACTGCTGCATTCCTACGGAGGCTTCAGCATCAACAAAACGCCAGATTTCAGCGTGAGCAATTATTACTGGATTGAGCAGGGCGGCGTGTATGTGCTGGCGGTGCTGCGCGGCGGCAATGAATACGGCGAGGAATGGCACAAAGGCGGAATGCTGGAAAATCGCCAGAATGTGTTCGATGATTACATCGCTGCTGCCGAATGGCTCATCGAAAATGGCTATACCCGCCCCGACAAACTGACCATCTACGGACGCAGCAATGGCGGATTACTGGTCGCAGCCTGTATGCTGCAACGGCCTGATTTGTATGGCGCGGTGCTGTGTACCGTCCCCGTCACCGATATGCTGCGCTTCCACAAATTCACCGCCGGACGCTTCTGGACATCCGAGTATGGCAACGCGGAAGAAAACGCTGACCATTTCCGCTTCATGTATCCCTATTCTCCCGCGCATAATGTCAAAGCAGGGGTGAACTATCCGCCCATTATGGTCATGACCGCCGAGGGTGATGATCGCGTTGTGCCCATGCACAGCCTGAAATTCACCGCCGCGCTGCAAGCTGCTACAACAGGCGAAAATCCGATTGTGCTGCGCTTCGAATTCAAAGCGGGACACGGCTTCGGCAAACCGACCTCCAAGCAAATCGACGAATTTACCGATATGCTCTCCTTTGCCGTTCACGCAACACGCGATTAGCCGAAAGCGATAAAAATCATGTCGATACCGGGCGATTATCGGGCCTTCCTGAATCTGACTCCTGAAGCGATACAAAGTCTGACCGATGAACTGGTACAGCGTACTCTCTCGGCAGAGACTATCGAAAGATGGCTGCACGATTGGGTCGATGTTGAAGTCTTATTTCAGGAAAGCCTCGCTCGTCTCGACATTGCCTGCGATATTAATGGTGCTGACGCTGAGGCTGCCGAAAAGCGACGAATTTACCGTGAGACCATCTGGCCTATTGGCGAAAAATTCAGCGCCGCGATGGAAGCCCGTCTGTTTAAACATGAAGCCATTTTGCCGCAAAACGTGCTTCCCTACATCAACCGCGTGAAAAGCCGCCGCAGACTCAATCAAACCGATGAACTGATGGCGCTGGTCAATCAGGAAGTTGAACTGCGCAGCCAGTACGGGATGCTGCTGGGGACGGAGAAAAATATCGTGTGGCAAGGAAAGACTCTCAGTGAACATGAAGCCGAGTCTTTACTGACGAGCGAAGACACCAAAGTACGTGAAGGCATTCAACAGGCACTTGATACTAGAAGACAGCGAGAACGGGACGCGATTCTCCAAATCTGGCGTAAGCTGCTGGATACACGTCAGTCTCTCGCTGAGAAAAATGGTTTTGCCAATTACCTTGAATATCGCTGGTATGAAATGGAACGACATGATTACACCCCTGACGACAGTCATGCGCTGCATCGTGCTTTTCTAACATATTGGTCGCCGCTGTATGAGCGTATTCTGGCGATGGAAAAAGCATCGCGTGGCGAGGCATCAGAACCCAATAAGCCTTTTAAGGACGCGGCAGACCTGAGCGCGAAGGTCGGGCGGCTGTTCCATCGGCTTGATCCCGAATTTGGAGCGGAGTATGACCGACACGTAAAGCTTGGACTCCTGAATATCATTGATTCCGGCGCAAGCTGGGGCTTCACGCGCGGGGTAGGCCGAACCGGGATTTTTATCTGGGTCAATATCAACGGGGAACCCTGGGATGCCGTCGGACTCATTCACGAAATGGGACATGTCTTTTCGCTGGTTGCCAGTGCCAGACAACCCTATCATTTCTTCTACGGCTTCCCCTTTGATTTTGGCGAAACACCTTCCAGTACGATGGAAACACTCTCCATGCCATATTGGGATGCGCTTTTTGATGGTATGACGCTGTCGCAAATCAAACGAGAGCACTTTAAGGGAGTCGTGAGAAACAGTTTACACGACGTGATCTCGGAAGCCTTCCAATTATGGGTCTACAGCCATCTGGATGAGGCTCACGATGCCGAGAAATGCAGCGCGAAGTGGTTCGAACTGCATCAGACCTATATGCCGAATCCCGATTGGCTGACAAAGCGCGATGAAGTTGCGACAGGCTGGCAATATCATCATGCTTTTATCCATGCTCCTTTCTTTGGGATGGAATATGCTTACGGGCGTTTGGCTGGCCTGAATCTGTTGAGGATGGATGATGCGCCAGCACGTTATAAACAGGCCATCGCGTTAGGGAACAGCGTTAGCGCGAAAGACTTGTTCGCTGCTTTAGGAACGCGCTTTTTCTTTACCACTGTCGATGTAGCCGCTGCGGCTAAACAAGTGGAGGCAGAAAGCTATTCCCTCACAGATTAGGTATCTACTCAGTGTTTGTTATAGCATACAATAACACCATCACCGCACCAAAGGAGCATAGCACATGGCAGGTTCAGGAAACTCACCCAACTGGGCGGAAGTAGCCTCAGCCGGAGCAGCTTGGGTAGCCCTTGTACTCTCAGGTATAGCTTGTGTCTTTACACTTATCCAGCAGCAGTCGATTTCAGATGCAAACCTTCGTATCGACCAGACGCAGAGTGCAATTGCCGAGCAAACCAACCACATCGCCGAAACCCAGGTAGCAATTTCCAATCTGATTATTCCCAGTATTAAAGTCAACGATATTCAAATGGATTCGCGTTCACCAGACGAGGAATTAATAAGCGGATCGCAATATCTAAACTGCACTTACATAATCCGACTGGCAAATGATAGCAGCTCTACTGCAAGTATAATCGGCTATGAGGCTTCGGTAAATATTCTTGACAACACAATCGAAATTAAGGCTAACGATAGAGGAAATGCAGATCAGACACAGATTATCGGAAACACTGAGATGCGAGTCAGGAGTTTCAGTCTTAGGGATAATGAGGTCAATAATGTGCCTTTCTTCTCGGCAAACGCCGCTTTTGCACCCGATAATAACAACAGTCCCATTCGCAACAGTGTTTTCTTTCCACTGCAAGTTGATGCAAACACTATCCGATATACAGGCATAGATATTGGTTTTGAGGCCAAAACACAATCAATGCCTGATGTAAGCAGTGGTTACATTAAATTAAACTCGACAGACAACAACCAAAATCAGGCGGAAAGCGATGCAGTACCCATTCAGGTAGCTTTCTCATTCAAAACCGTGCAGAAGTCCATCACATCTGATCCGGTAGTATGTGGCTATGCACGTGCCGCTAAACTAGCGCCGTAAAATAGCATTGTGTGTGAGGACGTATCTCAATACACCCTCTAAAAACTTTTACTAAGGAACGCTATTTATGTCATTACCCCAAAATACCTTATTTCGGGAAGTCACCGCTGTCCGCATCGAATTGTGGGATACCCTCGCCACCTTTGACGAATCCGCCGAAATCTGCCCCGGCTGGAACAAGCGCGATTTCTTCGCCCATATCGCCGGATGGGAAGCAATGGTCTTCGAAGCCATTCGTGATTCCTTCGCGGGGCTGCCGCTGAAACCCTATCGCTATCACAAAGCTGTCGATAAGGCCAACGCCGATTTTGTCGCCCAACGCCAGCTTTTCACAACCGATATGGCGCGGCTGGAATGCGAAATCAACCGCTTCGCCATCCTGACCTTGCTGGAAACACTTGAAAACGTTGACCAGTCCATTCAACTCCCCTGGGGAAAGTCAACAGCCGCCGAGTTTCTTCACGATGCTACCGAGCACGAACGCAACCATCTCAACGACATCCTGAAATTGCCTCAATAGCCCCCTGCCGAATACCCCCTTTCTTTACCGCGCAGCGTCCCAGCGGGGTCGGCACTCCGAATGAGGAAAGGGGGTGACTGTCCACTATCTATCCGAAAGTGACAACCATCGCTCCTAAATCATGACAAATATGTATACCACTCACGCGAAGTCCATGTTCCATTTTCGTTAAGCCGCCTCCATAGAGACAGATTCTTCGTTATAATCAGACCATTTGAAAATCTTTCGCAACTTTTAGCAGACAGTCTCGTAATATTAGTCAGGGACTGAGTCAGGTTGTGACCTGACCAGAGCACAGGTTGGTAAACAGTGAGCAGTATCGCGGATCCAGACATACTTCAGTGGGTACAGGCGGCGATGCAAGGCGACCAGGATGCCTTTGCGGAGATTGTCTACGCATACCAGGATTCGGTCTACAACCTGTGTTACCGGATGCTGGGCGAACGCGGCGAGGCAGAGGATGCCGCACAGGAGGCCTTTCTGCGGGCGTATCTCAATCTTCAGCGCTATGACCCCGCGCGATCCTTCAAAACCTGGCTGTTGAGCATCGCCTCAAATTATTGTATTGATCGTCTCCGCCGCCGCCGTTTGCAGTGGATGTCGCTGGATGACGAGCCGGTGGTCGATCACCTGGCTTTGAGCAGCGATGACCCTGAACCTGAACCAGCGCTGCTTCAAAATGAACGGAGCGAAGCGCTTCAAACCTTACTGAGTGAATTGAGTCCGGATTATCGTGCAGTGGTTATTTTAAGGTATTGGTATGACTATTCTTACGCGGAAATTGCGGACATCATGGACACCACCGAAAGCGCGGTAAAGAGTCGTCTGTTCCGTGCCCGACAAGCCCTGGCTGATAAAATCGGAGACACGGCAGCGTCTCGCTTGATGAATCCGTTACTGGAGAGCAGATAATGGCAGATGAACGGCAAAAACGGCTGATGCAGGAGGCGCTCGATAAGCGGCTCTCGCCCGAGGCCTATGAACAGCTCCGCCAGCAGTTGGATACGGATGCCGAAAGCAGCGCCCAGTTCGACAGCCTGAAGAAGCTGGACGCGATGCTCAGAAGTGCGCCTTTCGAACGCGCCCCGCAGCGTCTCGCCTTGAATATTATGGCGAAGATCGCGGAAGTCGCCCGGCAGCGACCCATCTCAAGCATTTCGGGTCTGGCGCTGGCCCTGGGTCTAGCCCTGGTCACGCTGGTGACACTGCCGATTCTGGTCGCAGGTGTGACGCTGTTCCTCGGTGCGGTGGGCAGTGCCGCCGCTCTGAGCGCCATCATTCATCAGATCGTTAATTTGCTGGCGCTGGTGGTCGCGATGCTGGAAGCTGTGGTGCAGGGGGCGCAGTCCGTCCTGGCGAATTATCCGCAGGCTCCAACCCTGATGCTGGCAGTCGTGCCCATCATCCTCTTCTGGTTGATCCGCACGACTCAGCGCAAGAAGAATGACGATAAAGAGTAGCCGCCTCCCTATGGCGTGCTTGTGATTGAGAACTGGAAAAGGTATGCGTAACCGTCAAAAAATCCTGATCCTGCTGGTGATTGTCATCGGCGTGATAGGGCTGGGCAATGTCGTCAGCCGCCGCGTATTGGAACGCCGCGCAGGAGACGGCGTAATCATCACACAGGACTACAGCCTGTCAGACACCGTTAATGATCCGCTGGTCGTTATCGCGGATACCGTAGCCTTAAGCGGCGATAGTCAAGTGAATGGCGATGCCGGATTAGTCGGACGTACCTCTGTCATACTGGCGGGACAGGTCAGCGGAGATTTAGCCGCGCTGGGCGAGGATGTCAACCTTGAAACCAATGCCCAGATCAACGGTGACGCAGCCCTCATGGGCAACAAAGTCCTGCTCAACGGCACGATCAACGGCGATCTGACCGTTATCGGCGATACCCTGACCATTAATCCCAGCGCACAGGTCAACGGAACCATTACCGCCTGTGTCACCCATCTTGCTGACGAGCGTTCCGACGCAGCACCGATTCAGCCATGCAGCGATGCTGAGTCCACCAAGTACACCACCCTGAAATCCCTGTCGGATGGTCAGCTTCCGAGGATCAGTCTGGACAGTTTCGGTTCGGGCGGCTTATCCTCCGGCGGACTGCTGTTCTCCCTGTCGGCCTCGCTCGTCATGACCGGGCTGGCGGCCTTAGTCGTCACCGCTTTCCCGCGCGCCTTCAGCCACCTGACGGAAGCCCTGCAAACCATGCCGCGCCGCATGGCCGGGATGGGATGCCTGACCTCGCTCTTTGCCGTCGGTGGCAGCGTCATTCTGCTGGTCATTCTGGCAGACATTCCAGTTGTGGGACTCCTGCTCCTGCCCTTTGGCGCGATAGCCGGTATCGTCCTGCTGGGCATGGTCATCGTCGGCTGGATCGCGCTGGCGCTGGTGATTGGCTCATGGATCGTCAACCGGCTGGGGAGTCGTCGGACACCGCCCATCATCGCCGTCGCGCTGGGGAGCATTGCCCTCTTTCTGCTCTGGCACATACTCGCCCTGCTGCCCCTTGGCGGAGTCCTCACCTTCCTGCTGATGACGCTGCTGGGCACAGCCGGATTGGGCGCGGCCTTCACCACCCGCATGGGAACCCGCCCCCTGCGCCGCAGCTACTTCATACAGGGGTGAGGGTTACTGTGCGACTTTTTTTCTCATCTGCCGTATAAGTAAGTCAGATACAATGATCGTGCCGGGGGAAAATGACATCCGGCACAGATCGGTTTACTAAGGAGTAATGCAAACATGAAGATCAATCGATTACTGGCTTTTCTCACCATTCTCGTCTTAATCGCGGGAATATTTCCAGTCGCGGCGCAGACTGATGCGGACACACAAAAACTCAACTGCCTCGATCTTTCCAAAGACGACTGCACCATTGTCACCACATCCCTGGCTAATCTCGAAAAGATTGAGTCCGTCAGCCCGACATTCAGCATGACGATGACGATTTCCGGGGCTGAAGCGGTTGCTCCCGGTATGGGACTGGACACTTCCTTTGACATGTCTGGCAGCGGCGCGCTGGTGATTGACCATGCCGCGATGGCAGCAGCCAAAGATGCCCCCTACAAGGGCGTGAGCATGTCCTTTGATACCACTGTCACCTCGGACTCCAAGCCTAGCGATGTCAGCTTCGTGCTGGTCGATGGTGTTGTTTACTTCAAGGACGATTCCGGCGCATGGAAGGGACTGTCGATTGAAGACATTTCCAAGCACCCCGAAGTCATGCAGGCGCTCATGAGCAAGATTCCTCAGTCATCCTCCATGATGGGCGGCATGATTCCCCCGGAAGCTATGTCCGGCATGATGGAAGGTATGATGGGCGGTATGGGCCAGATGGGAAACCCCGCTGCTTTAGGTTCCACCAAAGACCTCCAGGCCTTCGGCATGAACATGGGTTCCTTGCTCGAACTGCCCGGTTTCCTCAAGCAGGAACGCGGCGCGGATGAAGACATGATGGGACAGACCATGCAGGTCTTCACCTATACCGGCGACATCGCCGTAGCGCTTAACTCGACTGAACTGCAAACCGCCATGAGCGAAGCGATGAGCGGCGCGATGGGCGGCGGCGCGGCTGGTGGACAGGGCGCAGGCGCGGCTTCACAGATGGGCGCGATGATCCCCGTTCTGATGCAGAGCACCACTGGAACCGTGACCCTCACCCGTTGGATTGGCGCGGACGACCAGTTTATTCATCAGGTGACACTGGTGGTTGATGCTCAGGTTGACCTGTTCGGCGGCACATCGACCTCCTCCAAAGTGACCCCGATCCCCCCCATTTCCCTCAAGGTCAGCATGACCCTGGGCATGGATAAGATCAACGACACGGCAGCACCCACCGCTCCCGAAGGAGCCACGATGATTAAGCCGGAAGACCTGATGACACCGGAAGCCACTCCCGCGCAGTAAACGCGCGTTTCGATCTCCGTTTTTCCTCTGGGGCGGGCAGATTTGCTCGCCCCATTTTTTTAGTGCTGAGTGCTGAGTAAAAAGTCCTGAGTCAAAAATGGTTATTGGTCATAAACGCCACAAATTTGTGGCTGTTGTGGCGGTGCGGCCACAAATCACGGGAAGATTGTGGCGGCGGCTGTGGCTGTGGCCGAAAATGATGGCATTGGCATCGAACCATCATCATCATGCTCATCGAACGTTCGAAGGTGCGGTATTTCGATGTCCTTTTTATGTCCCACATGCAGCACTTTCGCGGGAAGATGGCGCA
This sequence comes from Aggregatilineales bacterium, assembly GCA_044226645.1. Lineage (GTDB taxonomy): Bacteria > Chloroflexota > Anaerolineae > Aggregatilineales > Phototrophicaceae > CFX2. Next base: position 29,154 of record JBGAGR010000017.1, read on the forward strand.
TTTTATGTCCTACATGCCGCATTGCCGCAGTTAGTGCCAAGTTCTTAGTTCCTAGTACAAAGTCTACAGTTCCCGCCGCCCCGCCACCGCCACCGCCGAACAAAAACAGGGATGGCGGAAGCGGGAGCGGGAAGAAGTCCTGAGTAAAAGCTTGGCAGCTTAGCTTGTTGGCGTTGGTATTTTTCGGTTCGCCAAGGTTCAAGGTCAAAGTGCCGAGTGCTAAATCCTGAAAAAGCGTAACACAGATGGGCTGGAAAAGGGTGAACTTTTGGTAAACTTTTCGGTATGAATATTCTAACGAAAAATCAGAGCGGCCAGCCGGGTTAGTCCCGGATTGGCACAGTCGACGATATGATGAATGTTATATATCCTCGACAGAGTTCGCTGTGCAGAGTATTATAAAAAATATCCTGGTGTGCGAGAGGTGCTGGAATGCGGAAGACCGAGCCGAAACCCAAAAGTTCGGAACGCTCATCGGCTGGCAGAGATGCTTCCATGAGCGCTCGTTCGCAACCAACATTGTTTCCTGATCTGTTTTCCTCACCCCTATCCAACAATGCCTCCACCATACTCTATTTGCAGCGGATGATCGGCAACCATGCGGTCGTAAAGCTGTTGCAGCCTCAGCAAAGGATCCAAAGAGTCACCTTTAACATAAAAGGTTTAGGGTCGTATTGCACAGAAGATGACGAAGTTGGCAAATCCGATGGGGGAACCGGCACGTTCAGCCACATTGATGCTATAGTCAAGGATCTTGAAGATATTGACGACGCTGAAATATTTCAGAGCCTTTTTGAGCAGCTATCAGGTTTAGGAACTAAAGGCCAGGAAATTCTTTCAACCCTAAAGGAAACACGCCCAGACTTTAAAAAATTTGCCGATAAACAGCAAGTGACAGCTACTGATTCAAGAGGTTTATTACCTGCAACCGCAACACCAGCCGCAGCAACATCCTCCAAAACTGAAACAAAGTCCACCCAAGAGCTGCCATCGTTTGAGATGTGTTCCGCCTTAGGAAAAGAAGCCATCGAATATGCACGTAAGGTGATTCCGTTTGCAGGAAATCAAGTCCAGGACATAGCCAATGACCCCAAAGCAGCCGAGAGGGCTTCTCGTACCAAAGAAATAGCAACAGCATTCAAGACTTTTTTGAAGGATAACGAGGTCAAACTCGCTTCAGATATGCAACTGCATCCCAAGATAAGAAGTGAAATTGCCATGATAACACGCGGCGGACTCTGTGGTGATTATGCTGCGCTGGTTTACGATTACATTCGAAGCAAATATCCTGAAATCCCGGTTATCATCGCAAATGCAAAGGATTTCGGTCAGCACGCCTGGGTTGAATTGCAGTGTGCGGAAAAAAAGACCTGTATCGTTGATGCATGGCCCTCTGTAGAGCGCTTTCCAGTTACTCCTGAGCAATTTTTTACAACAAAGGATGCGGTAAAAACGGCTGAACGACGAGAGGAAATTAAGCTCCAGGAACAGGGCTTGGGCAGGATAATGTCACTTTGGGAGCAATTCAAAGCGAAGGCTCAGACGATAGTAGCCGCTCCTGCTCCAAACGCTACCGCCCCACTTGATGTACAAAGGCCGCTCAAACCTACATTGCTCCAAAAACCTCCCGACTCGTAATTTGGCAATTTTTGCGCTTACCGTTCCGATATGGCATGCGGGAAAATTTTGCCGGGGATGATACGCATCATACTTCCCAATCTTCGATCTGTAAGCCGTTAATCCGGCTGAATTCACTGACATTATGGGTTACAAGAATGAGATTGTTTGCCAGTGCAATGGCTGCAATCAGCATATCCAGTTGACCGATTGCGACTCCGTTTCGTTCCAATTCTGCACGCATTGGCCCATAGGTATGAGCCGCCGTATCATCGAACGATAGAACTCCCACTGTTTCCAGAAATTCGATTTGTTTTTCGAGGGAGCGTTCCGGGGTCTGGCTTTTGGCAGACCCAAAGAACATCTCAGCTTTTGAAATAGAACTAACCACAACCTCTGAACGCGGTATCGTGGACATTTTGACACGAATTTGAAGCGCCCGACCATTGATGTACCGAATGCAGGTATTGGTATCGAGCAGATACTTCATTCGATTTCGTCTCGTATATCAGGGGGAAAATCTATTGGACGCTCAATCGGGTCATCGGCTAACGCACCGTAGGTTCGGTCAAAAAACCCAATAGGCCAGCCCAATGCATCCACTGGCTTATCTTCAATTGTTTGCATGACGACAAGCAGCTCTATTTCACGATTCGCCAGTCCGGTGGGCATTTCGAGTTTGAGCAATCCGTCACTGCCGATATGGGTTCTCAGTTTGAGTGTTTCCATTACGCCGCTCCTTGCCTATCTTGCTTTCATTTTACAACAGACTGAGGCGCAGGCGGTCAAGCATGATTAACTTCCGCAACGGCTTCCGGGAAAATTTTGCCGGGATTCAGAATCCCGTTCGGGTCGAGTGTATGCTTCAGCGAGCGCATCACGTCCAATGCTTCGCCGTGTTCGGCTGCCATATAGCGTGACTTGCCGATACCGACTCCGTGTTCTCCGGTGCAGGTTCCGCCCAGTTCCAGCGCCTTCATCACGATCTTGCCGTTACATTTCAAGGCGGTCTGATATTCGGCATCGTCCGCGAAGGGAAATTCGACATGAATGTTGCCATCGCCCGCGTGACCGATCATGTAACAGGTGATATGCTCGTCGTCGCGCATTTTTTCGACAAAGGCAATCAGTTGCGGGTAGGCGCTGATCGGTACGGCGACATCGTTGATGAAAAACTGCTTGCCCGGATGTGAGCGCACCATGATCTCGTAAGAGTGGTGTCGCGCGTGCCAGAGCTTCAAACGCTCGGCGTTATCGGTGGTGGATTTGAAGGTGAGCGCCCCCATTTCCTCGCAAATCTCCTTCACCATCTCCAGTCCGGCTGTCAGTGTCGCTTCCTGTGCCGCGTGAAATTCCATAAACACCGTCGGGTTTTCGTCCAGACTCAACCCGTCCACCGTGTTGAGCATCTTGATGTGATTCGGGTCGATCAATTCCAGCGCTGCCGGATCGAGTCCGCTGCCCCGTACCGCTACGACGGTTTCAACAGCTGAAGCAATTGACGCGAACGAGGTCACTACCGCGCTCATCAAGGATGGCACCGGAACGAGCTTGAGCGTGGCTTCAGTGATGACTCCCAGTGTCCCTTCGCTGCCGACGAACAGATGCAGCAAATCGTAGCCTGCCGACTGCTTGACCGANATTTCATTTTACAACAGACTGAGGCGCAGGCGGTCAACATGATTTTCCCCAACGGCTTCCGGGAAAATTTTGCCGGGGTTGAGAATGCCGTTCGGGTCGAGCGTCTGCTTCACCGAGCGCATCACGTCCAGCGCTTCGCCGTGTTCGGCTGCCATATAGCGTGACTTGCCGATACCCACGCCGTGTTCTCCGGTGCAGGTTCCGCCGCCAGTTCAGCGCCTTCATCACGATCTTGCCGTTACATTTCAAGGCGGTCTGATATTCGGCATCGTCCACGAAGGGAAATTCGACATGAATGTTGCCATCGCCCGCGTGACCGATCATGTAACAGGTGATATGCTCGTCGTCGCGCATTTTTCCACAAAGGCAATCAGTTGCGGGATAGGCGCTGATCGGTACGGCGACATCGTTGATGAAAAACTGCTTGCCCGGATGTGAGCGCACCATGATCTCGTAAGAGTGGTGTCGCGCGTGCCAAACTTCAAACGCTCGGCGTTATCGGTGGTGGATTTGAAGGTGAGCGCCCCCATTTCCTCGCAAATCTCCTTCACCATCTCCATCCGGCTTGCAGTGTCGCTTCCTGCGCCGCGTGAAATTCCATAAACACCGTCGGATTTTCGTCCAGACTCAAGACCGTCCACCGTGTTGAGCATCTTGATGTGATTCGGGTCGATCAATTCCAGCGCTGCCGGATCGAGTCCGCTGCCCCGCACCGCGACCACTGTTTCTACGGCTGATGCAATCGACGCGAACGAGGTCACTACCGCGCTCATCAAGGATGGCACCGGAACGAGCTTGAGCGTGGCTTCAGTGATGACTCCCAGTGTCCCTTCGCTGCCGACGAACAGATGCAGCAAATCGTAGCCTGCCGACTGCTTGACCGAGCGTGAGCCGACATGAATCAGGCGACCATCGGCTAAAGCGACTTCCATCCTCAGCACATTATCTTTGCTCGCGCCGTATTTCACGGTACGGATTCCGGCGGCGTTGTTCGCCAGCATCCCGCCGACAGTGGCATTCGCGCCCGGATCAGGCGGAAAAAACAGCCCATAGCGGGTTAACTGTTGATTCAGGTCTTTGTGACCGATTCCCGGCTGCACCGTCACCTGAAAATCGTCGGCGTGGACTTCGATAATTTTGTTCATGCGCTCGAAGGACAGCAAAATCCCGCCGTGAATAGGGATAGCATTTCCCTCCAAGCCTGTCCCCACACCCCAGGGTGTCACCGGGATATGATGCTCATTCGCCAGCCTGAGCATGTCCGCGACCTGCTGCCCGTTCTGTGCCCAGACCACTACTTCGGCTGGGACAGCATGATGCTGCGATTGATCGCGTGCATGGAGGTCAATATCGGCGCGGGCGCTGCTGACGTTGCCCGCGCCGAAAAGCGCTTCAAGCTGGCTGATGATGTCGGGTGTGACCCGGTTAAAAGTCGTCATGAGGTGTTTCCAATTCGCTGTTTTGATAGGCATCAAAGATAACGCAGGGCTGCATGGGTCACAAGTTCCACCAGTGTTCGACATGGGCGTGGCAGGAGGGCAGCAATAAACAGCAGATTGCTTAAAAGCCCTCACCCCCGCCCCTCTCCCCACCGGCGAGTACGCCTAGGCGAGGGGAGAAAAGACAAATCCGAGGCGAGTTATGGCAAGGCGCAGCAGTGCTGCGCCCCTACGCAAGTCTATCCCTGTAGCCCTCTTGACAAGCTTCCTGATTCACCATACTATATGCATTGTACCATATAGTACAAGTGCTATATATGCAAAGGTGAATAGCATGTCACTTGGTTATGCGATTCTAGGATTTCTGAATTACGGCGCGTTTTCCGGCTATGATCTGAAAAAAGCGTTTGATGCTTCGATCAGTCATTTCTGGTCAGCGAACCAGAGCCAGATTTATCGAACACTGGGGCAGCTCCATGACAACGAGTGGGTCACGGTGGATGTGGTCGAGCAGGATGATCGCCCGGATCGCAAGGTCTACCATATCACGCCAGCCGGGAAAGAGGCGCTGCGGCAGTGGTTGTCTGTGCCGATTCCGTTCGAGAATGACCATCTGGCGGCGCTCATCCAGATATTCTTCGCCGCTCAACTGGATGACAAAACCATTCTGGAAACATTCGAACAACAAGCCGAAATACTGCGTGAACGGTTGGCCGAATTTGAGCAGATTCCGCAGCAGAGCGAAGCCTATTTGCAGAAGGTCGATTCGCCGCGCGATGTGTTCTTCTGGACGCTGACGCTGGATTATGGCGTGCGGGTCAACCGGGCGAAGCTGGAATGGGTTGAAGCGGCTATCGAACGGCTCAAAGTGGCGCAGACAGCGGAGGAAAATCATGACTGAACGCCCTAATTACGGAAACTGGATTCGCGTTCGTATTCTGCGCAATTTTTTGCTGGTGGCGGCGGCGCTGTTCGTCGTGGGGTTACTACCATTGCCGGATGTGGTAAGGGGTATTCTGCTGGCGGCGGCGTGTATCATGCTACTGATTTTGCTGTATCTGAGCTACGTCTATTATCAATTTTCCGATCAGGGCGGGGATTATCAGCGGAAACTGCGCCAACTGATTCTCGATCACCTGAAGTGGGATGGCAAAGGCGAAGCGCTGGACATCGGGACGGGAAATGGTGCGCTGGCGATCCGGCTGGCACAAACGTATCCCGATGCGAAAACGACAGGGCAGGATTTATGGGCGGATGATTGGGAATATTCGAAGGCGGTCTGCGACAATAATGCGCGACTTGAGCAGGTTCAGGTATGCTTTGAACAGGGAAGCGCTGCCAATCTACCATATACTGATGCGCGGTTTGATGCTGCTGTCAGCCATTTCGTGTTTCACGAGATTGATGGGATGGATAAGCGCGATGTGCTGCGGGAGGCACTGCGAGTCGTAAAGAAAGGCGGCGCATTCTCATTTCAGGATATGTTCCTTGATAAGACGTTGTACGGGGAAATCCCTGCCCTGCTCGATCTGATGCGGCAGTGGGGTATTGAGGACGCGACCTTTATCCCGTCGCATGAACTGCTGCCGATTCCGGCGCTGCTGCGTCACAAGCGCGTGTTGGGGAATGCGGGACTGCTTTTCGGGCGGAAGTGACAGGAGTGAGGTATAGGTCGGGCGCAGCAGTGCTGCGCCCCTACGCGGCATATCCCTGCGATTCGGCCTCTCTTTTGAATATGGTCTATTGCCCCGGCTGGACAAATTGGTTACAACATGCCGCTATAGGTCAAGCAACAGGATGAGCATCATGGCGCAAGAACTGGATCGCGATCAACTGCAAAAGGACATTTTCGCGCTGTATGAGCGGGAACATGAGGAACTGGGCGAGAAAGGGACGCTGGAACATCTCGAACGGGGGCGACAGTGGGATTTTTCCGGGACACTGAGCGGCGGTGGTGTGCTGGTGTTTCCTCACGCGGGAGTGCAGGACTGCGGCTATCAGATCGCGGCCTGCGTCCATGCCTGTCTGGACAGCGGGGCGGATCAGGTGCTGGTGGTGAGTGTGCTGCACGCCTTCACCGAGGAAATGGAGCAAGCCCGGCGGCGGGTCGCGGCGGGGAGTGATGTCACCAAAGAGGCGACGTGGGGCATTCAGGGAACGGATTTACCCGGACGACAGCAGTGGAAATTCGATCACGCGCTGATGAGCTGGCGGCATTTCTGGAAAGCAGAGGTCAAGCGACGCGGCATACCGGAGTCAAAAGTGCCGAAAGTCATCGAGCGCTATCCGTATCTGGCAGGCGGCAAGCCGGAAATTCTGCCGGGGATCGAGGAAGTCGCGGCTATCGCCAAAAATGCGGTAATTGTCTCAACAGCAGATGCCTTCCATCACGGGCTGGGATACGGAACGCCACCAGAGGAAGCCTTCGACCACGACGCGGAGGGACTGCGCCGCGCACAAACGGTCATTGAGGAAGGCATCGCGATTCTCTCAAAGGGCGATTACTGGGGTTATAACCAGCACTGTGTCAGCGCGAAAAGCGATGCCCGTGACGCGGGTCAGGTGTTCCGCTATATACGCGGCGCGATGACCGGGCGCGTGGTGGATATGAGCTACACCGATGCGAGTGACCTGTATAAAGCACCTCCGCCAACGTGGGTGGCTGGTGCGCTGGTGGAGTGGATAAAGACGTAAGTCCTGAGTGCTGGGTACTGAGTGCTGAGTGAAAATTTCGCCACACACGCCGTCAATTTTCGGATTTCAGAGTGTTTAGCTGTGTTTGCCAGCGCTGCACCTGTTCCATCGCCCACTGCTTTTCCCCGTCGGTCAGGAGAGAAGGGAAAGGCAGTTTGGATAGGACATAATCGCCCTGTCGTTCAATCTGAGGCGCGATGGAAGCCTGCCGATAGGCCACTTCATAAACCTGCTGCGTATCAACTGGGATAAATTCGTGATCGAGTGGCAGCGCGAACGAATGCAGCGCCTCGCCATATCTTGCGCCAACGAAATAGGGGGCTTTAGATGGCATGGTAATCGAAATGTGATATGGACATGGGGATGCCGTTTGATAAGACAGCAAGCGTTTGACAGAACGAGTCAAGTCCATTTCTACGATATTGATGTCTCTATATTGAACGAACTGATTGTTCCGTTCCAGACATTCCTGAATTTTAGCATCATCAGTTTTATTTTCAGGTGATACAACTTCGATAATAGTGACCAGCGTCCCCGATTTATCCATCTGGTGGATAAAAATCGCTTCCAATTCCGGTACATTTTCGGGTTGACTGTGTTCCAGCAGTTGCAGGCTAGTTTCACGGCTGGCGACATAGCCCCTTTTAAGGAGCGGAACGCGCAGCCGTTCCAACAAATCCCCGATGATGCAGCCGTGTATCTGGTGGAAATACTGCGCAGCCTCAGCCCAGGGGTCAACTTTCCCCTCAAAAGGGCCACGACTCAGGTGTTCGACATAAGCATCCGAATAGCGCATCCCAACCTGCTTTCATATGCTCATTACTATCACCAGATTACCACAAAATTTTCTAAAGCTGGCAGCCAGTCAAAGGATATTTAGACAGACAGACGGACGAAACACTCACAGCGAAATAGGCTCTTGTCTGGTTAAGCTGATTTATAGACATCGGTGCTGAGGTATTTGAGACCGGTATCGACTTGCAGACAAACGACGGTAGCCTGCGAACCCAGACGCTCGGCAACGCGAATGGCTCCTACGACATTGGCTCCTGATGAGGTTCCAACAAATATCCCCTCTTCACGCGCCAAGCGCCGCGCCATCGCTTTCGCGTCATCGGTGGAAACGGGCAGAATGTCATTGACGAAATCAGGCAGCCACAGAGGCGGAACATAACCGACACCGATACCTTCGATTTTGTGGGAACCCGTCTTTCCGCCGGACAGGACAGCCGATTCAGCCGGTTCGACGGCTATGAGCTGCACATCTGGTTTGTGCTGTCGCAGAACAGAGCCGACACCGCGCAGCGAGGCTGATGTACCCACACTCTGCACAAAAGCGTCCACCTGACCATCGGTTTGTGTCCAGATTTCTTCACCGAGCGGATGATAACCTGCAATATGATCGGGATTGCTGAGTTGATTCGTCCAGTAAGTACCGGGTTCTTCGCTAATCTGACGCGCAGCCTCGATCATGTCCTGAAAGAGCTTTTTGTTCATCCCACCGCCGTCACTGGACACCATTGTGATTTCAGCACCGAGGGCACGCATGTGGATGGCTTTTTCCTGACTGAAAGCATCGGAATAGACAATGCGCAGGCGGTAGCCTTTGGCGGCGCAAATGAGCGCCAGCGAGGTTCCGGTACTGCCGCCCGTGTACTCAACGACGGTACCACCGGGTTTCAGGCGACCATCGGCTTCCGCTTCAGCAATCATGGACTGTGCCATACGATCTTTCATGCTGCCAGTAGGATTCGCGCCTTCGAGTTTGATTAATAGGCGGGCGTGGTTGGGTGAGACAACCTTGCGAAGCTGCACCAGCGGTGTATTACCGATAGCCTCAAGGACATTTCTGGCAACCTGCATGATGTATCCTCCTGTGGCCTGGGAAATGGATTTCAAATCATGCTATCACTGCTCGCGCCACGCTGTCCTGATCCAAGAAAGTCCAGGCAAGGCAAAACGAACAGCGCTCAGGAGGGAAAATGGTCACAAAGGGACATAATCAGGATGTCAGGTTGACCAACGCGGCACTGACATCCCACAATTTTACAGCAACAGCGGTATCGGTGGCCTGCCGAGCAGTTGAGGTCACTTTCGAATCCACGAAATATTTTCCGGTAACATCCTGAACATCGGGAGATGACGCGAGGTAGATCGATGTCTCAGCCCCCTTTTCGGGCGAACGGGCAATCAGCGGTACAACTATCCTGAAGATTTTCATGAAGATTCCACTGTTATTTTTGCCCATTCCCGTGTTCACGAGACCGGGGTGCAGGGTGTTTACGGTGACTCCAGTGCCATCCAGGCGACGCGCCAGTTCAATGGTAAACAAGATGTTCGCCAATTTAGAATTGCCATAAGCATTGGCAGAGTAAGACCTTTCGCCCTGAAGGTTATCGAACACGATTTTGCCGAGCGCATGGGAATTGGAGGAAACATTGATAATGCGTGCCGGGGCACTGGCTTTGATCGTATCTAAAAGCAGATTGGTCAGGAGGAAATAGGCCAGATGGTTGACGGCGAAAGTCATCTCAATGCCATCGACACTCAATTCCCGCCGCATAAAGACCGCACCAGCATTATTGAGCAGAACATCGAGCCGGGAGTATTTGCTTTTGAATTCGTCAGCCAGATGCCGGATGTCCTGCTGCGAGGACAAATCCGCCAGCAGCGAGTCGACATTCTGGTTTCCAGTTAGCGAGCGGATTTCGCTTACGACCTGAGCCGTTTTTTCAGGATTACGCCCAACAATCACAACCGCTGCGCCCATGCGGGCAAGTTCCTGGGCTGTGATCCTGCCGATGCCATTTGTTCCACCTGTGATGAGGCAAATTTTCCCTTGCATAGCTGACATGGTTCCCCCGGCATCCGAGATTAAACGACGTTAAATTCGCGAATGAGCTGACCTTCGGCAAAGCGTTCGGCACGTAAGGATGTGATGTCTACAGTGTGCGCTTTACCATCCACAATTTGTTCGCTGACCAGCAAACCCGCGATTGGCCCATGCATGAAACCGTGTCCGCTGAAACCTGTCACGGCATAGAAACCGGGTACGGATGGAATCGGCCCGATGATGGGATGCGCATCCGGCGTGACTTCGTATAAGCCCGCCCACTCGCTCAATTTACCCGCCATTTCCAAGACGGGCAGACGCTCCATCGCTTTGTCCATATGCTGCATCGTCCATTCCGGGTCAACAGTCTGGTCGTAGGTGGGCGACTGACCGACAATGCTCATGCCTGTCAGCAAGCCCGCGCCTTCGCGATGAAAATAGAGGCGCTGGTGAAAATCGATGACGAAGGGAAAATCGTTGGGAATTTCGGGCATGGGCTGCGTCACCAGAATCTGCTGGCGTTCGGGATGGACGGGTAAATCAACCCCTGCCAGCGCCGCAAGCTGGGCTGCCCAGGGGCCAGCGGCATTGACCACCGCTGCTGTTTTAATCGAACCCCGGTTGGTATGCACCGCGCTGATTTTGCCGCCGCTCACTTCGATGCCGTTCACTTCGACATCGTTCAGCGCCTTGACACCCAATTTACGCGCCGCCGCGATATAGCCGTTGACCACGCCGGAGGGGTCGGCTGTGCCGTCGCGTCCGTAGTATGTGCCGCCGATGATGCCATCCAGCCTGACCAGCGGAACCCGCTGTGCGATTTGTTCCGGTGTCCAGATTTCGGACATGATGCCGTGTGCGTGCTGCCGCTCGACATTCTGGCGGAACTGATTCATTTCTTCCGGTGTGGAGAGCAGAAATAAATAACCGGAGAGCTTTATATCAATGGCCTGCCCGGTTTCCCGCTCGAAGTTTTCCAACATGGCGAGACTTTTGATGGACAACTCGATATTGATGTCGGTTGAAAACTGATGACGGATACCCCCGGCACAGCGCCCCGTTGAACCCTGCCCGAAAAAGGCTGCCCGTTCGAGAAGGACGACTTCTTTCACACCGCGCTTCGCCAGATGATAAGCGGTACTCGCGCCCATTACGCCCCCGCCGATGATGACCACCTCGGCGCGTTCTGGTAACATGTTTTGCCTCACTTGTTGTAAACGTAAATATCGACCTGATTTTACATCATACAGGGCAGGCTTTTCATGCCGCCGACACCATCAAGCATTCGAAATTACGAGATTGTAATTCATCCTACCAAACCGTAATACTGGATTCAACGCCTTCGACGTTAACGCGCAGCCAGCCGTTCGACCAACCTGCGTTCCTCTGCACCAAACCAGGGCGCGTCAATGGTCGCATTTTCGGTCATGCGGCTGGGATGTGAAGTGGCAGGAATCGCTACATGACAGCGTACATCACTCAACACCCATTTGAGAAGTGCTTGCGCCCAGGTCGTGACACCAAAAGGCTCTAATGGGCGTAAATCCGATGGCGATACCGCCTTGCGCACCAATCCACCACCGCCGAAAGGCCGCATGACCACCACACCGAGATTGAGATCCGCCGCGAGAGGCAGAATTTCGCGTTCGACAGTGCGTTCATGAGGATTATACGGGATTTGAATGCCCGTGATACGTCCGGTTTTCATGACGCGCTTGAGTTCATCAAAAGCGGATGGGCTGTAATGGGTTGCGCCGATGGCACGGATGCGGCCTTCATCACGTAATTTTTCCAGAACGGGCAGATGTTCCTGCCACAATGTAAGATTATGAATCTGGTAGAAATCGACGTGATCTCCAAAGAAACGGAAAGCACGTTCGATCTGGTTACGGCCTTCACTCAGGCTGTGTGCCCAGACTTTGGTGGCGATCAGGGCGGCATCGCGGCGATTTTCCAGCGTTTTGCCGAGGACGCGCTCGGCTTCACCATACATGGGCGATGAATCGAAGAAATTTGCTCCAGCGGCTAAGGCAGCATCCACCACCTGATGCGCATTGTTTTCGGCTGCTTCGCCGCGCACATCAAAGGTCTGCCATGTGCCCATGCCAACCACCGGGACTTGCAAGCCTGTCTTGCCGAATTCACGAATTTCCATGACTTCTACTCCCTACAAATTGAACCGCCAAGACACCAAGAAATTAAGGGCTAAAATAGGCTCAAAACAGTTAATGTAGATCATATGCAGTATGATAGAGTGAAATTATGAGGATTATTTTATGCGTCGATTTTCCCTGCTGATTATATTGCTACTGGCGGGCTGCGGCGGAACGGGTACACCTACCCCGACAGCCACGCCAACCACGCCGCCTGTGACAACGAATACCTTCGAAACAGGTGGTCATGTTTTCGGCTTCACCTCGCCGGATTTGATGCGCGATGCCCATATGACCTGGGTGAAATTTCAACTGGTGTATCATCGCGGCGATGCACCATCTATCGCACAGCCGCTCATTGACCAGGCGCGGGCACAGCAGTTCAAGGTGCTGTTGAGCATCAAGGGCGTGGCATCGGATGTGACTGCCGCCAACTATAACGCCGATTACGCTGCTTTTGTGGGCGGAGTAGCAGCTTTAGAGCCGGATGGAATCGAAATCTGGAATGAGGCCAACATTGACCGGGAATGGCCTGCCGGACACGTCAACGGCGCGACGTATACCGATTTACTCAAAGTGGCTTATCCCGCCATTAAAGCGGCACACGCGGACACGCTCGTAATCAGCGGCGCTCCGGCTCCAACCGGCTTTTTCGTCGGGCAATGTCTGGATGCTGGCTGCGACGACAATATCTTTATTCAGCAGATGGCAGCGGCAGGCGCGGCGAATTTCATGGACTGTATGGGCATTCATTACAACGGCGGTGTCGTGCCACCCGACGCGACATCCGGCGACCCGCGCACGAATCCTAATCATTACACGCGCTACTATCAGACGATGGTTGATCTGTATACGCAAACCATCCCGTCCAAGCCGCTGTGTTTTACCGAAATTGGTTATCTCACGCCGGAGGGACTCGGCCCGCTGCCGCCCGGTTTCGAATTCGCTGCGGCTATCACGGTGCAAAATCAGGCCGATTGGCTGGCACAGGCGGCACAGATAGCGAAGCAGAGCAAACGTGTGCGGCTGTTCATCGTGTGGAATGTGGATTCGACCACTTACAATGCTGATCCACAGGCGGGATATGCGATTGTACGTCCGGGTGGGGCGTGTCCGGCGTGTACGAAGCTGGGGGCTGTGAATTGAAATAGAAAACTCAGGGTCAAAAGCCCTGAGTTCTCCGTCTATGCTCGTATTCCTGAACCCACTGGTTATGGGTTCTGCCAGTATTCCAAATCCTTGAATTCAGGGTGATTGGGAAAAGGATATACCCTGACTTTGGGTTCGACCTTGACATTGAGTCTGCGGAAGAATAACGGATGAATGACGCAATCATCGGTGGAGAGAATAGGGAGGCGATCTTCAGTTGCGTATTCGAAATCCGCTTCAATGAAGCCTTTGGAAAGGTCTTCACTACGGATACGCCCGACAATACCCAATTCCGCAACCAATTGTCTGAAGTTAGAGGGCGAATACTCTCTTCCCGTATTCCATTGCGATGCTGTCATCGGCGCACGTTTATCCAATTCACTCCCTTTGAATCTGACGGGAAAACCGGAGAGCGCATCCACGATTCTGCCCACATTGGGGTAGACTGTATTGTAGGAATTAATGACTTCACCCGACAGTTTGTCTTCTATCTTCTGAATCCCTGCCAGCAAATCCTGTTGAGAGAAGCCCTGTTCAGGAATGGTATCCCCTGCGACTTTGGCGATATTGTTACACAGCAAAATAAGCTGACGGGGGCGCATCTGGGTATGGCGCAGTACATAGGGAAATGTCTTTTCCGTCAGGCCATTTCCATTTTTTATTTCTTTACCGAAGAGCGGCTCCCAAAATTTGCTATGAACATCCACGAAATCATCCCAGTTAATGGATGGAACGTTGGTATGCATTTTTCGCTGCAAATAATAGGCTAATCGCCAGCTAATCAGACGCAGCAAATCCTTCGGTCTCCAATGCAGATAGACTTCATCATGGACGTGTTTGAGGGGGTTTAAAAGCACTTCTTCCTTGAGATAGGGAAATACCTCCGCCATCACGAAGATTTTGAGATGGATATTTTTATTACTGTAGTCCCGGTTGAAGTCAGACGCACACTGAATCAACGCCGCTACAATGTTCATCATCGCCTGATTTTCGACAGAGTAATTCTCCAGGGTGTCTACAGCGACAATGACGGGCATTTTCCTGGCAATTTCCAGCACAGCTTCCTTCGCCGCTTTTACCCGGTCATCATTCACCAAATTTTCCAATTCGGTGATGATGCTGTCATCTGGTGTTGCCAGGATGCGCGCCAAAACCAATTTTAGCGCGTGAATAAGAAGATGCGGGACGCTTCCGGGTTCACCATGAATGAAGGCCGCAAACTTGATGCGCGGGTCTTTATCCTTCAGCTCAAAGAAAATGATCTGCCAGATCAGGAAGTTCCAGACATCCGCCAATCTTGGAATATCCGTTTCTCGTGCTTGCAACTCTTTGCCGGAAATCCTCCTCATCATATCTTTGAACAACTCTGGTTCGTTTACATCAATCGCAAAGGCGTGTTTGATGGTCTTCTGAAAGGAGAAATGCTGTCCTAAGGAAGTTTTTCCTGAGCCACGCCGCCCCACGATAAGAAAGGTTTTCCGATCCAGAGAGGGCGCGTTAAAACGGGTGTGCTCAAAATAATAGCGGCTGTATTCTTCCTCGCCCATAAGCTGTACTTCATCCTCACAGCTTGCTTCGCCGAAAGGTCGTAATTCCATATCAGGAGTCATGGTCAGCAAATCTCCCCGCAAATAGGTGGTGTGGTGGTGTATTGGTAGATGTCCCGCAACACAATCATTATCGGAAGGATTTCAAGCCTCTTGTACCCCAATAATTAGGGAGAGAGAATAATACAGAAGTCCATATTGTTCAGCGTCGTGGCCTGTGGGGTATGGAATGCCAAAGTCTAATCAACACGATCAATGGTTTTATCTCGTGCGGCGTTATAATAGATAGTATGTTTGAACATCATCGACAACCACTCCTTCCCAGACAGGCGTTTTTACGGCGCATGGGTCGTTTTGCATTGGCGGCCATGCTGCTGGTTGCAGTCTCATGGTTGATTGGCATTCTAGGCTACCGGCTTTTAGAGGGTCTGTCGTGGATTGACTCCATTCTGAATGCAGCGATGCTGCTGGGCGGCATGGGGCCAGTCAATGCCCTGCACACGGACGCGGGTAAGCTGTTCGCCTCTTTTTATGCCCTGTTTTCAGGCATCGTGTTTCTGGTTGCAGTGGGTGTGCTGATGGCTCCCATTCTGCACCGTATCCTCCACCAGTTTCATCTGGAAGCGGACAAAGACGACTGACCTCCCCATAAAATTCAATTCAGTCTACTTACCCACTCAGTAAGAATCACCGAGCAGGGTTTTAATTTGCACCATCAGATGGGCGCTGCCGTCCATATCGTTCGTGATGACCGAATAGGGGATACGCGGGGGATCGAACAGCGTGGTCATGCGGCGGGCGTAATCGGCATCCAGCGGTTGGTTGTCGCGGCGTTCGAGGCGCAGCTCGCGGATAGATGCCTGTGCCTCCACCAGCACAAAACGCGCGGCGGGGAAATGCGCCAGAAAGAGCAGGCGATATTTTTCTTTGATGAAGGTCTGCGCCACCACCATACGGGGATGCTGGCGATAGAGATGCTCGGTGTGGGCGATCAACTGCTGGAAAAATTCGTCGCGCATGGTGTCGTTAATGGGCTGGCTGGCAGCGATGGCGGCACGCATCGTGTGAGGTAGATCATCATCACCATCGTGGTAGAAGAAGCCGAAGGGTTCGAAGCAGCGTGCGGCGTAACTTTTGCCCGATCCCGGCAGGCCGAAAGTGACGAACAACTGTGAAGAGTGGGTCATGAACTTCCCTGACGAACAGCCTGCCTAAAACATGATAATTGGCAGATGAGCGCGGGCATTATACTCGATACACTGGTTATAAGGGAAACGTCTATCAGCCGAAAAGGAGCGAAAAATGGTTACGACATTCGCGCCCCTCAAGACTCTGACCAGCGCCAGCCACACCGTTGCGCTGTATCCCGACAGGCTGGTGATTGAACGTACCGATTGGCTTTCCAGGCTGGTCGGCAGCCATCAGGTCGTCTACCTGAACGACATTCATGAAATCCGGCTGTATACTTCGCGCTTTATGACCAATAGCTGGCTCCAATTCGCCATCATCGCCGCGCATCACGGCCTGGTCGCCCTGAATTATCACATCAACCAGCAGCGTGAAGTGCGCGAATTCAAAGAGGCGATTGAAGAAGTGCTCAGCCGGAAAGAATTATTACCCTTACCCGTTGTATAACAAAGTCAGATCATACGTCGTTGGGGGCAATGATGCCCCCTTTTCGTGCCGGGTTTCGATCCGGTTGTGCGATTATTCCCCCAATGATTGGGGAACACCTCTCGGCTGTTAGGGAAAATCAACTTTGAGAGGTATAATCCTCCCAATTCGTATATATATCGTGTGACAAATACGAACCCTGTTCATTTGATTGGGCATAAGGAGTTCATAAGATTATGGGTGTCGGGTCAATTCTGGGAACGATTTCCCTGCTGGGCTTTGTGGCGTTTTTAGCCGGCGCAGCCCTGGCAGTCGTATCCTCATCGCAGGGGCGACCAGCGCGCGGTGGTGTGCTGCTCGCCGTTCTAGGTCTGATTTTCGGGCTGCTGTTCAGCATTATCAGTCAGGGCATCCTGATTGTCGCGCCAACTGAGGTGGCGGTGGTCATCAATACGTTGAGTGGTCAGTTTGAAACCCCACGCGGCGCGGGTACGTCGATTGTGGTTCCGGTTGTGAATACCTACTTCATTTACCCGATCAACCAGCAGCAGTACACCATGTCGGGAAAAGTTAACGAAGGTTCGGTACAGGGCAATGATGCAGTTGCGGCGCGTACCATTGATGGTCAGGAAGTCTCGCTGGATGTGACCGTGTTGTACTCGGTTGATGCAACCAAGGTCAATGAACTGCATCAGCGCTGGCAGACGGGCTATCAGGACAACTTCGTCCGCCCGACGGTACGTGGTCTGGTGCGCGATGTCGTCTCCGGTTATAAAGCCGAGGACATTTACGGCGAAAAACGTACCGCTATGGAAGACGAGATGCAAACGCGGATTGGTGACCGGTTCGAGCAGGAAGGCTTGACCCTGACCGATTTGCTGGTGCGTGATATTGTCTTCTCGGATCAATTCCGTCAAGCTATAGAGGATAAACAAATCGCCGACCAGCAGGCTCAGCAAGCTGCTCTGGTGGTTGTCCAGCGGCAGAATGAAGCCGATCAGGCACGCGCAGTCGCAGCCGGTCAGCGTGACGCGGCCATTGCTGCCGCCCAAGGTGAAGCGCAGGCCATCGTCCTCAAGGCGCAGGCGAATGCCGAAGCACTGCGGCTGGTGAGCGAACAAATCGCCGCGAATCCTTCGCTGATTCAATACATCTATGTGCAAAACCTGAGCGATAACATCAATCTGGCGCTGGTGCCGTCCAACAGTCCGTTCCTGTTCGACTTCAACAGTCTGGCGACACCAAATCCGAATTTTGTCCCGCCAGAAGTGCCGCAATCGCTTCTACCACAAGCAACCCCAACACCGGGAAGCTAAACAGGCAAGGGCTGTAAATCAAGTCAGAAACAAAACAGGGCGCAGAAATGCGCTCTGTTGCATCATAAAAATATAAGAATTCCCTCATTGTAATTGACGATAACCGAACAGAATTCTAAAATTGATGTAGGATTGAGATGAGTTGGAATCCAGGAATGCATCCTGCGAATTAGAGGCACTATGGCGAAGAAAGATTATTATCAAACCCTGGGCGTGAATAAAACCGCCACAGAAAAAGAAATCAAACAGGCTTACCGCAAGCTTGCTAAAAAGCATCATCCGGACGCAAACCCTGATGACCCGACGGCTGAAACACGCTTTAAGGAAATCAATGAGGCTTACGAGGTCTTGAGTGACACGGAGAAGCGGCAGATGTATGACCGCTTCGGCACCGCCAATCCACAGCAGGGCTTTCCCGGCGCGGGAACAGGCGGGTTTTATACCAGTACCGGGGGCAATGGTGGCGAAGCGCCTTTCTCCGATATTCTGGAACAGCTTTTTGGCGGCTTCAACCGGGGGGGCAGCAATAGTACCCGTACCCGAACGCGCACCCGTCAAACGGGGTTCGGCGGTTTCGACGATATGGAAACAGACAGCGGCAGCAAACGGGATATTGAACAGCCCGTCAATATCACGCTGCGCGAGGCTTACAGCGGCGCGACCCGTATCATCACGAAGGGTGATCGCAAGCTCAAGGTGAATATCCCGGTGGGCGCAACAGACGGGACGAAAATTCGACTGGCGGGCGAAGGTAAACCATCGTTAGGGACAGGCCGGACGGGTGATTTGTATCTGGTGATCAATGTTGAGCCGGACAGCCAATTTCAGCGCGATGGTGACAATTTAACGACTGATATTCGCGTCGATATGTTCACTGCCTTATTGGGCGGTGAAGCTGAAGTGCCGACTCTGGATAAACCGCTCAAGCTGCGCATCCCGGCAGGGACACAATCCGGGCGGCGCTTCCGCTTAACGGGCAAAGGGATGCCGGTTAAGGGTAAAGAGGGAACCTTTGGCGATTTATACGCCCGAATCCTGATTACAATCCCGGAAAATCTGACGGATGAGCAGAAAAAGCAGGTGGAAAAACTGCGCGACTCGCTGCATTAAGCACGCAGCCACGCCAGCGCTTTCTCGCGATCACTGAAGTAATGCATCTCGAACTTCAGTGTACCCAGTGAAGCAAAGAAAATACGGCTGTAATAGGGCGCAACCGGACTGGAAAACAGGAAGGCATAGCGCCCTTTTCGATTCCGGCAGCGGGTGAAAAGCTCTTTGGATTTCTGACGGGCATAGCGCGAGAAATCGACATCCTTGCTGGAGACATCCATCAGAGCGCGGAAAAGCTGGTCGGGTGGCGTGGTATCAATAAGCTGAGAAAACGCTTCACCCCAGGCATCAATGGCGGCTTCGGAAGAATCGGTGAAGCGGTAAATGGTGATTTCGTCTAGCTGTTCGATGTGAAGTCCGGCGACCATAAGGCACTTTCCAAGTGAATGGATACAGTGCCATTATAGCAATGGTTTTTAGTTGTTGGTTGTTGGTTCATCCTGACTCGCTCACGCCCCAAAGCAAAAGACAGGTTATGGCAGCGCACAACCTGATTTTGCTTATCGCGGGTTATTTGGAGTGAACGCGGTGATAGGCCTGCTCGACATAACCGATGAGGGTGTCGGTCACATCTGGAACGGCAGCGATTTCAACCATGTGCGTCAGATTCGGCATCGCGCCGAGGCTTTTGGCTTTCTGCACCGTGTCATCAAAGGGCATATCGCCCAGATCGAGGCCGACTCGGATATTCCTGCGGGTCAGAGTGGCGCAGGCAAAACAGCGTTTGGCCTCAATCGAAATATAGGCTTTGGTCGGGATGAATTCGGCATCGCTCAGACGGGCGGCAATGCCTTTTTCCAACGCGCGATAGACAGGCAGCAAATCCTGCTTATCGGCAAACAGGTTGGCGAACAGCACTTCATAATCAAAAACGGGCTTGCCGTCATTCAGGTAGATACCGGACAGGAAATTGGCCTGCATGTGATTAAGGTTGTGATTGTCCTTTAGCCACTTGAGGATGGCGTTGGGTTTATCCAACCCGGATGTACCGATTACGGTCATCCATTCGGACACAGCCTTGCCCGTTTTTTCGCGTGCGCTGGCGATAAATTCCTGTTCGAGTCGTTGCGAGTCTTTTGCCATGTTAAATCACCTTATCATTGCGGCCTGCCAATTGACGAAGCTGTTCGGTGGTGCCGAGGTGATAGGTTTCGTGCCAGAGGAGGAAATGCAGCCATTCACCAATTGTCCAATCGGTGATGCCCTTAATGGCTTCGATGCCTATCGTGTCCAGATCATCCTGAGTCATCGTTTCCAGCCGTGCAACCAACCGTTGATTCTGTGTCCCCAGATCGGCCACGATTTTTTCAAAACGCAGCACGTCGGGAGCATCCGCCAGCACTGGTTCCGAATCGCGCTCATAACGGGCGACCTGTTCGGGTGTCCAGAGGGTCGCTTCACCAACCAGACGCAGCATCCGGTCACGGCTCTGGACGATGTGCCCCATGACCCAGTTCAGGCAGTTGCCGCGAAAGGGCGGTTGTAAGAGGCTTTCTTCGTGCGTTAGGGTATCGATCTGACGCAAAAGGGTGCGGTAATTACGGTTGGCGGTAGTGATAAGGGCGCGGTTGTTGACGATCTCTTTTTCAGTGACGGGTGCTGGTGCTGTGGACATGGAATTGAACCTCCTGAGCTTTGTTTGATAGCTCAAATGTACAACTTCAAGTTGACTTTAAGTCAAGCACTTTTTTGGAAATTGGGAAAACTTATCGATAAACGAAAAAGAATTAGCCGGACACGATGTATCGTGTCCCTACAAAATACGGCTCATTTTATGGCGAAAATCGGCAGCGGATCACCGAGGAAAGTTGGTTGCTTGTCCGTCATCAGGTCAACGATGGCAAACAGGGTCGATGGAAATTCGCGTACTTCGCTGGTCATCAAAGGCCAGATGTCATAGCCTTCGGGGCGCACTACATCTGCTGCCACACCAACCGAGTCGATGCCGAGACTGTTGCAGGTGAGCAAAGCGCGATCCAGATGAAAAGCCTGCGTGACCAGAATGGCCTGATCGACCTTGAAAATATCACGGGCGCGGTAGCAGCTATCGTAGGTGCGGAATCCAGCGTAATCGAGGACGAGCGCTGAATCCGGTACGCCGAGCGAGAGCGCATACTGGCGCATGGCTTCCGGTTCGTTATAGTCG
>JBGAGR010000367.1:0-5594 GCA_044226645.1 Aggregatilineales bacterium
CGCAGGCGTTTGAGTGACGCTTCGGCAACCCGCTTGATCTGTTCAGGACGGCTGTCCAGACCAGTACCCGGCGACGGGCCTTTGTCTCCATTGTGCTTGAAACCGAATTTGGTAGCGATGATGACTTGATTTTTAAATGGCTCCAGCGCTTCCCCGACCAGTTCCTCATTGGTGAAGGGGCCATAGACTTCAGCCGTATCGAAGAAGGTGATACCCCGGTCAACTGCTGCGTGAAGAAACGCGATCATTTCCTGATGGGTTCCAATGGGCGCATCGCCGAAAGTCATTCGCATACAACCGAGACCCATTGCCGAAACTTCCAGATTACTGTTTCCAAGTTTACGCTTTTGCATTTCAAAACTCCTGTCTATACACTCTGGGACGGAAGTTGTTGCCAATGGCCGCCCTGAGGTTCTTTATTGAAGAAAAGTCCAACCTGTTGGTGAACATGGTGTGAGATGTTCTCTGTCTATGCTCTTATTATAGGCACCCTGTAACATAGGATGATAGAATAATTGTCGCGGATGATTGTATAATTCTGCAAAACCGCAGGATTAGCGGTGCAGAAGGCTGTGAGGGGGTTCAAATGGATGTGAAGCGTGAGGCACAGCGGATGCAAGCCAATCGCGAGGAACTTGTGGAACGGATTTCGCGCACGATTCACGAAGATGGGGTTATGGAGGTGCTGCCGGGCGTTCATCTGGCTCGTCTCTCTGCTCCTCTGGAAAAAGTTCACAGTGTGCTTGAGCCGTCTCTTTGTGTAATTGCTCAGGGAAGCAAGGAAGTGTTTCTGGGCGACACCCGCTATCAGTACGACCCTTTCAATTATTTACTGTCAACGATTGAGTTACCGAGGGCAAGTCAGGTGCTGGAGGCCTCACAGGAACGACCCTATCTGAGTTTTCGTCTGACGCTCGATCCTGCGCTGGTGAGTTCCATCATGGTTGAGACAGGTTATATCGCACCTCTCAATCGCGCTGATGAGCGAGCTATTGATGTCAGTGTGTTGGATGCGAATCTGCTGGATGCTGTCGTGCGGTTGGTTGGGCTGCTGGATTCCCCTGCTGAAGCCCCAGTCCTCATGCCACTCATCACGCGCGAGATTATCTATCGTCTGTTGATGAGTAATCAGGGCGGACGGCTGCGGCACATGGCGGTTCCGGTGAGCTATACGCAGGACATCGCCAGAGCGGTTGAGCGGATGCGTCAGGATTTCGACCAACCGCTCCGTGTCGAGCAGATTGCGCGTGAACTGGGCATGAGTGTCTCCGGTTTTCACCATCATTTCAAAGCGGTTACGGCCATGAGTCCACTGCAATTCCAGAAGCAGCTGCGTTTGCAGGAGGCACGTCGTCTGATGCTGGGCGAGAATATTGATGCGGCAAATGCGGCCTATCGGGTGGGGTACAACGATGCCTCCCATTTCAATCGCGAGTACAAAAGTGTCTTCGGTGTCCCACCCATGCGCGATGTGCAGCGGCTGCGGGAAACAGTCAACCTTTCCCCCGGCCTGACTGACAATCATTAATGGTTTCCAGCCAACTCATAAGCCAGCGCGCAAGCCGTACTGCTTTCCAATTAGGTACAACGGAGGGATACTGTAACCATTCCCTGCTGTTTCAGGGTTGGAAATCACTGATTTTGCGTGAGAGAGAAGTTTTATGACACAATCTTCTGCTGAACGACGTATCCGTGCGGGTTTACCCTTCATACGACTCCTTCAAGTGTATCTGCCGCTTTCGATAGTGCGTTGGTCAGAGAAACGGGGGGCAGTGCGAGTGCGTGTGCCTGCCGACATCACGCATGAAGTCGTGTCTGCTGATGGTGTACGGTGCGAATGGTTTATCCCTCAGAATAGTTCGAAAGATCAGGTTTTGCTCTACCTCCACGGCGGCGGATTCGTCTTTGGATTATCCAATCTGCATCGGCAGATGATCGTTTATCTGGCGCGAAAAATGAGCATCCGTGTGCTGATGGTCGATTATCGTGTTGCGCCTGAACATCCATTTCCCGCTGCATTGGATGATTGCGTGACCGCTTATCGCTGGCTGCTGAAACAGGGCTTTTCCGCGCAGCATATGGGTGTGGCAGGCGATTCGGCAGGCGGCAATCTGACGATTACCACGCTGATGAAATTGCGCGAGAATGGTGATCCACTGCCTGCGGCGGCGGCCTGTCTCTCTCCTGTGGCAGACATGACCGATAGAGAGGCGCATTTCAAGAATGTCTACGATCCGGTGCTGCATCCCAAAGCAGCCAGAATCTATCATACGTCCTATGTGGCGCAGAACGACGCAAGTAATCCCTTGATTTCGCCTGTATTGGGTGATTGGCATGGTCTCCCGCCATTGTTGATTCATGCTGGAGAGGATGAGATTCTGCGGGAGGATGCCGTTCGTGTCGAGGAACTGGCAAAAGCAGCCGGTGTTGATGTGCGGCTGGAGATTTTTCCGCGCATGTGGCATGTATGGCAAATTTATCTGACATTGCCGCAGGCGGTTCAATCGCTGGATGACATCGCGCAGTTCCTGAAATCGCGGCTGGCTGTTGTTATAGAATCTCATGCGTAACCTGGAATAAAAAGAGGAGGCGATCATCTGACTACCTCCTCTTGATTTTCATCCTGGAAAAAGGCTTTACCCTTAATTGAGGCGTTCGATGATGGTTCCGGTGCCCATGCCGCCGCCGCAGCACATGGTCTGAAGGCCGAAGCGCTTGTCATGCGTTTCCAGCGCATAGAGCAGTGTGGTCATCAGGCGAGCGCCGGATGCGCCAAGTGGATGTCCCAGGGCAATCGCGCCGCCATGCACATTGACTTTGCTCATGTCCGCGCCGATTTCGCGCTGCCACATGCCGATGACGACAGCGAAAGCCTCATTCACTTCAAACAGATCAATCTGGTCGAGCGATAAGCCAGCCTTTTCAAGCGCTTTTTTCGTTGCGGGAACGGGGCCTGTCAACATGAGGTGTGGGTCAGAACCGACTGTGACCATCGAGACGAGACGGGCGCGGGGCTTGAGGCCGAGTTCATCGGCTTTTTCGCGGCTCATCAACACAAGGGCTGCTGCGCCGTCGGTGATCTGGCTGCTGTTCCCGGCAGTCGTTACACCATCAGCGGAGAAGGCGGGTTGCAGGGTCGCCATTTTTTCCAGCGAGGCATTGGCGCGGAAGCCCTGATCGCGCGTGACCATCATGGGCTGGTCGGCTTCATCCACGCCTTCGATTTGCAGAATCTCAGCACTGAGCCAGCCTTTTTCGGTAGCCTGCGCGGCTTTGATGTTGCTTTCGTAACCGATGCGGTCAACTTCTTCGCGGCTGATACCCCACTTCTGTGCGATTTCATCGGCGGCGATGCCCTGCGGGACAATGTTATATTCATCCATGATGCGGTCAGTGAAGGGTGATCCACTACCTGCCAGACTCGATCCCATCGGCACACGGCTCATATTTTCCACGCCGCCTGCCACCATCACATCGACCTGACCGGAGGCAGACTCGATCCCATCGGCACACGGCTCATATTTTCCACGCCGCCTGCCACCATCACATCGACCTGACCGGAGGCGATCATACCTGCCGCCAGATGGACGGCCTGCTGACTGGAACCACACTGGAAATCAATGGTGGTCGCGGGGACTTCGATGGGAAGTCCGGCATCCAGCACCACATTCCGCGCCAGATTGAAGGTTTGCTCACCGACCTGGCTGACACAGCCCATGATGACATGCTCCACCAGCGATGAATCGAGGTTCGCACGGGCTAAGGCTTCACACAGAGCGTATGAGCCTAAGCGTACCGGGGGGGTACTCCGCAGCCAGCCATTCCGCTTGCCCAGCGGGGTTCGCGCCGCCGAGACAATCACCACTTCGCGCATCTTGTTCACCTCAAAAATCTAATTTGCATTCGATTACTCTATCATAACGCAAAATGAGCCACAGGATACGTTTTTGCGCCGCCCGCCATACCAATCAACTTATGATCTTTTTCTAACATAAACTTGCTATGCTGAATTCAACGGGGATTCGATTTGCCACCTCTGAAAGTAATTGAAACGGAGGAACTTATATGTTTTACCCCCAAGACCTGAAAGAACTCCTGAAACAGGCTCCCCCTTACACTTTATCTCTTTTTCTTAATGTAGACCCGGCTGCCGCAGAAAACCAGTCGGCTAATCCAGCATGGCGCACATCGGCGAAGAATATACTGCGTGAACTGGATAAAGGCACAGCAGCGGAGCAGGTCGCCCTGTGGACGACTCTCCGTGCCCGGATCGAGCAGTATCTGGATGACTATAAACCCGTCAGCAAAGGGTTAGTCCTGTTTTATGGGCAAGCCTTCGAGCAGGTCTATGAACTGCCAGTAGCGGTGGAGAACCGAGCCGCTTTTGGAACCGTTCTCATTACGCCACTGCTGTGGGTTATGGAGGAATATGAACCGTACCTGATTGTAATGGTTGACCGCAGCGAAGCTCGTTTTCTCACCACGTATCTGGGACAAATTGGTTTCCAGGATACGCTGGAATTGAAGATTGATACCCATACATGGGCGATGAAGACGAATTCTGTATCCGTCACAGGATTGGGGCGTGGCAGCGCGGTAGATGATTATCAGGATCGTCTTGAGGAACACATGAACCAGCAGTGGCAAAAAGTCGCTGAACACATCGGTCAGTTGATGAGTGCCAGAGGGGTTCGTCGGGTGATTCTGGCAGGCGATGAGCAGGCGGCACGCGGCGTACAGCGCTATCTGACCGACAAGATTGCTCAGGCCTTGGTCGGTATTACAGCGCTTCCGATGTATTACTCAGCGCATGAGGTTTTGCAGCACATTCTCCCGATGGCGCTGGAGTACGAATATCAACAGGAAATGATGCTGGTTGAGCAGGTTGTCAACACAGCCAAAGCAGGTGGACGGGCAAGTATAGGCCGTGAGGCGGTGCTGCACGCATTAGATCAACAGCGGGTCGAACTTCTGTTAGCGCCCTGGCCTATGCCAGATGAACGTCTGGCGCAGGAAATTCCATCGCGTGTGTTTGCGGCGGGTGGTGATGTCGAACTGGTACACGGCCCTGCTGCCCAGCGATTAATGGATGAAGGTGGATTAGCGGCACGTTTGTATTTTGCGCCACGTACTCCGCAGAATTAAAGTAAAGGACGGGGATAACAGTCCCCGCCCTTTTATTGTTAGGTCGCATCCGCTTCGGTTTCGCCTGCGGGTTCGGCAGCGCGTTTGCCCAGTTCACGGTCAAGAATGAACAAGCCTTCTACCGAACTGGCCACCCGTTTTAAGTCCTGTATCACCATATCGGCGGTAGCTTCTTCTTCGACCTGCTCATCGACAAACCACTTGAGGAAGCTGGTGGTGGCGTGGTCACTTTCCTTGATGCCCAAGTCCATCAGTTTGTTGATCATGCCCGTGACACGCTGCTCATGTTCCAGTGCGGCTTCGAATACCGCCAGAGGTGATTCCCAGTCCGTTTTCGGTTCGGCAACCGCTTGCAGCAGCACCCGTCCGCGCCGGTTGTTGATATAGGTGTAGAACTTCATGGCGTGGGTGGTTTCTTCCTGCGATTGGATGTGCATCCAGTGGGCGAA
>JBGAGR010000368.1:0-5506 GCA_044226645.1 Aggregatilineales bacterium
CCTGGCCCGACGCTGATCGGCGAGCGCGTCAACAGTCAGGGCAGCCGCAAGGTCAAGCAGCTTTTGTTGGCAGATGACTACGACAGCATTGTGCAAATTGCCGTCGATCAGGTCAACAGCGGCGCACACATGCTGGATGTCGCTGTCGCGCTGACCGAACGTGCTGACGAAAAAGCGCAGATGGAAAAGTTGGTCAAGAAGCTCTCGATGGCGATCACCGTTCCGCTCATTATCGACACCACCGAAGCGGATGTTGCGGAAGCGGCGCTGGCGCTCTATCCCGGACGTGGGATCATCAACGGCAACAATCTGGAAAATGGACGCGAACGCATCGACAAAATCCTGCCGATTGCCAGCAAGCATGGCGCGGCGGTGCTGTCCATGACCATTGATGAAATCGGCATGGCGCATACCCGCGACAGGAAATTCGAAATCGCCAAACGCATTCACGACATCGCCGTGAATGACTACGGTATGAGTCCCGAAGACCTGATCTTCGACACGCTCACTTTCCCGCTCACCACCGGACAGGAAGAACTGCGCATCGACGCGGTGGAAACCATCGAAGGCATCCGTCTCATAAAGCAGAATCTCCCCGGCGTGATGACCGCGCTAGGTGTGAGCAATGTCAGCTTCGGTGTGACTCCGGCAGCGCGCGGTGTATTGAACAGCGTGTTCCTGTATCATGCGGTACAGGCTGGCCTTGATATGGCGATTGTCAATCCGGCGCACATTACGCCCTATGCCGAAATTCCAGAGGAGCAGCGCAAAGTCGCTAATGATCTGATTTTCAATACCGATCAGGATGCTCTGCCGCGCTTCATCCAGTATTTCGAGCAGAACGCCGTGCAGTCGAACGCGAAGGAAGTTGAAGACCCCACAGCGGATATGACCTCTGAGGAAGCGGTACACTGGCAAATCGTCCACCGCAAGAAGGACGGCGTGGAAGCGCTTATTGATGACTGCCTGACACGGCAGGATGCAGTCGGCGTATTGAATAATGTGCTGCTGCCAGCCATGAAAGAAGTCGGCGACAAATTCGGCGCGGGTGAATTGATTCTGCCGTTCGTTCTGCAAAGTGCCGAAGTGATGAAAAAGTCGGTGGCCTATCTGGAACAATTCATGGATAAGGTCGAAGGTTCGACCAAAGGTACAGTCGTGCTGGCGACGGTCTACGGCGATGTGCATGACATAGGCAAAAATCTGGTCAAGACCATCCTGAGCAACAATGGCTACACGGTTCATGACCTCGGCAAACAGGTTCCGGCCAATACCATCATTGAGAAGGCACAGGAATTCAAGGCCGATGCGATTGGCTTGAGCGCACTGCTGGTGAGCACGTCCAAACAAATGCCCATCATCGTCAATGAACTGGCGCAGCGCGGCCTCAAGTATCCGGTGCTGATCGGCGGCGCGGCGATTAACCGCAAGTTCGGGCGGCGCATCCTGTTCCTCGATGATACCCAGCAGCCTTATGAACCGGGTGTGTTTTACTGCAAGGATGCCTTCGAGGGGTTATCCGTCATGGATAAGCTGGTCAGCGATGATCGTGAAACCTTCCTCTCGCAGGTCATCACAGAGGCTTACGAGGAGATGGGCAAGCCCAAGCCTGTCCGTCGCGAACGCTCTGTTCATGCCAGCACCGTACAACCTGCGCCGAGCCTGCCCAAGCCGCCGTTCTGGGGTGTCAAAACCATTCACGAAATGCCACTGGAAATCGTCTTCAAATATCTGGAGAAGAAAGAGCTTTTCCGCCTGTCATGGGGCGCGACCAACACGCATGGCGAGGCATGGGATAAGCTGGAAGCCGAATTTGAAGAACGGCTGGCGAAGATGCAGAAAGAAGCCCTGCGCGAGAAAGTCCTGAATCCGCAGGCAGTCTACGGCTATTTCCCCTGCAACCGTGATGGTGATGATCTGATCGTCTGGGATTGGCAGCCCTTCGCTAATGCCAATGGTCACGCGCCGGAGAAAATCGAAGTCGCACGTTTCAGCTTCCCGCGCCAGCCTACCGGGGAATATCTGTGCCTGAGTGATTATTTCGCGCCTATCGAAAGCGGACAAATCGACACCGTAGCTTTGCAGGTCGTGACTGTCGGGGATGCTGCCAGTGAAGCCTTCGAGAAATTGCAGCAGGCCGATAACTACAGCGCAGCCTATTTCTTTCACGGGCTGGCGGTACAAACGGCAGAAGCCACTGCCAATTACGTCAACCGTCAGGTCGTCAATCAGGGATTGGGCATTCCCGCCAAACAGGGCAAACGCTATAGCTGGGGGTATCCGGCCTGTCCCGATCTGGACGATCACAAACTGGTGTGGCAGTTGATGCCACAGGCCGAAACTGAACTCGGTGTCTCACTGACCGAAAGCTATCAACTCGTGCCGGAGCAAAGTACCGCCGCCATCATCGTCCATCACCCGGACGCGAAGTATTACAGCGTCGGCAGCCTTGACCGCACTGCACAGATTTTGGGTGAGAGTTGACAGGGATAGATGATCTCAAGTATAGCTAAATGGATAGCTGATTGAGTCTGTTGGAGGTATTCAGAAATGACACTACAAGAGATTATGCAAGAAGTTAGCCATCTCGACATTGAAGAACGCAAGCAGTTGATTACTTGGATTGTGGACACACTGGCTGAGCCGCCAAAGGAATACAGTCTGTTGGACTTCGCTGGTGTTGGCGCTCACCTTTATGATGGGACGGATGCACAAGAGTACATCAACCAACTACGCAGTGAATGGGATCATCGCCCGTGAAAATCTCTGTGGCTTTTGCTTCAGTCAGTGTTCTGGCAATTGAAAGTGCCCCTTTCATTTACTATGTCGAGAAAAATCCGACTTATTTTCCTCGCATGTCCGCTATTATGCAGATGATTGCATCTCATCATATGATAGCGGCAACATCGGTAATCACATTGACTGAGACTTTGACACACCCAATGCAGCGCGGCGATTCCACTGTTGAAATTGCCTATCGCAGAATGTTTACCCAGAGCCGTGAATTGAAGTTGATTCCGGTGACATTTGCGATTGCCGAACGTGCTGCTGAATTGCGTGCGCGTTACAACCTCAAAACACCGGATGCACTTCAGGTAGCAACAGCCCTCAACGCAGGTTGCGATGCGTTACTGACCAATGATTTTGGCTTACGTCGGGTAACAGAAATACCCATCGTTATTCTGGACGAACTGGCGCTCGATACGTAATCACCGTCAATAGAGACGAGTTGTGGAGATGAAACATCCAGTGGAACAACCAAACGCCAATAACAAAGGGGAAAAAAGTAGCAAGCTTCCAGACTACTTTTACACCCCTTGTCACATTTGCGGAGGTACGGAATTCGAGTTCGGTACAACCACAACCAGCTTTTGGAGAGGTTTTAGGATTCCCGTGCTCTGGAAGGGAAAGGCAGATCAGCTTTATGGGCGCGAATGTCTGCGTTGCGGCAACGTGCAGTTATTCCGACAGAAGAAGTGGTTTTACATTTCGCATGAGCAGAGTCTGCCTTGACTGCCCATTTTTGGACGGAGGACAACATTGAGCAGTGATGCAAACTATACCTCAAAAGGGCTTGACGGATACCCTTGCCCCATCTGTGGCGCAAAAGACTATAGTTGGGGATCACGAAAGGGCACAGCCGGACTACTTTTGTCGATATTGAGGAGGGAGCTTTAAAGCTGCTTATGGGAAAAGGAAATCCCCCTAATCGCCCGCAAATGCAATAAGTGTGGGAATGTGCAGTTATTTGATCGGTGATAAACGGTGACAGATAGTGAATCCCAATTCGACCAACTCATAAACGATGCGCTGGCGCAGGATTTCTCTGGGTGGGACTTCACTTACGTCAAAGATCGCTGGCGGGAGGGTGAACTGCCCTGGGATTACGCGCACATCGTCCGTGAACGTATTCCGAGTGCGAAATCCATGCTCGATATGGGGACGGGTGGCGGTGAGTTTTTGTCGTCACTCGCCCCTTTGCCGCTGCATACCTGCGCCACTGAAGGTTATCCGCCCAATGTGCCGATTGCGCGCGCCCGTTTAGAGCCGCTGGGTGTATCCGTCTATCATGTCGAGAAGCACCCCATCTTACCGCTTCAGGATAGCGCATTCGATCTGGTCATCAACCGTCATGAGGCTTTCGATAGTGGTGAAGTTTACCGTGTCCTGAAAAGCGGCAGTTGGTTTATCACGCAGCAGGTCGGCGGCGAAAATTACATGCGCCTCAATGACCTGCTGATGGGCGCGAAACCGAGATGGTACATCACCTTGGAAGGCGAAGCGAAAAAACTAAAAGATGCTGGTTTCGAAATTATAGAAACACGCGAAGCTTTTCCCGAAACGCATATTTCCGATATTGGCGCGGTTGTGTTTTATCTAAAGGCCGTACCCTGGCAGGTACCCGACTTCAGCATCGAAAAATATCGCGAACGCCTGCTCGAAATTCATAGGATGATTGAGCAGGATGGTTATTTGCCCATCAAGTGTCACCGCTTTTTGATTGTGACACGAAAGCCATAGTAAATGGAAAGTGAACAATCGTGACAGATGCTTTTCAAACGCAATCCAGCTACGATGCGGTAGCGGAAGAATATGCGCGGCAGATTTACGACGAGCTGAAAGATAAGCCGTTAGACCGTGAACTGCTGGCGCGGTTTGCCCGGTCTACGGCAGGCAAAGGCAGCGTCTGTGACATCGGCTGCGGGCCGGGACAGGTGGCGCAGTTTATCCATGATCTAGGCGTGGATGCCTCTGGACTGGATTTGTCGCCGGGGATGGTCGAAATTGCCAAACGTTTGAATCCCGGCATGACCTTCCAGCAGGGCGATATGCGCAAGCTTCCGTTTGATGACAATTCGTTGGCGGGATTGACCGCTTTTTATTCCATCATCCACATCCCACGCGAGGACGTGACAGACGTTTTACGTGAACTGCGGCGTGTTCTGCAACCGGGCGGCCTGCTGTTTATGGCTTTCCACAAGGGCGATCACATCATCCATCTCGACGATTGGTGGGAAAAGCCTGTTTCTGTCGATTTCACCTTCTTCCTCCCCGACGAAATGACCAGCTATCTCCGTGAAGCAGGCTTTCAGGTTGATGAAACTGTCGAACGTCACCCCTATCCCGATATTGAACATCCGAGCCAGCGGGTGTACATTTTCGCCAGTAAACCATCTGAATAAAGCATAAGTCGAACCCAATGGACTGGTCGTGAGTGTTCTTGCTGTGCGAGTGTCCAGTGGTTCACTAGGAAATCGCATGAACGAAAAACCTAAAAATGATCGCATCTCTGATCCACATTATGCGCCGTGTCCCATTTGCGGAAGTACCAATTACCGCTGGGGATTACCCAGCAGCACCGGGGGCGTATATTTCTGCGAATCAGATTTTGCTCCATTGGGCAATAATGAAGGCTTACGGGCACGTGCCTGCAATTCCTGTGGCAATGTGCAGTTGTTTTTGAAGTACCACTCAAATCAAGGATAAATATGGATCATCCACAAAC
>JBGAGR010000018.1:0-48758 GCA_044226645.1 Aggregatilineales bacterium
GTGATCCACCCTTGATTAAAGTTCTTTTGGAAACTCTTGCTGGCCGCAACCAAAGTCTCAAATTTCTGTGTCGAGGCCATATTTACGCCTGTAATGGCCTTAATCACCAGCAAATCCGCCGCCTTAATGATGCGCGGATTTTCCTTCGGGTTAATGTCAAAAGCGCGCCCTTTAGCATGTTCGCTTAGTTTCGTACTGCCCCGGATGGGACGCGGCACGAATGACCAGAAACTATGAATGTCCGGCGTGATGTTTTGTTTTTTCAGCGCGGCTTCGGCCTGCTGCAAACGATTCTGTAAATCGCGGTGAGCGGGTGTCTTGTGACCGAAAAATGTCACTTCGACGATATTGTTGGTGATATATTCCGCTGGATTGCTGATCCCTGCGCTCTGGTAAGCCGGACGAATCGCCAGATATTGCTCGAATCCCTTATCGAAGTGAACGTGAATCTTTTTATGCGCATCCCACTCAACCCGCGCCGCTTTAGTCTCTTCATCCACTTCAAGGGTATCGGCAGTATCGCTATCCCGCTGTGCCAGAAGCCGCTGCACCCGATAATTGCCGATGATGGATTGCAGTTGCAGGATGGTATTTGGGGTCATCAACTTGAGATTGATGGAGGGCTGTGGTGCATTGGCCTGAATACGAACAGGAGATAGTACGCGCTCCTCTTTGTCAGATGATCTGTGCCGCCGATGATACTTTCGTCTAGCCATGACTCATGCCCTCAGTAACCTGATTGCTGTTGTAATCATCATAGCCTCGGAAAAGCGCCCTGACAACTAGCACAAAAGGAATATCAGTTGTTACATCTCGTCACGTGGTAGCACTACCCTAAGCGGTGGGCGGGAGTTTGAGCCATATTTTTACCTCAAATTCCTCTGCGCCTTTGCGTGACCTCTGCGGCTTTGCGGTTTGTTTTCGCATTTTTTCACCCAGTCCAGCGCTTATTGTTGCCCTACCTGTCAAGAATCGCTTCGACTTGCTCCGCCAGCGCTTCAGGCCATAACCACCCGCGCTCTGTGGCGATAGATGCACACACGATTTTTCCCAATTCAGCCGCCCGCCGCATAGCGGCTTGTAAGCTCGCCACATCTTCGCCGGGGATGCAGGCATTCAACTGCGCCAGTCGTTCAGGCGTAATCACATCCTCGATTCCCACACAGGCCGATGATGCACGCCAGCGTTCGGTTGCGCCCACTTCCAGCCGTAAGAGCGCGTGCAGATTGCCCGTGATAATCATGTTGTAATCGTAACGAAACGCCCACAATTGTCCCCGCTGCAATTTCGCCCATGTTCGCAGCAGGTAATACCAGAAATCGCCGCAGACTTGATCGAAGGTCGCCGCCTCATCCAGCGGACGCAGCGATTGTCCGACCAGTTGAGCCGCATATTCAGTCAGTTTTCCACCCGTCCCGTCGTATAAAACCAGTGACTCCGCGCTGGTAGGGGATTTAGCTAATGTCCGCACCACATCCAGCCGCGATTCAGGGTAAAAGGCAAAATCGACTCGCAGCGGTACAGGTTCCGCCGCGTAAACCGCCCAGGGATGCTGCACCCCGCTGATATATGCCAGCATTAGTGTGCCGAACTGCCCCGCCCATGTTTTCCACTCCCGCTCAAATGCCGCGTAATCGTCCTCACGGATGAACAGCGCCACATCCACATCCGACCATTCATCGGCATGGCCTTCACTGCTCGAACCATAATCGATCAATCCGATAATCTGCGCGTCCTGTTCAGCCGCTTTTCGCAAATCTTCAGTCAATGTTGTCCGTGAGAGCGTTTGTACCACAATAATTTTCCTATATCCTTAAATGCTGTATCCACAGCGAAAACATCGCTTTTGTAGGGACACGATACATCGTGTCCGCCTCAAAAATGATTTTCACCGCAAACCAAATTTCATTCAAGTCAGAGTCGAATTTTTTTGCTACAATCACAGCTTATTGAACTGATGGGTGCATTAAACGATTTATACAAGCCTGTTTCAGTCTGTTAGCCCCTTTAGTGGGCTTGTCTGGATAGGTAGCCGTGTGGCCTGCGTAGCGTGCCCTCGGCGGATGACAATGCAATCCTATCAACTGATGGAGCATGACCTATGGCGACGGGATTACTGGCAAATTTGAATCAGGCGCAATCAGAGGCCATCACGGCAGGTGAAGGGCCAATACTGGTGCTGGCTGGCCCCGGCAGCGGCAAAACCCGCGTCCTGACTCACCGTATCGCCTACCTGATTCGCGAAATGGGTGTCCATCCCAGCGCCATCATGGCCGTCACCTTCACCAACAAAGCCGCCGGGGAAATGCGAGCGCGTGTCGAAAATCTGCTCGGTGATCGGTTGAAAGGCTTCCAGATCGGCACATTCCACGCCATTTGCGCCCGACTCCTGCGCCGTGAAGCTGAACACACCGCCTGCCGCACCGATTATCTCATTTACGACACCGACGATCAGATTTCCGTCGTCACGCAGGCCATCAACGAACTCAATCTGGATAGCAAGCGCTGGAAACCACGCCCCATCCTCAACAACATCTCCAACGCCAAAAATGAACTCATCGGCCCCCATCAGTTCGTCGGACAAGGCTATCCCGGTGAAATCACCTCCCGCGTCTATACCCGCTATCAGGAAATTCTGGTCGCCAACAATGCCCGTGATTTTGACGATCTGCTCATGGACACGGCCATTCTGTTCCGCGACCATCCTGATGTGCTGAAAAAATATCAGGACTTTGTCGAGTACCTGCTGGTCGATGAATTTCAGGATACCAACGCCGCGCAGTATGCGCTCGTGCAAATGCTGGCAGCGCCCAAAAATAATGTGTTTGTGGTCGGTGATGAAGATCAGGCCATTTACGGATTTCGC
This sequence comes from Aggregatilineales bacterium, assembly GCA_044226645.1. GTDB lineage: Bacteria > Chloroflexota > Anaerolineae > Aggregatilineales > Phototrophicaceae > CFX2. Next base: position 2,867 of record JBGAGR010000018.1, read on the forward strand.
GGCGCGGATTACCGCAACGTCATGCAGTTCCGCAAGGATTTCCCCAACGCGAAAGTGATTTTGCTGGAACAGAATTACCGCTCGACCCAGATTGTGTTGGATGCCGCCCGCGCCGTCATCGACAAAAACGACCACCGCACGCCCAAAGCCCTTTTCACCGAGCGCAAAGGTGGCGCACCTGTCTACCTGTTCGAAGCCTACAGCGAAACCGAAGAAGCCGATTTCGTGCTGAAAACCATCGAGGACTTACGCCGCAAAGACGATCTCGATTACAAAGACTTCGCCATCATGTACCGCACCAACGCCCAATCCCGCGCGCTGGAAGATGCCTGCATCCGCGAAGGCATTCCCTATAAGCTCGTCGGAGGTGTCGGCTTCTATAAACGCCGCGAAGTGCGCGATCTTTTGGCGTATCTCCGGCTGATTAACAATGGCGACGACAGTGTGAGCTTCAACCGCATCATCAATGTGCCCAAACGCGGCATCGGCAAAAAATCCGTTGAAGACTTTCAGGCGTGGGCGAGCAAAAAGCACATGACCTATTCACAGGGCATGGATGCGCTGGTCAATGGCGAAGTCACCCCCTTAAGCGCCAGTACAAGCAAAAAGCTGATCGATTTTGCTCTCATGCTCGCTGAATGGCGCGAACTGGCAAAGGGCGGCGATCTGGCAGCCCTGCTCGATGACATCATGGCGCGTATCGGTTACATGATGCACTTGCATGAAACCAGCGAAACACAGGAAGAAGCCTTAGACCGTGACGAAAACGTGCGCGAGTTGCGCGGTCTGCTCTCAGAGAAAAAAGGCCAGCCCCTCAACGAATTTTTGGAAGACATCGCCCTCGTCGCCGATGTCGATGCCATCAAGGAAGATTCTAATGTCGTCACGCTGCTCACGCTCCATTCTGCCAAAGGGTTGGAATATCCTGTCGTATTCCTGACGGGCTTGGAAGAAGGACTCCTGCCGCATATGCGCTCCTTCGAGGAACCGGACGGCATGGCGGAAGAACGCCGCCTCATGTATGTCGGTATCACCCGCGCCATGCAGCGTGTCTATCTCAGCTTCGCCTTCCGCCGCCTGATTTATGGCGACAGCACACCCGGAATGCCCTCGCGCTTCTTAGGCGATATTCCCACCCGCTTGATGGAGGGTATGTCTACCCGCCTTTTGCAGCAGCGTGACCAGCAGCGTCTTCTGGAAGAAACCACCTGGGATCGTGAGTCCTCGCGTCCTGCCACCGCCGCCCGCAAGCAGATTGCGCCTTATCCAGCAGCGAAAAAGCCCGACCTGCGCTTCAAAGCCGGACAAAAAGTGCGCCACAGCAAATTTGGCGATGGCATCGTCATCATGAGTCAACCCAGCGGCGGTGGAGATGAAGAAGTCACTGTCAGCTTTAAGGACACCAAAGTCGGCATCAAACGCCTTTCCGCCAACTTCGCCAATCTGGTGACACTGAGCGAGTAACCTGCGAACGTGCAGCAGTGAACTATCCGTCTGAAAGCCTCGTTAAGGCATGGGGCTTTTCAATTCATGCTATGCTCAGGGATACAGTTGAAGGAAAGTAATCGCATGTCTCGATCCCCCGGCATCATCAGTATCGTTTTTCTGGCACTCAGTATTTTATTTGCCGCGACTCTGTTCGTCGTATTTTTTAATCTGCTGCCTATCGAAAACACTTCCCTCGCAATTGATTGGAAGCAGTTATGGTATTCCATTCATGACGGTCAGCTTCGTTATCACCATACCGATGTCTTCACGGGGCCGCCGCCCGACCCGCTCCTGATTCCGCCCTGGGATGGATTGGTTATCCTGCCCTTGGGCTTCTTTCCGATGCGTGCCAGTTGGGGCTTGATCGTGTTTTTCACCACAGCCGCACTGGTCGCCAGTGTGCCCAGAACGCGCAAAAAATGGCTGTATTGGGTCAGTAATGTACTGCTGGTATTATCCTTTCCATCCCTCCGTCACGCAGCGGATGGCAATCTCGAAGCGCTGATTATTGGCGGGGTAACACTCATTGCCTACGCAGTTCGTACAAAACAGCCTTATGCCCTAGCCGCCGGAATTCTGCTGGCCGTCACCAAACCGCAGGAAGTCGTGCTGCTGATGGTCGCTCTGGGTTTATATATGCTGCTCGTGCTGCCCAGACCGATCTTCTGGAAAACGCTTGTGGGATTGGCTGTCGTTGTCATACCCACCATGCTCTGGCTCGGACGCGACTGGCTCGGTTCGATGTTGACCAGTTGGGAGCAGGGCAGCATCATGGATGCCAGTCTGGCAGCAGCCATGAACCGCACCGGATTTCTCCCCGGTGCGATACAGGTGGTGATATGGGGAGGCTTCCTGCTGGCGAATCTGGTCATCATCTGGATGACACGCACAGAATTTTCACGCGAGAAGGCCGGGATGCTCATCGCCGCCTCGCTCCTCGTTTCACCCTATGCCGCCGGGAACAATGTCCTGACGGTACTGGCGATAGGGATTATCCCCTTCTTTCAAAAAAACCTCCGCCTCGGCCTCCTGCTGATCGTGCTGATCGACCTCTCATTTTTGGCAAATGCCAATTGGCAGGCCTATTACACAACCGCTGTATTGTTGGTCTATTGGGGGGTGCTGCTCTGGTGGGTGCTGAAAGAGCATCAGCGAGTTAAAATACCGGAAATGATCGTTAGCAGCGGCACATCAAATGCCGTTTCTGGATAGCAGTAGAGAGTGCGTTTTCTATGGATTTTTTGAAGAAACTGTTTAGCGGCGGAGCGGGTGGTTCCTCCGGCGATAAAAACGGCATCTACTTTTACATCAAGCCCAACGGCTGTCAGGAAATCGTGAAGGTGCGGGTGGACGTGAATAACGAACCCAGTCTGGATGATGACGGAAAAGGGTATTTCGTCCGCAAAAACGCGCGTGGGACAACCTACAAATGCACCCGCAGCGCTGAATTGTATTTGACCTTCGACAGCAATCACAAGCTGCTGAACACCGAAGTGACTGGCGGTACGCTCGTCGATGAAGCCGCCTACTTAGAATGGATGGCAGCACAGGAATCATCCGGCCAATAGCGCGCCTTCTGTAGGGGCGCAGCATGCTGCGCCCTGATCGCTTTGCCTTACTTATCCCCGTTGAGCGAACAACTCCGCCTCGCGTTTGGCCTGCCACTCACAGATTTCCCACACATCACCTACTGGAACATCTGTCCCCGGCAGCGTATGCAGATACGGCGGTGGGCCATATTCCGGCGTTAAAGTGCTAACTCTGAATCCCTGCTGTTCCTGCGCATCCCACACCATCTGCCACCATTTCTCATGTGCTTGCAGTTCCACTCGGAATTCCGGCGAACGTGGATCGCTCACCTGCGGCCCTTCGGCATATCCCACCCGCGCATGGATGTGATAGCAATGGTTCGCCGCTAATTGAATGATGCTCAATTCACCGTCCAGCAGACGTTCGGTCACGCATACCCAATGGCTGAAATCACAGCACAGCTTCAGATCATCGAATCGTCGCAGCATACGCCGTGTCACCCAGGGGTTATATAAAATGCGTCCCCGATGCGTTTCATGGGCAACTGGTATGCCGTATTCTGCTTCAATTTTTAAAACGTGCTCGAAAAAATCTTTACTTTTGCGGTCACTCCATCCATCCACGCCGCTGTGACTGGTAATCTGGCGTAGTCTGTATTGCGATGCTGTCTCGATACCTGCACGAAATGACTCAATATGCTCAGTAACCGTTTTGCCGCTGGTAAAAATCAGCGGGATATACTCGAAATGATATTCTTTCAGCAGTGCCTTGAATCGCGCCTTATCCTCATCGCTTGGTAAAGGGGCTTCAATCCCTGTGTATCCATTGGCCTTGATGAGTGGGAAGACCGTTTCCCATGTCTCATTGACACCCCACAGGTGGCGAAATAAGTGTAATTTCACAATGCCTGACCCATCGCGACTTCCTGCGCTGCCTGCGCCAATAAAGGAATCATCGTGCCGAACGCCTCAAAACGCGTATCCTGTGTCTGACCGCGCTTGTAACGGATGAAAATCTGTGCGCAGATCACCACCAGTCGATATAAACCAAGCGCGTGATAAAAAGTGATGTGCGAAACATCCCGTCCGCTTTTTTCGGCATAACGCTGAATAATGTCAGCCCGTGTCGGAAAACGACTGTCACCTACAGGCATCATCGCCGTCATCTGCATATAAGGCGGGTCACTCGGCTCTGTCCAGTACGTCACCAGCGCCCCCAGATCAACCAGCGGATCGCCCAGCGTACACATATCCCAATCGAAAATGGCAACCAGTTTCCCCGGATCATCCGCCGCCAGCATGACGTTATCCAGCTTATAATCGTTGTGGACGAGGCTTACCGCGCTTGACACAGGCAGATGTTCAATCAGCCATTGGTGAACCGTGTCCATCTGCGGCAAATCATCGACTTTGGCTTTGTGCCAGCGTCCGTACCAGCCCTCAATCTGCCGTTCGACATAACCGAGGGGCTTGCCCAGAGTCTCCAATCCGACAGCCTTGTAATCAACCGCATGAAAATCCACTAGCGCATCCACCAGCGCTTCACTCATCCGGCGTGGCGCATCGGGTATCCCGGCGTAAATGTCTGGTATCGAACGGCGCACGACGATTCCCTGCCGCCGTTCCATGACGAAAAACGGCGCACCGATAATCGATACATCTTCGCAAAAGACAAACGCGCGCGGCGCATAGCGGAAATTCTGATGCAGCACCGAAAGCACCCGGAACTCCCGCGCCATATCATGCGCTGACGGCGCGACTGGCCCCAGTGGTGGACGGCGCAGCACATATTGATGCGTTCCATAATCCAGCAAATAGGTCAGATTAGCCGCGCCGCCGCCAAATTGTCGTATGGTCAGCGGCGCGTCGGAGCCTTCTAATTGTCCCCGCAGATAATCCGCCAGACGAGCCTCATCAAGCTGCTCATCCGGGCGGACAGCGATGGTGTCACTCACAATATCCACTTAATAGCCTCAATCCAGATGTCGTCCAGTTCAACTTCATTGATGCTATCCTCTATTTCCTTGCGAATCCAGTGCCACGCTTCATCCGGGTCATGCTCATCGCTCAGTTCGACCAGAATCCGCCCGGTGCTGAGAGAACGTTTCATCCCGGCGACGCAGCGCATCGAGCGCACAGCCATAAGCAGTTTACGGTCAGAAGCGGTCATCCAGAAAGCGTATCCACTCGTGCGTCTGGATCGCCCGGGTGCTTCCATTGTGAATTCGGGTTGTTTACGAGGCATCGCTTCATCTTCTCCAAAACTCCATCGAGCATTTTGACTTTAGCACAGAATGGCTATAAGCCGTTAGTCTAACCTAAACAAATGTTGTTCTACATATTGACACAATAGGCGTGCAGTTCTTGAGGCTATACTTGTCACAAATAATCTCTACAAAGTAAGCGGCACTCATGATTTTCGTAGGGGCGCTTCGCGAAGCGCCCTCTGTAGCCCATAATTTCATGACATACATATGCTCAAATGAGCTTGACACAATAAGAACAAATGGTCTATAATCCAATTCACGCAAATATGGGTAGCACCACACTAAACGGTGGAAACGACTATTTTGATGAGACAGGACGCTGTTTTTCCCGTATGGGAGGGTCTCAGACCCTCCCGTGACAGATCAATTTTCCTTCGCCCATCACATATTGCTGTCCTACCGAATTATGAAGTAAGACCGCTCCCGAAAAAGAGCTGCCCAACGTCAACGAGTCTTATAGAGGATAAATCAACATGGCAAATCTGAACTTGAATTCGATCATGATTGGAACCGCTCAGCCCGGAATGCTGGCGGAATTTTATGCGAAAGTCTTTAACAGACCAGCCGACATGACCGAAGGCGAATGGCACATGTGGCAGGCCGGTAGTTGTTCGCTAAGCATCGGCGCACACTCCGAAGTCAAAGGTCAGGCCAAAGAGCCATCAAGGATTATTCTTAACCTGGAAACTACAGCCGTAAAAGAAGAATTTGAGCGGCTTCAAAAGTTGAATGCCACCATCATCAAGGAACCCTATGAGATGGGCGGTGGGTGGATTGCCACCCTCGCCGACCCGGATGGCAACTTCATTCAACTCATGACACCCTGGGAAGCCGAATAGAAACCACCTGCTTGTGCTCCCATTCGGCTGTAGGGGCGCTTCGCGAAGCGCCCTCCCTCCCGCTGGCATTTTCTCGCTGTCCTCGCTGACTCGGCGGTTCAATTTTGTATTCGAATAAGGACTAATGCAGTGGATAAAACCACCCAAACCAATCTCGATAACCTCAAGTCTACCGACCGCGAATTGCAGAATCAGGCATTTTTCGCTGTCCTCGAAGCCACCAACCAGCCCGTTGATTGGGCTTATAGCCTGTGGGACGACCTCGTAACCAACCTGACCGATAAAGATAATCACATCCGCGCCATCGCCGCCCAGATCCTCTGCAATCTGGCGAAGAGCGACCCCGAAAACCGGATGCTCAGGGATTTTGACCGTCTCCTGGCAGTCACCCAAGACGAACGCTTTGTCACCGCCCGTCATTGTATGCAATCCCTCTGGAAAGTCGGCGTGGTCGGCAAGCCGCAGCAGCAAAAATATCTGGATGGTCTGGAAGGCCGCTTCAACGCATGTATCGACGAAAAGAACTGTACCCTCATCCGTTACGACATCATCCAGTCCTTGCGAAATGTCTACGATGTCGTGAAGGACGATACCATCCGCCAGAAAGCTTTGGCCTGGATTGAAATCGAACAGGACACCAAATACCGCAACAAATACATGGCACTCTGGAAAAAGGTCTAGCCGCATGGTTTCAACTTGCAGAGTTGATTGACGGAGTCCCAATATGAGCAAAGTTATTCTGGATCTCACGGTATCCCTGGATGGATTTATCGCGGGGCCAAACGTTAGTCTACAGAACCCGCTTGGAGAAGGTGGAATGCGTCTGCACGATTGGATGTTCGTCACCAAGTATCCTGCTGATATGAAACTTAAAGAAGAGCTTCTCGCCAGTGTCGGTGCGGTACTGGTCGGCAAACACACCTATGACGTGGGCATCAATTCGGGATGGGAAGGCGTAACGCCTTTCAATGTACCCGCTTTTGTCATTTGCAAAACACCGCCGCAGAACAAACCTGCTGGATTTATCTATGTCACGGATGGTATCGAAAGCGCGTTTAAGCAGGCCAAGTCTGCTGCTGGTGATAAAAATGTATGGCTGATGGGTGGCGCGAATCTCATTCAGCAGTACATCAAAGCTGGATTGGTTGATGAAATGCATCTGCATATCGCGCCTGTGCTGCTCGGTGTTGGCACGCGCCTGTTCGACCACATCGGCACGGAGCACATCGAACTGGAAAATATTGGAGTCAGCCAGACTCCCGCCGCTACGCATCTCCGCCTGCGCGTCATCAAATAGAGTCTTCCAAAATCATCGTTTACCTATCCAAACAATTACAAACTGATTTCCAATATTCACCTGTTTTTACCTGTTAAACAGGTGCTATTTTTTCCCTCAACGCTAAAACACATACAAACTTTCCCAAATGGATTATTACAGTCTATACGTTTGTTTCCTTTCAAAATCCACCTGCGTTGGGTAGACTGGCTCATCTGAACAATCACTCAATAAAGGACTTATTCATGATGAAACTGGCGCTCATCGGCTTTGGAGTAGTCGGTCAGGGTTTAGCCGAAATCCTCCGTGATAAAGCTGCCGATTTGCAAAACCAATATGGATTTGAAGCGCAAATCGTCGCGGTAACAACCCGCTCTCGTGGCTCCCTCTATCACCCCGATGGATTGGACATTCCCACCTTACTGGAAGCCTCTGCTAAAGGTCACTTCGATCATTACCCGGATGTCTTCGGCCTCAACCGCAACCAGGACAGCCTCGAACTGGTACGCCTCTGCAATGCCGATGTCGTGGTCGAAGTCAGCCCCACCAACCTCCAGACCGGACAGCCTGCTCTCGACATCTGTTATGCCGCCTTCGAAACCAGAAAACATGTCGTTTTAGCCAATAAAGGCCCTGTCGCTGTCGCCTATAATGAACTCCAGCAGCGTGCCCGTAACGCTGGTAAACGCCTCCTGTTTGAAGCCACCGTCATGGCTGGCACCCCCTCCATCCGTCTGGCTATGCAAGCCCTCGCCGGCTGCCGCATCACCGAAGCACAGGGCATCCTCAACGGCACGACCAATTACATCCTCACGCAGATGGAAAACGGCATGACCTACGAAGCCGCTTTAGCACAAGCCCAGCAGCTTGGCTATGCCGAAGCTGACCCTACCGCCGATGTTGGTGGCTGGGATGCTGCTGGCAAAGGGGTCATTTTGTCCCGCGCCTTGTTCAACAGCACCATGACCCTCAATGATATGGATGTCACTGGCATCACGGGCATCACCTTAGCCGACGTTCAAGCCGCACTAGCCGCTGGTGAACATTGGAAACTCGTCGTACACGTCACGCCCACCGCTGGCAGTGTCAAACCTGTCCGCGTTCCACTCACCGATCCGCTGGCAGCCGTTTCCGGCGCAACCAATGCCGTCACCTATACCACCGACCTGCTCGGCAAGGTCACGTTAGTCGGCTCTGGTGCCGGAAAATTGCAAACCGGATTTGGTCTATTAGCCGATTTGCTCGACATCGCCCGTGGCGCAAATCCCTATTGACGCTTAAAAAAGATGATGCCATAGTGATAATGTAAACAAAGATTACAGGACAGACAAAATGTCGGAGGTTGCAGGAATGGGTAAAGCCAAAGTTCTCGTGGTTGAGGACGATGTACATCTGTTAGAAGGCATTCGCGACATCCTTGAATTGGATGGCTATGCAGTGCTGACCGCAGAAAATGGAAGCCTTGGGCTGGATGTTTTGAATGACCAGGCTGCCCCACCTGACCTCATCCTTTCAGATATTATGATGCCGCGCATGGACGGTATTCAATTTCTTAAAGAAGTCCGCAAAGAACCGCATTGGATGACTATTCCCTTTATTTTTCTGACTGCTAAAGGTGAAAAGGCCGATCAGCATCGCGGTTTGCGGCTCGGTGTCGACGATTATGTCGTCAAACCCTATGACCCGACTGATTTGCTGGTCAAAATTGAAACCCGTCTGGAACGTCACCGCCACCTGAACGAAATTCATTCGACTGGCATGTCTGCCCTTAAACGACAAATTCTGACCATGCTGAATCATGAATTCCGCACCCCGCTCACCTTTGTGGTGGCCTATGCTGATATGCTCAATAACGCCAGCACCCACGAACTGACGCAGGAAGAGATGGTTTCGTATGTGAAAGGGGTCAGCAGCGGTGCTGATCGGCTGCGGAATCTGGTGGAAAATTTCATCCTGTTGGTCGAACTGGAAACCAACGATGCCAAGCAGACCTTTGATTGGCGCAAAACCCAGATTACCGAAATCAGCAGCATTTTCGAAAGTGCCTGTATACGGCAAAAAGACCTGCAACAGCATCCCTGCTCAATGGACATCAGTTCTGAGATTCCGATTTTTATCGGCGATGGAGAATACCTGACCGCCGCCGTAACGCAGTTAATCAGCAATGCCTGCAAATTCTCCTTGCCCGGTAAACCGATTGTGATGGGTGCTCACGTCCACGACGATCAGGTGATCATCTGGGTAAAAGACGAAGGACGCGGTATCCCCAAAAATGAATTCGACAATATCTGGAAGAGTTTTTACCAGATTAATCGCGCTGTGAATGAAGACCAGGGTTCAGGCTCAGGTTTAGCCATTGTGCAGGGTATTGCCCGTTTACACGGCGGTCATGCTACCCTGGAAAGCGAAGTTGGAGTCGGCAGTACATTCAAAATCATCATTCCATTGAATAAATAGCCCGAAATTTTGCAACTTGCGCTATACTGTGAACGTAATATCCGTATTATCCACGTGTAATGTCCCATGAGGAGAAGTTTTCATGGCTCCGACTTTGTTTGAAAAAATCAATACCTTAGTGAGTGCAAATATGCACGCGATTGTTGACCGGGCACTGGAAACCAATTCTGTCCAGGTCATGGACGAATATATCCGCCAGGTAGAACGCAATCTCGAAGCGCTGGAAGACTCGGCAGCAACCGTCGGCGGCACTGTCAAAACGCTCAAGCGCAAGTATGAGGAATTTGCCTCCGCCGCGGAAAAGCTGGATCGCGACATCGACACCCTGATCGTAAAAGGCAAGGACGATCTGGCAGGCGCAGCCCAGGCCGAACTCAATACCAAGCAGCAGCTTTCACAGGAATACTACCAGCAGTGGCAGGATCAGCAGGGTCAGTATGAAAAGATGCTGGACATGCGCCTCAAGCTGGAAGGCCGCCTGACCACCATCAAGCAGGAACGCGAACATCTGCGTGCCCTCATCGAACTGACCGAGGCCAAGAAAGTGACCACCAAGACCGTTAAGAGTCTGGACTCACTGGCTAACGTAGGTGATGCGGAAATCAGCAGCCTGACTGATCAAATCCGCTCGCGGCTGGATAAAGAAGACGCTCGCCTGGATATGGCAACCGCGAATCTCTCCGAACAGGTAGAAGAAGCAGTACGCGGCAGCGAAGTGGATCGCCAGTTGGAAGAACGCCGCAAACGCCTCCTGGGCGGTGCAGCCGGTGGCAGTGGCGGCGAACAAAGCAGCGGCGGCTAATTCACCCCGCTTGCTCACCTCTATAGAATGAATATACAGGGTGGTTTATTGACCGCCCTGTAATTATTTTTTCCGCGTTCCGATCCGTACCATCAATTTTGATAATCACGGGCACAGCGAAAACCATTAGGCGCGGTTGGTGGATTCCATTGACGCTGGTAACCACTATAACTCCCGGCGGGTTCTCCGCGCAGCGAACGTTGATGCGTTGTATCAGTGGGGTTTTCCCGACCATCATTAGCATCGTAGGGATAAGGCCAGTATAACGAACTGACCCACTCAGCCGCGTTGCCAATCATGTCCATTGCTCCGACCCACGATGCGCCGGCAGGTTTACTGCCAATCTGCGTAGTGATGCTGTGATTCGGTTGGACGAAGATGTTATCCACATTAAATGTATTACCCCAGGGATACGCCCAGTCGGATGGGCCGCGCGCTGCATATTCCCATTCGGCCTCGGTTGGCAAACGCTTATTGCGGTCTAGGCATATGGTATTGGCATTCGGCCAGCTTCCAATCAGCGGCGTTCTATCCATGCTTGAGAAATAGGCTTCATAACGGTCAATCCAGAACGGTTTGTCAAAGCAAATTCGCTTGGTAGGATTTGCATTGAATTCATTCTCATTGCCCATTATGAAACATCCTGCGGGCACCAGTACCATTTCGACATCATCGAATGTCTCCACCAGCGGATACCAGTCGCTGTTGCGCCCAATTGGGCCTTGTGCCAACGCGATCAGCGTCGCAGGCAGCGGCGTAGGCGTAGGCGTGCCGATGACACTCAGGAATTGAGATGCTACCCAGCCTTCTGTGCTATCGCCGAGTTGGACATGATACCAACCCGTATCGGGACTCTGTTCAATGACAGTCACCTGCGTGCCAGAAGACAGTTTGCGCAGCGTATCGTAACCTGTCCCCGGCCCACCACGCATATTGACATCCCCAGTCGATGAGATGACTCCGAGCGGCGCTAGAGTTGAGACGATGACTTGTGAATCGGTAGGTGTTGGTGTAGCGGTCATCGTTAAAGTGACCGACGGCGATGGTGTCAGGGTGGGCACATTGGTTAGCGCCGTTATAGCCGACATGGTTTGCGCTACCTGTGTCGCAATGATCTGAGCGCTCAGGGTTGCCTGCTCAACCTGCGCCGCCTCAAACAGTTGGGTCACAATAGCTGCCTGTGTAGCAGTGGCATTGTTCAGAGCATCAGCCGTCGCTGTCTGGTCAAGCGTTTCGGTTGGCGTTGGAGTGGGCTGCGCGGTGAATGTTGAGGTCGGTGTCGGCGTAAAAGTCAGCGTATCGGTTGGCGTGGCTGATGGGGACGGTGTTGCTGTCGATGTCAGGGTTGCTGTCAATGTATCGGAGGGTTGAGGAGTGTTGGTAGGCACATACAGCGTGGCCTGCGCGTTCAGGGTGTCCTGCGCATCAAGTGCCTGTTCTGCGACACGGGTTCCGGTGGCTGCCGCTTCGGTCACTGCATGAACTGTAAGCGCTATATTCTCAGTCGCTGTAGGGGTAGCAGTCGGTTCAAGCGTATCAGTCGATGTCGGTGAGGGAGTGAAACTCGGCGTACTGGTCAGAGTAGCAGTCGGTGTGATAACTGGCAGGGATGTTGCGGTGAACGGCTGCGTAGAGGCTGTCAGTGTCAAGCCGGATGCGATAACCGTCTGATGGGCGTTTTCGCTGGCAACCGCCACGCTCGTGCCCGTCACATAGCGATCCAGAATCGCGCCAATGGTTACACTGGCTTCGATGGTATGGGTAGCGGCAATCTGTGCCTCAAGCGTAACTTTATAAATCTGATAGGCCTGTGTTTCGAGATGCGCGGCCTCCGTTAGCGTGGATTGATTCGCGGTTGCCTGCCATACCAAAGCAATGACAATGACCAGTAGTAAAACGGCAGTTCCCCCTACAATCAACGGGCGGCGCAGCGGATTACGTCTGGGTACAGTTGGCTCAGTGGTGGGAACGACTGTTGGCAGTTCAGGCATAACAGGCGTTGGTCGCGGTGGTGTTTTGGCGAGAGGTGCGGCGCGCTCCAGGCGGAAGGTGAAAAGTTGGCTGGCCTGACCTTCAACCCCAATAATTGCGGCATCAAAGGCTTGTGAGAAGTCTGCTGCGGTCTGGAAGCGATCAGCCGGATCTTTCGCCATCGCTTTTTCCAACGTGGCAGCCACTGACTGTGGGATGTCTGCCCGGAAAAGCTGTGGCGGAGTCGGCATATCATTTAAGTGCTTTGCCATCAATCCGTAAGGGGTCGAGGCTTCGAAAGGAACCCTGCCTGTCAGCACTTCATACATCATAACGCCCAGCGCATACTGGTCGGCTGCGGGCGTAATCGGATCACCACGCCACTGTTCCGGCGGCATATGGGTTGGCGTTCCCATCATGATGCCCGATGCTGTTAGAGGGGCTGATCCCTCCAGTACCTTCGCGATGCCGAAATCCAGCAAATAGGCTGTGCCGTGTGTGTCAAACATGACATTGCTGGATTTGATGTCCCGATGAATGACGTTACGGCTGTGAGCATAATCCAGCGCGCCGGAAAGCTGCCTGAGCAAATCAGCAGCCTCACCCAGAGAAGTCGGGATGTCGGCATGTTGTTTCAAGCGTTCAGCCAGCGAACCCCCTTGCAGCAGGCGCATGGCAAGAAATGTAATTCCGTCACGTGACCCGTAGTCATAAATGGGGATAATGTGCGGATGTTCCAGTGATGCAGCCGTCTTTGCTTCACGATTGAATCGCTCCACGTCCTCAGCATTAGCAGCTATGGCGAGGTTCAGCACTTTGAAGGCAACCTCACGTGAGAGATTGCGTTGATGGGCACGATAAACTGCGCCCATTCCCCCTATACCGAGCAGTTCGCCCAGTTCATACTGTCCGATGGTCTGCCCGGTGAGATTCTGAAATCCCATGTAAATCGCAATCCGTTCGAAGGGTCAATCAACCCACTATGGATGTCGAATTGGTTCAAACAAAACAATTAGCTGAATTGTCGTGGTTATGAGGCAGGCCAACCAGTGCAATCTCTCACATGACAGGGATGAGGATTATCCACGCAACGACTATTGTATGCACAAAAGTCGGATGGGGCGCGATGTTCGGAACAATTTATCCCGGCAATAGGGTCTATATGTTACAATAGACCCTGTTTCTATTTTGCAACCTGACGCGGCTTTTGACCGTATACATAACGGTAAACGCGGAGTAACTCACATGTCCTCAAATGCATCGAATCCAGTTCGTGACCGCGCCCTCGGCGCAATCATGCGTAGTGCTGTGTTTAGCTGGCAGACAGCACTAACCCTCGTGGTCACAATGATTCTGTTTTTTGCTGTAAAAGACCCATTCCCCGGCTGGCAGGATTGGTTCTGGTTAGTGGGTGGCGGCCTGGCAGAAGTCGCTTTCGTCATCGCCAATCTGACCGATCCGGACGCAGCCAGTCAGGCCATCGCTCGCGAATTTGACAGCCAGTATGACCTCGGTCAAATTCGAAATCCAGTCTCGCGTCAGCGCCTCCAAAGTGCGCTGGAATACCGCCGCAACATGCTCGCACTGGCAAAACGGCATCAGGGAGCCATGCGCACCAGTATGCAGCAGACTGTAGCCGACATTAACGACTGGATCGGTCACATGTACGATCTGGCGCTGCATATTGATGCCTTCGACAATAACGAATTGGTCGAACGAGATCGTAAAATGGTTCCGCAGCAGATCGAAAAAGCGGAAATCCGTCTGAAACGCGAGCAAGACCCCGACGTGCAGCGTGATCTGCAAAGCCAGATCAAACAGCTTCAGCAGCAGCAGGATAATCTGGAAGCCACTGCGAACAGCATCAAGCGCGCGGAAATCCAGCTTGAAAGCACGTTGTCTTCACTCGGAACGATTTACGCACAGATGTCGCTGCTCGGAACCAAAGAAGTGGACAGCGCTCGTGCCCAGCGGCTGCGGCTGGAAATTCAGGATGAAGTCTCCAGCTTGCAGGATACGATTGAAGCTATGACGGAAGTCCAGAATCAGCGCTTGCAGCTTCGCTAAAGCGAATTCCCGCTGCAATTGACTCCCTCGTTACAGGTTCAGCGGACGACACTTTTGCGAATCTGTAGAGAAATATCGGGTTGTAGGGGCGCATCGCGATGCGCCCTCTCTGGCAAATTGACAAACTATAGGCTGTATTCCCGCTGAAAAAATCAGCCTTTTACCTTTGCTAATCGCTAACAGCTTATGGCTTATTCGGTTTTATCCTCTGAATCCAGCACCCGATAACCCGGCGACTCAACCACTTCCATGGGCTTATGTCGTCGGGCTATCGCGATACGATGTTCATCAACAAGATAACCCGGCACAACCGCCTCAAACAAACGCATCCCGCCGATGATGATGCCTAGATCATCCAATTGGCCTAAACCGATAAGGAAATCAGGGATCAGATCCAGTGGCGAAAGCACGTAAGCAATAGCAGCAACCGGAATGACTTTCGTCCACAACGGCACGCGCGGATCACGCAACAGTTGCCAGGTGAGCAGCATACGATCAATAATGGCTTGTAACATCCCATTTCCTCCCACTACTTCTACAGTCACACCCATTGTTTCATTGAGCGAATTATAACACGCAGCCTTACTTACGTACTATTTGTTGTTTAAGCGTATAGATTTTCAAATGATGTAGTTCCGCTTTCGGGATTATTGTGCTTTAATGAGCGATATGTGCAGTGTAACAGAAAGCCCAAGCAGCAATGCCAAGAATCCTTGTAGTAGACGATGAGGAGGCTGTTCGCAAATTTCTCATTGATACATTGAAGTTTGCGGGCTATGACATCCTCACTGCGGGGGATGGCATAACGGCCATGAACATCGCCGAACAAACCATCCCCGATCTCATTATTTCAGACATCCAAATGCCCCGGATGGACGGTTACACCATGATGGACGAACTCCACAACCGCCCCAAAACCAATACCATCCCGATTATCCTCCTCACGATTGAGAATGATAAGCGCGACATCCGGCGCGGTATGGTGCGCGGTGCGGACGATTACCTGCCCAAACCTGTTGACCCCGGCGATGTATTGGCTGCTGTCCAAACCCAGTTACAAAAACGGGCTGTGATCGAAGAAAAGCACGATACCAATTTGCAGACCTTACGCCGCAACATTGTTTATGCGCTCCCCCACGAATTCCGCACGCCGCTCGGTGTTATTCTTGGCTACGCCCAGATGATGGAAATGGATCATCACCGCGCTTCACCTGAGGATATACTTGAATCCGCGCAAGCCATCTCCTCAGCAGGCGAACGGCTGGAGCATCTCATCGAAAATTATCTGGTCTATGCCCAACTAGAAGTCATCCAGTTGGATGCCATCGAGCGTGAAGCCGCCCGTAATCACCTCGTCAAAAATGCTGGCACGATTATTGGCGATGCCGCCCAGCAAAAAGCCGTTGCCTATGACCGCCTGCCTGATCTGCAATTGGATGCAGCCCGCATGGCGCTGCGTATCTCCGAAGATAATCTTAAGAAAATTGTCCATGAATTAGTCGATAATGCCTTTAAATTTTCAACCAGGGGCACACCTGTTGAAGTGAAAGCCTTTCAGGAAGATCAGTCCTTCGTCCTCTCAATCCGCGATTATGGGCGGGGCATGACCGCGAGCAACATCAACCAGATGGGCGCATATATGCAGTTCGGACGCGAATTTTTCGAGCAGCAGGGGGTCGGTCTTGGCTTTACCATCGCCAAACGCCTCGCAAACCTGCATGATGGTGATTTACAGGTTGTTTCTCAACCCAAACAGGGCACGCACATTACCATTCGCTTCCCCGCATTCTGAAATCATTACGGCGCTTCAGCCGTACTCAGTGGAAGTGTGCCAATGCCCAACTCCGTTTTAGCGGGCTTAAGGGGCTTTAGGGAAAGCACAGTGATTGTCTCGCTGCTGGGGGGTAGTGCGTTTTTTGCTGAGAGTGGACATACTGGATTACCGGAAAACTGCGCCTGCCAGTATTCCAGATAATGCCAGCGCAGTTCCGGCATCGTCCGGTAAATCAACTGCTGCGGATAACCCCGCTCCGGGTCATAGATAACATCAATCCCAATCGGGCCGTCGCAAGCGCATCCATTCGCCCCACAGGCGGGGTTCGTTGCATTAGCCTCAATCCGTTTAAACAGATTACTCACGATCAGCGCATCAAATGGGGCATTCCCACCGCCGCAGCCATCCTCATAACGGTATGTGATTTCCTCGTCACGCACTTCTAAATCCTGCTGGCAGTCAAAGAACGGGATTTCGTATTTGGCAACGATGCGGTAGTCATGGATTCCGGTGCTGTCCCACTGTGCTCGCGCGGCATTCATGCGGGTCAATGGAGAACTGAAATAGAAATATGCCAAACCTCCCACAACTACCACAAGCAGGATAATCAGCAGGAGGCGCTTCCGTGTCAGCTTAAATTTAGGGACATGCAGGCGGGTTGTCACGATTAAACGGGCCGATTGCCAGATACTCATCTTCGGGTATGCCCAGTGTTTGGTTCACCTTTGGAACGGTTTTCACTAAACGATTATACAGGCTCCCGTCAGTTCGTTTATCCACAACCGTTATGAAATTGTTAGCAATTGCCTGCCGGTTATGATCGAGACGCACCCTGCCGGTTGGCCCATTAAATTCCAACTCGCGTAACACCTTCTGAAAACCCGCTTGCTTGTCCGAAAGATCGCCATTCACAAGCTGCAATCCCAGCAGTGCCGCTTTGGTATTGATGTAATATCCATAGCACGAGGGCGTTGGGGAAGATAAGCCTTTGGGAAAACGCTGGCGATAGGCTGCCACAAAATGCTGCCACGCCGGGTCGGGATTATCATCAGCAACCGGGCCAGATGTCGCCATACCTACTAAACGCTCGGACAATGCGCCGCGTGTGCCCAATACCGTCTGGTCAACCGTAATCGACCCGCCAATCAGCGGCAGTTTCCCGCCCACGCTGTCATACTGCTGAAGAAATTTTATGGCATCCGTTCCGCCTAACGCCACCAGCAGCGCATCAATATCCGGTGGCAGCGCTTCTACAATCGAACGGTAATCAACGGTACCCAGCGCGACCCAGAACTTCTCAATTATTTTTCCGCCAAGTCGACAGAACTGAATAGTGAACGCACCAATTTGCCCATGCGGATAACTGTAATCTTCTGCCAGGGTAGCGATGCGTCGATAACCCTGTTTTTCATAAACATATTCCGCCAAACCCGCCATCCACTGTGCGCCATTAGTGACAAAGTTGAAAAAATTCGGCGCGGCATTGCGTAAAGTAATGTCCTGTCCGCCTGCGGTGCCATTAATAAAAGTCCGTTCAGGACGCTTGAAAGCCAGCTCTTTAATCGCCAGCCCTTCATTACCCGACAACGGCCCGATGGTGAAATCGACATTATGGTGGTCAAGCAGCACTTCAGCAGCCATCGTAGCACTGTCAGGTGTTGCATTGGTACTTTCTTTAATGCGGGTGATCTTCTTACCTGCCGCTTTTCCCCCAAATTCACTGATTGCCAGGTCTGTGCCGCGCAAACCATCCTCGCCGATCCCAGCAAAAGGGCCAACCAGGGGAACCATAACACCTATTCTGATTTCATCGCTGCTCATGAGTAATCCTTCTAAGAATAATTTAATTTATAGCGAACTTGATAAAATCATTGTGGCGAAATTTGTTCATATTTGCAACCACCTCAGTTTCTCCCCTTGCCAGGAAGCGTTATAATCCCCGCAAGATTATTTTGCTCACATAGACTTATGAGGTTAACCAATGGACTTTTCCCGTTTCTTCAGGCATCGACCAGCGCTTTATCTCGGTCTGATCATGCTTTTACTCCTGCCTATACTGGTTCACGCGCAGGATACACCTCTGCTTGCCCCGCCAGAAATCACAGGCGAGGCGATTTATATCCCCTTCCCTGTAAACATTACGCTCGATGGCGACCTAGCGGATTGGGAAGGCGTACCCCGCACCATCGTTAACCGGGGAACCATGACATCTACCACTTTTGGCGAAAACAACTCCTTCAGTGTTTCCGCCGCGGCGGATACCGCCAATCTTTATGTACTCATGACCATGCCCGACGCGAATATCGTCACCGGACAGCATGGCACTGACTTTTGGAACGAAGACTCAATGGAGTTCTACGCCAATTTCAGCGGCGACCTGAATGCTCAAAGCTACGGCGATGGCATTTTCCAGATCAACATCAATCCCGGTGACATCGGCAATAGCGACCCAACCGCACTGACCATCACAGGCAGCAATTCCGCCGCCAGCGGTGTACAGGGCATCGTCTTTAAGACCGCTAACGGTTGGGGCTTTGAAGCATCTGTGCCGCTCCCCGCCGCACCAGTACACGGCGCGGAAATCGGCTTTCAGGCGCAGGTCAATGGCGCGACTCAGACAGACCGCGACGTGAAACTCATCTGGTCGCTGGCGGATACCAGTGATTCATCATGGCAGAATCCGTCATTATTTGGACGCGGCATCTTTTTCGAAATCGGTCAACAGGATATTCCCGCATTGACTGCCAGCACGACAGCCGCCGTTGTTGTTGTGCCCACATCACAGACACAGGAGGATACTACAGTGCAAGGACGAGCCATTACGGCTGTTAATCAGGTCGGATATTTTGTCGGGAGTCCCAAAATCGCGGTTTATGGTCGCGCGGATGCAGCTGCCACACCGCCCACATGGGAACTGCGGAACGCCGCCGATGGGGCGAGGGTCATGAGCGGCTCCACAACGGGCGGTGATCTGGATGCGAATTCAGGTGATTATGTCTACCGCGCCGATTTCTCGATTGTAAACACACCGGGACAGTACATCCTCAGCGTGGACGGCGTAGACAGCCAGCCTTTCCAGATTGGCGTGGATTTATACAAAGGGCTGAAACGTGACGCACTGCGCTATTTCTATCTTAATCGCAGCGGCATTGAACTCACGCCAGAATCTGCCGGAGCCGAATGGGCACGTCCCGCCGGACACCTCTCCGATAGGAGTGTGACCTGTCTAAAAGATGGTTCGGCAGGCGGCAAGCCCGCTCAGGGCTGCGATTATCACCTGGATGGCAGTGGCGGCTGGTATGACGCTGGCGATTATGGCAAATATGTCGTCAACGGCGGCATCTCGCTCTGGACACTGATGAATCTCTACGAACGCATTCCGTCGGCTTTCCCCGGTGACGGATTGAACATCTACGAAAGTGACAATAGCTGGCCTGACATTATGGATGAAACCCGTTGGGAAATGGATTTTATGCTGCGGATGCAGGTGCCGGAAGGGCAGCCATTAGCAGGCATGGCGCATCACAAACTCCATGACCGTCACTGGACGGGCGTGCCGATTATGCCACCCACCGAGATCAACAGCGATGACCCCAACAGCGGACGCTTCCTCATGCCGCCCAGCACCGCCGCCACCCTCAATCTGGCAGCATCAGCGGCGCAGTGTGCCCGTATCTGGAGAACTTTTGACGATGCCTTTGCCGCCCGCTGCCTGAAAGCAGCTGAAACCGCCTGGACAGCCGCGCAGACGCATCCCGATATGCTCTACGGCAACAA
Source organism: Aggregatilineales bacterium (assembly GCA_044226645.1). Classification (GTDB taxonomy): domain Bacteria; phylum Chloroflexota; class Anaerolineae; order Aggregatilineales; family Phototrophicaceae; genus CFX2. The sequence goes on from JBGAGR010000018.1 coordinate 23,114, forward strand.
CCCCGGCGATGACGGCGGCGGAAATTATGGCGATGATAATGTGCAGGACGAGTTTTATTGGGCAGCGGCCGAACTCTATCTCACGACTGGCAAAGCCGAATACCGCGATTTCGTCACCGCTTCGCCCTACTATCAGAATTTCGCCAACGCTTTGCCCATAAACTGGGGTAGCACAGCGGCGCTCGGTTCGATCTCACTTGTGACGGTATCCAATGACCTGCCTGCTGACGACCTATCCCGCCTGCGCGACCAGATTGTGACAGCCGCCGATGATTATCTGGCGACCAGCAAATCGGAAGGCTACCATGCACCCATTAAAGCCAACGACTACGTGTGGGGATCGAATTCAGTCGTGCTGAACAACGCCATCGTGCTGGCCTTAGCCTATGATTTCACGCAGGACACTTCCTATTTGAACGTTGTCCTTGCCAGCATGGATTACATCTTGGGCGAAAATGCTGTCAATCAGAGCTTCGTCTCCGGTTATGGCACAGTCTCGATGGAACATCCCCATCACCGCTTCTGGGGCAATAATCCCGCGCAGGGCTTCCCACCGCCACCGCCCGGTGCGATTTCCGGTGGCCCCAACGGCAGCCCCGCCGATCCAACCGCTATAAGTGCAGTCAAAGACTTACCCATTTCCCGCCGATATATTGACAACATCGGCTCGTATTCCACCAACGAAGTCGCCATCAACTGGAACGCGCCGCTGGTCTGGGTCGCCGCTTATCTGGACAATCACTTCAACGGGTCGTAGTTTTCATACAAAAAAATGAGCGGTCTACCTTTTTGGTAATGCCGCTCATTTGTTAGCACTACCGTTTCCCCCACTGTCTGCTGTGGTGTGGTGGTTGGTATCGCTCAAAACAAATCTCATATTTGGGCAGTTCGGTATCAATCCGAATTCGTGTTCAAAGCCGTATTATTCCCAGAAATATTCAAGGGGGTAGACTTTGAACACCAGATATTGTTTTTTGTGGTTTCTAGTCACAGTGATTCTACTGGTTGCAGCGATTCCCGTCGCAGCCAACACCACCTGTGATACAACAGCTAACGAAATGGCAAAGGGGCAGCAAAGCCTTCAGACTGCCGATTACGAAACCGCCTTAGCGGCCTTCACCTGTGCCATCGAAGCCGACTCCACACAGTACCAACCATTTCTGGGGAGAATTCAAGCGAATCTCCTTGCAGGCTATTACGTGAATGCGCTTGAAGATTATCTTTTTGTTCGTGCCCGTATCTACCATCCACCCAATCACAGCCTCTTTCGCGACATGATAGCTCCCTATAATGAAGACCTTAAAGCTGCCCCGGATGATAAAGAGCAGCTCACCATGCGCAGTTTTATGTACTGGTGTGATCTGGACAATTTCAAAGCTCTAAAAGACCTGAATCATCTTCTCGAAGTTGACCCCCAAAATGTCTACGGCAATTTGTTACAGGGAGCAATCTATGTAGCTATAGGCAGCCTGGACAAAGCTTCTGAAGATTTCTCCCGCGCACTGGAACAGGATTCTGAAAATCCACAGCTTTTGTTCCTGATTGCCTATGTTTACGGCAGTTATGGACAGGACAATCACGATAAAAAAGCATTCGAGCAAACTACAGATTACCTCAATCAGGCTGTCGAACTGGGATTCGATGATCCGCTGCGCTATCGTCTTCAGGCCTTTATCGATACAGGAATTGGTACACCGGAACAGGCAGCAGCAGATTATCTGAAGCACATGAACGCGGTCAGCCCGGAAATCATCGAGCTTGGCGGGTTAACAGTAGACGAAGCAAGCTCATTTAGTATTGCGCCGCATCAGACCTATCAATTTACACTTGAGGCACAGGCTGGTCATCAACTTTTCATCAGCGCACGCGGAATTCCACATACACTGGATACGTTTATTGTTCTCCTTGACCCGCATGGGAATCCCGTCACGAGTAATGATGATGTCGACACTCCGGATTCGCTTATTGATGGTTATCAGGTGTCTGAAAGTGGAACCTATACCCTGCTCGTCTCAACTATTCTGGGGTATGGTGACGGGGATGGCGCGGTCATTTTCTCCAGCAAATAACGCTCACGTTTAGAGAGGCCTTCCCCATTCATGAGCAAAGCCTCTCTAAACAGTCTTACAAATGAATCTTCAGCAGTTCCACCTCAAAAATCAACGTGGAATGCGCTGGAATCACGCCGGGGATGCCGTTCGGCCCATAAGCCAGCTCGAAGGGAATATAAAACTCATACTTCGCGCCGACAGGCATCAACTGCACGCCTTCCGACCAGCCGGGGATAACCTGGTTCAGGAAAAACGAGATCGATTCCCCCCGGTCATACGAGCTGTCAAAAACCGTCCCATCGATCAGCGTGCCTTTGTAATGGACTTCCACTTCGCTGTTTTTAGTCGGCTTTTGACCTGTCGCGTCGCGCACGACCTTGTACTGCAAACCGCTGGCAGTCGTCACCACACCCGGCTTCTTGCCATTCGCTGCCAGAAAATTACGTCCTGCATCCATTTTATTTTCCTTTCATGAATATCATCTTGCATCGCCAAAAGGCCGGTTACTCCACACCCGATTATTCAGTTCCTCGGCAACTTTAGCCGGATTATCCGCCGCGATGATCAGATCGAACAATACATTCGGGTACTGCTTCACAATCAGATCGCTCATCGACTGCGCCAGATCGAGCGGCGTAATCAGGGTTATCGCCAGACTGCGGTCATGCGGAATAAAATTGATGAAATCCCAGACCGTCGTCACGATTGGGCGAAACGTATTCCAGTAGGCTACGGCGGTATCAAAAAACCACTGCGGCTCCAGACCGGGCGCGAGAATGACCATATGATATGTCGGCTCGCCGCGAATCGGGCCAGGGCCAAACGTCGAGCCGCTCACCCCATTTGCCATCACTTCCAGCGCCGGAACACTTTTGAGCACAGGCGCGGTTTCGATCAGTCGGGCAATGGCATGTGCCGGGCCGGGTTCGTAGTAGTCATCTTCCTTCCACAAGCACACGCCGAAAAACCAGGGCGGCGCTTGGTTGGCAATCCACTCGAACATGGCAACCGTCGCCTCCGCCTGACTCTCATGGGTATAGGGCGGATAACGGGTGTCCTGCTGGTAAAAAGGAATTTCCGACGTTTTTGGGAAGGGATAAATGCCCCCTTCTGTACCCAGAACAGGTACAGCCTGGGTGCCCCACATCGAAGCACAGCGCTCATTGAACATGCGCCCCATAGCCGTCAGGCCAACCGGGTCGCCATTGGGTGTGAGCGCTGTGCCACCGTAAACGGTGCGTCCCGGGTCAGTTGACTGACAAATCGGGTCGTAGGGATATTCGAAGTGCCAGCCGCCTTCACGGGCATTCTGCTGTTCCGGTGGCCTGACGCTGGTTCCCCCCTGACCGGGAATTTCCTGCGAGAAATGATTGAGGATGTAAGGATGTGTCGCGCAGTATGCGCCATTCGCCAGAATCGCCCCAAAACGATCATGATACGTCTGGTTGATATAATTCAGAAAAGCATCCATCCAGCGAACCGCCGCTGAATCGGGCGCGTCACTTTCTGCCATCGCCGTGAAGCCGGGGTAACATCCCAATCCGACAATAAATTCCGCCCACTGAATCCAGTTATCCATCATCGGACGGATAATGCCATCAAAATTCTGCCAGGTGATATTGGTTCCACCCGGCCATTCAATCGGCAGATTCGGTTCATTGTAGAATTCGAACCACTTCACCCCTGCGCGGGCATATTGCAGCGTCAAATCGCGCATATACGGCGTGAAAGCCATCGCCCCCGGACGCTCGACATACAACCGCACGACAGGCGTGATGCCCATCGCGATAAAATTCATCGCGTCGTCTACGTATTCATCCTGAGCCGCTACCAGCTTGACCCAGCCAAAATGGGGGTTTTGCCAGCGGGAAAAATCCAGCGGGGTGATGAGCACACGCTGCACATGCAGGCCGCGCGGGTTGCGGGACCACACATATTGATCGAGTCTCAAGAATCAGCCTCCCGTGATCGGCCCCGGCGTGGGCTGAATAGGCTGTTGCGGCGCGGGTTCAGTTGGCGCGGGAGTAGGTGTTTGTGTCACAAAACCACCCGGTGCGCGCGTCGGTGCTGGCCCACCAATCAATGAGCCGGGAGTCGGATTCACGAGAAAAGCCGGGGTCGGCGTGGGCGCGAGCGGCACACCAAATGGCTGGTTAAACTGCGCCCGTTGATTGAGCGCCGCTTTAGCATCGTCAAACAGATCAAAAACCAGCGGATCGAACAGCGCATCCGGCATGGTCTGTGCAATCCACACACCCCATTGGCTGGCGGTATCACGCCGCGCGATAACGCTCACCGCAACCGTGTATGGTGCCGGAATCAGCCGGATCAGTTCTAAATCGCTGACGACAGTCGGACGAAAACGCTCCCAATAAGCGCGTGCGGCATCGAATAACCATTCCGCGCCCAGATTTGGAGCAATCAGTAAAAAGTGATAATTGGGTAGGGTATCTGGTGAAGGTGGCATGGTCTCCATAATACCATAACTCGCGCGGCTGTTGTAAAGACCCTCATCATGGGTCACAATCGGATGCTCAATTTTTTCACCGCCGGGATACAGCTTCTCTGCCCCATTCCATTGCTATCAAGCCTTGTTCCCGGCGAATCATGTAAGGAACACACCATGCCAGAACAATGGCTCGCCCTGCTTATTGTCGGTTTAGTCGCCGGGGTTGCTGCCGGTCTTTTTGGGATTGGTGGTGGTGTCATCATTGTCCCCGCCCTGACTATTCTACTGGGCTTCGAACTGAAGAAAGCAACCGGAACCTCATTAGCAGCGCTGCTCATGCCCGTGAGCATTTTTGCGGCGATTGCCTACTACCGCGCCGGAAAGCTGAAAATTTCGACAGCGGCCTGGGTTGCACTGGGCATCCTCATCACCTCCGGTATCGGGGCGAACATCGCGATTGGTCTCAGCACCGCCGTCCTGAGGCAGGTTTACGGCATTTTTCTGCTCTATGTCTCATGGCGCTTCATCGAGCCGCGCAAATGGCAGGCAGAGATGCAAAAGCGGATGCTGGAAAAGGAAAAACCGCCCGCAACTCCTGTCACCGAAGCCGATCCACCCGAAACCACCGTTGCCTGGTATATCCTGTTCATCGTCGGTTTGGTAGCTGGCATATTATCCGGCATGTTTGGCATTGGTGGCGGTGTGGTCATTGTCCCGGCGTTAGTCGGACTGCTCAGGATGGATCAGAAACGCGCGGTGGGCACATCACTGGCAGCCCTGCTGCTCCCGGTCAGCCTGCCCGGTGTCATCGCGTACTATAACAGTGGTGATCTTGACATCACCGTAGCAGCGCTGGTCGCAGTGGGTTTGATTGTAGGTGCTATTTTCGGAGCACGCATTGCACTGCGCTTGCCATCTGCGACAGTAAAACGCTTGTACGGCATTTTCCTGCTGTTCGTGGCAGCACGTTTTATTTTGGGCTTCTAATGGAAAAACGAAATAGAATGAGCCGGATTTTGTAGGGACACGATACATCGTGTCCGTCTTTTATCAGGTCGATTCTTTTCAGCTTAGCCTTAAGTGCTTCGTCCAGCAAGTGCCTGTAGCAAAATATCGACTTTCGTAGAGGAGCAGCATCGCTGCGCCCTCTCAAAAGAACTTGCTCAAGTGTACTCAGTTATAGACTGCCATCGGACATCCACAGGCTAATCGTAGGGCGCAGGACATGAAAAATTTACGAATTTTATCTTACTCTGACAATTAAGATACAACATATTGACACGAACGACCGTAAAATAAGAGTAAGCTATTGGGGAGAAATTTCGGTCACGATGATCGGTAATAACTTAGCGATCATTCTCCCGGAGGTTCCAAATGAACACCATGACCTACGATACCAAAACCACTACCAACAATGCCGGGGAAAATGATCGGATTCCAGCACCGCGCGAAGGTCTGTGTCCTACCTGTGGTCACGAAACCCATTTCATTTTTCTGGGAGAACAGCGCTGGCCTGAAAAAGTAGCCGCGAAGTTAGGCCTGCCACCCGTCATGCTGCAATGGAGCTGTGAAAGCTGTCATACCACCTTGAGTGAACCGGACTACGGTTCTTAAATCTGGAATTTCCACAGGGGCATTAGCAATAGTGTCCCTGACCTCTGTGCAATATCCCTAAATGGATTGCCCCTGTCTGCCCCAAATCCGCTAGAATCAAACTAACATGTGTTTTCTTGAATCCACTGAATAAACGGATTCATAGCCGTTAGCGCTTAGTTTCAATGGGTCAAAAAACCAATAACTAACCACTAACAACCAATAACCATTGAGGAAATCCTATGCTCAGGCAGATATTGTTGTATTTATCGACGGCAGGTTGGGCACGTAAAATCACGGCGGGTTGGGGCGTAGCGCGTCGGGTCGCCCTGCGTTTCGTCGCGGGTGAAACATTAGATGATGCCATTAACGCCACCAAAGCACTGAACGCCAAAAAATTAGCCGTCTCGCTGGATTATCTGGGCGAGAGTGTCAAAAAAGCCGAAGATACGCAGGAGGTTGTCAACACCTACCGCAGCCTGCTCGAACGCATTCACACTGAGAATCTACAGGCTGGCATCTCGCTTAAATTGACTCATCTCGGCCTCGACATCAGTGAAGAACTCTGTCAGACCAATTTGCGCCATATCCTAACCGATGCCAAGCAGTACAGCATCCCGGTCACAATTGACATGGAAAACACGCCGTATACCGATACCACCCTGCGCATTTACCGCACCATGCGCGATGAATACAGCTTCGCCAATGTCGGCACCGTCATTCAGGCTTATCTGCGCCGCAGCGAAGCCGATATGAAAGAACTAGGCGCGGAAGGGGCACATATCCGCCTGTGCAAAGGCGCGTATCTGGAAGCGCCCGATCTGGCTTTCCCCGAAAAAGCCGATGTAGACGCGAATTACATCAAACTGACGCGCCAGTTTTTGCAGAGTCAGGGCTATCTTTGCATCGCCACCCACGACGAGAATATGATTCAGGCTGCCGAAGCAGCAGTTAAAGAATTCAACGCCCAGCACTATGAATTCCAGATGCTTTACGGCATTCGTTCACAGCGGCAGGAAGAACTTGCCGCGGCGGGTTATCTGATGCGCGTGTATGTCCCGTTCGGCGCGGCCTGGTATCCCTACTTCATGCGACGGCTGGCGGAACGTCCGGCAAATCTATGGTTCTTCGCCAGAAGCATTTTCAGGCGCTAAAGCTTTGAACCGTTTTTCGCTTTCAGGATACCTGAGCCGATGGATTGATCGTTTCATTCCGTCCGCTCCGGTATCCATCGAGCATCCCTTGTTCAAGCTCGAACCTGCCTCCGTTCGTCAGCTTCTTGTTCCCGATAAACTCCGCCGCCAGACGATGATTATCGTCATCGTCATTTTTCTGCTAACCGTCGTCTATTGGCTTCTAGCTGACAAATCCGCTGTGTCGCGAGGTGCCGGTATTCCTTGGGATATAACCGACAACGAGGTGCTACTGATTTTTGTCAGCTTGATTGCAGGCCCATTGGTGGAAACAGCATGTCTGCTTGCATCTATAAACAGCTTTCAAATGAAAGATATTGTCCGGGCGAAAATGAATCATACTGTGCGGGCGAAATGGGAACTTCTCTATCTGACCCCTGTCACTTCAGAGGACATTGTCGCCGTGAAATACGTATCTTCTTTAGTGCGCGTATGGAGTGTCGTAGCAGCCATTGCTGGATTTCGATTGGCGGCTCTCGCTATACCAATTCTAGACTGGATTTCCAGTGGAGGATGGCAGGATTTCCCAAAAGATATTCTGGGGTTCGTCGCTATGATTCCTGTAATCGTGATGGCCTGCCTCTATATAACCGCTCCATTCTGGCAGGCACGTCTGATGGTCGTGGCATGTCTAACTGAGTCGACCTATCACTCAAATGGAATTCTTATTGGATTTCTGGCACTGATTCCAATAGCCATTTTTTGGTTTAAAAGTATCCTGGTCATTACAAGCATCTGTTTCTTTACCTTCGTCATAAGCTTTATGCTTATGCTTATGAAGACAAACGAGTACATAATCGCTCTGTTCTTCTGTTTAATGCTTGCGCTCGCTCTATGGATTTTCCGTAATTTCTACAGGGATGCCCATAGCTTACTTCTTGATCATCTACCATGGCGGCTAGAGAAAGCCATCTAGCCATTTACAGATTTTTCAGCGTAAACGCCACACTTGCCATCACCTGCGCAGCGCCATCCGATGGACGGTTGTAAATCGCGCGGACTTCCGCATCGCCGTTATAGTTCCCGGTGGTCATGTTTGCTGACCAATTGGCGACGATGCTCGGACTGCTGGTGCTGTACGTCACCTGTATCGAATTGAGCACTGTGCCGGATGGCGCAGCCCGCAGTTCCAGTGTGAAAGTTGATTCGAAAATGCCCACCGCCGTACCTGTAAGCTGAAGCGTCCCACCACTGATCGTGCTGCCACCTGCCGGAGTCAACAGCGTGATATTTGGCCCGCTTGCGCCGCTGCTGTTGCCATCCGCGATAACGAACAAATCCGTTGCCGTTCGTGCCCATACATCCTCGGTCAAAACCGCCACCGCTTGCGCACTCAGATAACCCAGCATTCCACCCGGCACGACCCATTGAATACTGCCGCCATCCGCTGCATTTTCATCAACACCAATCACGCTGGGAACAATGCTCGTTCCGGTGGAGGCGAAATAGAATTCGATGCGTCCGGCTTTCCCGCTTCCGGGATTCCAACTGAGCGTCACAGCTTGCCCCGGCGTGAGTACCAGTGCGCCGCTGTCCGTCCGCACCACAGGCGAAACCTGCACAGCGCCCACCGTGATGATATTGCTATAGTTCAAAACTGAGCCGGGAATAGCGAGGGTTTGCCCCACCGCCAGCACATTCGGATCGGTCAGACAGTTCGCGCTCATTAAGGCGCTGACCGTCGTTCCATTGCGCTGTGCAATCCCGTTCAGCGTATCGCCTGCTGCGACCACATAAGTCGGCAGATTCGTCGAGAGCACACAGGCCGTCGCACCCACCGGGACGATTCCGCTCTGTGTACTGGCGGGTAATGAAGTGGGTTGATCTGCCGGAAAGGATGGAGTCGTCGCCTGTTCGGAGGGTTCTGTTGTGGATGGTGCACTGGTCGGCGTGACCTGCTGCATCGCCAGATTACAGGCTCCCAGCATGAGCACCATCATCACTAAACCCAATGCCCCAATTGAACGACGAAATGTTTTAAGCATGACAAATCCCCGATACCAAACGTTACGTCTACATTCTACGAGCATCGCCTACGGTAAGTTGACCCTTCGCCTCCATCGTCAGCCAGCCGTAGGTTAAACGGCGGAATAGCTTTATCGGCTGGGCAGTTCCACCCACCAACCACTGTCCTCACCCGGCAAAACGGTTATGGCGTAGATCGCGCCGCCCTGTGGTTGAATGTAGGTGGTATACGACACTCGTCCGGCGGACTGACGCGCCACATCGACCCCGCTTTCACGGTCAGTCGCCCAACCGAGTGGGCTATCCGCGCCGCCCATTGTGTTCCACACCAGCCCGAAACCGCGCATCGGCTGGAATAATCCATCCGGCGGGGTAGCAGTGGGTTCCGCCTGACCTTCCTGATAGGTGTCATTGAGGATTTGCACGCGGTGATCGCCTTCGGTCATCACCCAGATTTTGTAGGTATCGGAAAACCAGAACATCAGCCCATGCTCAAAAGGCTGCCATGCCGCTGTGACCCTGTGCAGCGGCTCATCGGGACAAACCTGTAAGCCAGTATATTGACCCAGCATTTCCTGTGAGCAGGTGATTTCGATGCGGATGTCGGCTGTCGTTTGCGCCGCACCGTCCACGACTTCCAATCGGTAACGCATCGTCCCGGCATACCGGAATCCGCTGATTGCGGGAGTCGTGTAGTTCAATGGAACCGGCTGTGCATTGACCGGGCGCTGGCAGTCTGTCGATGGGTCAGGGTCGCAGGCATAAAAATAGGCCGCTGTGCCACTGGCTTTCCAGCTAAAAGTGACGGAAGCCAGATTTTGAATCTGCTCCGCGCTGGCTGTCAAACTGGTGATTTTCGCTTCATCTACTTTTGGATTCGGATCGCGCGGCTCGGCAGTGGTCAGAGGAGCAGCCTCCGGCAGCCAGATGACCGCTCCAACGGGCAGCGATGAGGCATCATCCAGACAATTTAAAGCCGCAGCCTGCGTCACCGTCAGACTCAGAACACCGACCATCAAGTCCGCCAGCCGTTCAGCGGGACGGATGACATGCGGCGTAAATCCCGGCTGAAATGGCGCGGAACAAATCGCTGTACGGGGATCATCCGGCGCTGCGGCTGTGGCTGTCGGTGTAATGATATTGACCGGGCCGAGAATCGTTGGCGTTGCAGGCGTAGCAGTGTCAGATTGTGCAAATACAAAACCACTAACAATAAACACGACCATCAGAAACGCAAAAACCAATCGACGCATCGCAATAAACCTCATCCTCACCAACAAAAGCTGTTCGGATTGTCGTTTAAAGCACCGATGCTGTCAATTCTCCTGCGCTATTTCCTTTTTAAGGGGCGTTCACGGCGAAGCGCTCGGTAACGCTCCAATCGCCCCAATTCACCCCGTCAGACTGTCGTGCGCGTACATGCCAGTAGTAGGTTCCGTTGTCCAGCACGGCATCGTAATGCAGCGTATCAATAGAGACATCATTCTTGCTGTAAATCGGATTGGTGAAATCGGGGTTATCCGCCACTTGAATCCAGTAAGCCGTTGCCGAATTAACCGGATTCCAGGTCAGTGTGGCAGGCGAAGCAGTGAAATAATTCTGCTTCGGGATGCCGTTCTGTGCCCAATTCTGCTTGATCGTCGTTAACAGTGCGCTGCTGCTGACATTATGCGTATTCGAGGGATTCGGCCCCAGCGTGAAATCGAAGCTGTTGTCGCCATTCTTAAAGGGCTGCCAGTTGGCGTGATACATCCAGATGGCATGATTCAGCCCACGTGCTTCAACGATTGAATATTCATCGCGCAGGTAAGCATCTGCTCCCGGCGACCAGCGCGTGACACCCATTTCGTTCACCGCGAAGGGGACATCATGCGCCGCTAAAAATGGATCCAGCGTACTGGCATACCAGTTTTCCAGCCATGCCCGATTTACGGTATCCGGGATATTGTCATAATTCGCATCGAAAACACCCGGATAGGTATTCATGTGGGCGCTGTATTCCTGATTGCTGTAAGCAAATGGCTCGTAGTTGTGCGTGGTATACACCACACGCGGATCAGTGCTGATATACGTCGAAGACAGCCAGCCCAATCCATTCCAGCCGTTGTTGCTCAGGAGAATGGGCGTATCGGTATCGACCTCGCGGATTTTATTAATCAGACGCAGTTCGAGCGGATTCCAGTCGTATAGCGTTCCCTCGTAACCGCCATCATGAAAATCCTGCGGCGTATAAACCCCGTCGAGCAGTACGATGGAATTCGGTTCGACCATCAGATCATAACCCACCACAATCGGATTGTTTTGATAGCGAACGGCAGTGTCATGCCACATATCGACCCATGCATCCTGCGCCAATTGATCTGTCCACACCGTTTCGATCAGGTATTGCGGCGGAAACCACACTCCCGCGCCATCGCGATAAAAGGTGAAATCACTGCGTCCGGGGCCAGTGCGAAAGCTGATGACCGCGTAGAGATGCGCATTCGCCGCCATCGTCAGCAGATTATCGAGATTATCCCGCGCCCCTGTATCCAATTGATAAGGCGGCTCAATCGTGTAAATGCCGGGAACCGAGAGATTGACATAATTCGCACCCATCGCCGCCAGTTGGTCGAAATCAGCCTGTGTATACGGTGGGCCGATGTAGCCGCTGCCCAGAAAATCCGGGCCATCGAGAGCGGGATAACGGATGCGCTGGAAAATATCCGCGCCGCGCAGCACGGTTGTGCCGCTGTTCCACAATGTCATTTTGTCCAGCGCTTGCGCGGCTGTGCTGGATACCGACAGCACCAGCACCAGCGCAAACATCAACCATTTCACACTGAATCGAAATTTACTCATGCAGACCAATCCCTCAACGGTTCGGTTGGCTAATTCGTGACCACAAAACTGTCCACCGCGCTCCATGCACCCCACGTCAGTCCATCTTCTCGCCGCGCCTGCACCCGCCAGTAATATACACCGGGCGTTACAGGAACATCCTTCGAAAGCGTGTCGGCGTTGGTACTGTAGAATACCACACTGCTCCCCGTAAAGGATGGATTATCAGCAAGCTCAATCTGATAGCCCGTCGCCCAGAGCACCCGATCCCACGTCAGCGTCACGGGAGAACTGGTAAAGTAGTTACGCGGCGGCGCAGCGCCAGTCACGGAGACAATATTGAACGTCCGCGCAGCGCTCCATGCAGTTCCATTCCCGTTGATCGACTCGACGCGCCAATAATACGTGCCAACCTCCAGATACGGCATCGAGTAATCGGTAGCCGTGATATTAGAAACATCCACCAGTGGACTCGAAAAACCGGGAGCATCGTCAATCTGGAAACGGTACTGCGTTGCGAATCCCTCGGGATTCCAATCAAAGCTAACCGCGTTCGTGGTCAGAATCGCATTGTCAGCAGGTGAAACAACCTTAGCTGCAAACGGAGCCTGATTCATAACGAACTCAAACGCACCAATATCACACTGTGCGCCGCCTGTACCATCCCCATCAATCGGACGTGTAAATCCACGCTGGTCGAGGTTGCTCACCGGAGCAGCCGCGCAAACGGTTCCGTTCCCCTTATCAATCGCTGGACTTCCCGTTAATAAAGCGCGAGTTTCGGTCAAGCCGCCGTAGTCCAGCAGCGCACCCAGCAGCGGGTCTTGGAAATCCGGCAGAGTCATTTGAGCAATGGCGCTTTTCCCGGCGAAGCAGGTCACTTCGTTATAATAATTAGGGTTCGAATTGCGCGGCGGGTACTGCAAATTATTGCCCCCGTCCACCAATTCCCCTCCACACTGCTGCAATATGTCCCATGTATTAGGGCCATTGTCGGCGGTGTTGTAGGCAATGATGGTATTACGCAGCCGCCCACTAGCGCTGCTGCTGATTCCACCGCCCACCCAACCGGCAAAGTTGCTGGCAATCGTGCTGTTGATAATTTCAAATTGGGTCGTGTTGTTGATGATGTAGATCGCGCCACCGTTAGCGTTGTAAGACGTACCGAGCGCGCTGTTCCCCGAAAAGGTCGAATTAGCAATCGTAATGACGGCACGTTGGGCGAAGGCTACCGCCCCGCCGGAACCATCCTGCGGCGAACCAGATTTGTGAACCGAATTGCCGGAAAATGTGCTGTCCGTAATCGTGATACTGGCGTTTCCGGTTGCGCCGCCGATATTGGTACTCCCCCCGCTGATCGCCCCGCCTAAGGCCCCGTTACCACCCACAACCGCGTTATTGACAAAGCTGCTGCCATCCACACTGAATTTATTGGTGTTGTCGTACATGTTGATGTAAATCGCGCCGCCGGAATTATAGGTTGTATTCCCGGTAAAAACGCTGTCGGTAATGCTCAGATTATGGCTGGCATTTCGATACCCATCGACATAAATCGCGCCGCCTTGACTGTTGGCCGCACTGCTCCCAATCGCGCTGTTGGTCGTAAAAGTGCTGTTGCTGATGGTCAAATCAGCACGCAGGATATGAATCGCGCCGCCGCCCGCGTTATTGGCATCGTTGTTGATGAAGGTGCTGTTCTGCACATTGACGATCCCCGCGCCGGAATAAATTGCGCCACCGCCGTAATCCGCCGCCCCACCCGATGAAAACGAGGTCAACGTCGAGTCGTTGTTGTTGAACGTCACATTGTTGATATTCAGTGTCGGTACATACGACTGACCGATGCTCTGGTTGATGCTCTGAATCGCCGCGCCGTTAGCATTGTCGTTCGATCCGGATGCCTTCCCATTACTCAGCGTGATATTTTGCAGCGTGAGGGTGCTGGCAGTGCTTCCCCATGTGCGCTGCCGGATGATGCGTACATTGTTCCCTTGCAGGGTAATGAGATTCCCGCCGTCAATGGTCACGTCAATCGAGGTAATATCCAGCGTAGTCGAAATTGTGATGGTCGCCGGACTCGCGCCGCAGTTGAAGGTGACTAATCCGCCCCCCGTAATGGCTGTTACCAGCGCAGTCTGTGTACAGCTTGCCGGGGTTCCAGTCCCGACTACTCCGGCGGCCTCAACCCGCGATGATATTTGTAACCCAATGGTCATGCAACCAATAAAGAGAACAATAGCTATAATTCTCGTTTGTTTTGGCATCTCTGTCTGCGTTCCTGGTGTCAAGTTGTTTTATTGATTATAAATGCATAAAGATGTAATCTCGCATGAGGCGCAAGTACCAGCCTCAACCTCCCTCATAAAACGCCGAATAGGTTGTGGCTGTGCGGTTCTGCTCGGCATTCCCTGTGGGCTGATAGTTCTGTTCATGCTGTTTATATCGGTGTTTTCTCCGCCTATTCCAGCACCTGCATTAAAACCACTTCCCCCTGACTTCCAGAAAGGCATCACCGTTGAATCGTGGTGGAACGGCGAATTTTCCAGCGCAAATGCTGACCAAACGCTTTCCGATATTGTGATTCCCACTGGGGCGAATTGGGTAGCGGTCATCGTCAAATGTATTCAGGATTCGCATACGTCTACCGTTATTGACTGCCCTACCGACCAATCGACAGCCAGTGATGATGATCTGCGCCATGTCATCCGCTATGCTCACAATCTCGGCTTGAAAGTGATGCTCAAACCGCATATCGATTTGCATAATCTGGATAATCCGATTGACGGACGTTTTGACATCAATTTTGGCGCGGATGAAGCAGGCTGGTCGGCCTGGTTCGCCAGTTACACCCACTTCATCATCCACTATGCAACTTTGGCGGAAGAACTGAATGTTGAGTATTTCACCGTCGGGACAGAATTAGGCGGCACGACAGGCCGCACCGACCAGTGGCGTGAGGTTATCCGGCAGATTCGCGAGGTGTACAGCGGGTCACTGACCTATGCCTCGCTGACGTATTTCGAGCCGCTGCAAATTAGCTGGTGGGACGCGCTGGATGCCATCGGCATTGATGCTTATTTTGCCGTCACCCTCACTGATAACCCGACTCCCGCGCAAATGCGTTTGGGCTGGAAACCGACGGTGGCCTATCTCGACTGGCTCAGTCATCACTGGAACAAACCCGTTATTCTGACCGAGGCGGGTTACTTGAGCGTGGACGGAACCAATGTCGTGCCGGGAGATTGGGCGCGTCCCGGCGTGACAGACCCGCAGGAACAGGCCGATGCCTATAACGCCCTGTTCGAAGCCTTTCAGGGAAACGATTGGTGGCATGGCATATTCTGGTGGTCGCTCTCAACCGACCCCCATCAGGGCGGCTTGGATGACCGAACCTACACCTTCCACAACAAGCCCGCCGAAGCTGTCCTGCGCCGCTACTTTGGCGCTCAGAGTCCCTGATTTTCCACTTCGGTTTTGAAGCGTCGGATTGCGTACAGATGCTGCTCCAGCGACGTGAAACCGCCCTTCATCGTGTCAAAAGCCACACGGTTCACGCCGATTGCCTTGAGTTTAGCGGCGTGCGCTGCCCATTCGGCCTGTGGTGTTCCCACGACATTGATGCGTGTTTCCAGCCCGAACTGCGCCGGGTCACGTCCTGCTTCGCGGATATATCCATGCAGTTTTTCGACTTCCGCCTGCAAACGCTCGACAGTTCGTGGATTCGCCATCCAGCCATCACCAATTTTTGCCATACGGCGTAATGCTGCGTCAGCGCTGCCGCCAAACCAGATCGGGATGGTGCGGTGCGGCAGCGGATTTAACCCCGCATCTGGTATGCTGTGATACTGACCTTTAAAGGTAATCAGCGGCTTTGTCCATAACTCGCGCAGGAGAGCGACCTGTTCTTCAACACGCTTACCCCGGTTATGGAAATTCTCGCCCAGCGCTTCATATTCCACTTCGTTCCAGCCCAGCCCGACTCCCAGATGCAGCCTCCCGCCGGACAGCACATCAATCTCCGCCGCCTGCTTGGCAACCAGCGCGGTTTGACGCTGTGGCAGGATGATGATGCCGCTCATCAATTCCAGCCGCTCGGTAATCGCCGCCAGATAACCGAACAGCACAAAAACCTCATGAAACATCGTCTCGTGCGTATACGGCCCTGTCCAGCCGCCCGGACGATCCGGATTCGCGCCCAGTACATGGTCATACGCCAGCAGGTAATCGTAACCCAGCCCCTCTGCTGTCTGTGCATACTCGCGAATAGCCGCCGGATCAGCGCCAATTTCTGTTTGCGGGAAAACTACGCCGAATTTCATGATCTTTCGCCCCTATAAGTGTCGATAAAATTGTTCGAAGTGTAATCTGCATAGACGATTCAGCCAATAGCCACAGTCAGTCCCCTTTGTGCCGTTTGTAGTAGCTTTTGGCTTTAGCGCGGTTGCCGCAGTCCGCCATCGAACACCAGCGCCGCGCCTGATTGCGGCTGGTATCCAGAAACACCCAACCACACCCATCACCCTCGCAGATTTTGACACGCGCCATCTGGTCGGAGGTCAGCAAATCCGCCGCCGCCCATAGTATCCGCCACAAAGCATGGTCTAGCGAGGTCACTTCGCTCGGCACACGCCAATGATAATGGTCGCCATCATGGATAATCTCGCTGCGAATCGGGATTTCCACCAGCGCTAGATTGAGCGTGTGTAAATCAGCCGCTTCCGGTGTTTGCTCACGGATGCTGCTGAGGATCAGCCGGAAAATCGTCTCGCGCAGGCTGATCGCCCTCAGAAAAGCCTGTTCCGCCGCATCTGGCTGTTGATTGGCAAGCCGTTTCAAACTCGCTTCATCTTCCGCGCTAATCACCCCGGCATGACGTGCCCATGCCACAAAATCATCATAATGATCCAAATGATCGCCCGGTTTTTCCGTCAGATGGTCACCCACCGTGTTCATAAAATCGAGACATATATGCCCCCCGACGAGGCTTATCTGGTCAGCGCTCACGATATTCCCTACTTCGATTCTTCTGAATTTGACAGGTCATAGTATATCAGTTATCATCTAACCATCATGGTGGTTAGAATCGAATTTGAGACGATCACCACCTGCTTTTTCTTACACGAACAGGGAGAATGCAATGCCAGTTTTGCAGGAGCAGGTAAAAGAAACATTTTTTGAAGCACTGGGTGAAACCTTCGAAAGTGTTCGCGGCATGTATCTCGATAAAGGCACATCCTTATTCGAAACACTGGAGACCATCTCGGCGCAGGAAGCCTCGCAGCCTGTCGGTCAGCGCTGTGCATCCATCGCCGCGCAGGTCGAACATGTGACTTTCTATCTGGATGTGTTGCAGCACTACATGAAAAACGAGAATCCCGGCAAAGTGGATTGGAATCATATCTGGAACACGGTTGAAGCCGTCTCGCCGGATGAATGGGAAGCCAGCAAAACCCGTTTGAAAGCCAGTTACCAGCGCATCCGCGATTTGATGAACGGCTTCGATACCTGGGAGGGCGAGAATAATGTCTCCGCTTCCATGTCGGTCATCGTCCACACCGCTTATCATCTCGGCGAAATCCGGCAGGCACTTTGTACAGTAAAACAGGCTTAAGAAAGGGATAAAAATGACTGCAAGCAAAATGAATCATCAGACTGTGAACGAATGGCTCAGAAATTATGTCCACGCCTGGAAAACGTATGATTCGGGGGCGATTGCCGCGCTCTTCAGCCCGGATGCCACCTATCGTTATAACCCCTTTGATGAGCCAGTAGCCGGACGGGATGCGATTGTGGCGAACTGGCTGGAAAACCGTGATGCGCCCAACACCTATTCAGGGGATTATCAGGCGGTTGCAGTGGATGGAAATACCGCTGTCTCCAATGGACGCACCCGCTATTTCAAAGAAGATGGCAAGACGCTCGCACGCCAATATGACAATATCTTTGTGCTGCGTTTCGATGATGAGGGACGCTGCGCCGATTTCTGCGAATGGTACGCGCAGCCGCGCTAAAGTTTCAGCACTTGCCCTGCCACATGACTTTATCCTGGTAGGGCTGCTCCGCTTCCCCCGGCTGAGCGATATGCTGCGCCCGTAAGATAATATCCAGCGATTGCAAACCCGGATATTCATGGCAGATATACGTGCCCCATGCTGGCAAAATAGGGCTGTAGCTGGGAACGCGCATCATGTTTTCCTCGAATTTTGTCCAGCGCGACCAGGGGCCAATCCACCAGCGCGGGCGAACATCCCCCGGCGGCGCATCTGTTCGTGGATCGACCAAATCGCCACCTGCATACTGTCCGGCGAAGATAAACCATCCCTCGTTTTGCAGCGGTTCCGGCGCGAATAAATTCCAGGTCTGCGTAAGTCCCGCGCGGGTCATGAATACCTCGATCCCCTGCGGCATGGCCTCGACATTTAAGCTGGAAGCCAGGGTGTCGTTGTTCACAATATTGTTCCACACCGCGCAGGCCATACAAAACAGCAAGAAAGCCGCCAGTATCGCCCGGTAACTCCCGCTGAGGACTGCTCGCCCCATGTCCCCTAACAGCGCACCGCAGCCGCTTCGCCCTTCTGCTGCTGGTTTATCATCCACTTTTGCGCTCTTGGTGCGGACAAAACGCTTTTCCAGCCAATCCACCCAGCGCGAGTCAAAAAAGACCAGATAAACCGAGAGCATCACCAGCGGGAAATTGGGTATCGCCATCATCAACCCGATGCCGATATGCAGCACCGCACCGAGAATCAATCCCAACCCACGTAAGTAAGGCTGCAAAAACGGCGCGAAAACCAGCAGCGTGAATGCGCCTTCCACCAGCAGCGTGAATCCGGTTAATGCTTGCAGCAGTCCCACAGGCGCGTTTGCCAACAGCCAATCGCCCAGCGGGAAGGTGTACATTTTCACATGCAGCGCCAGATACAGCGCATCCCCAGCCGCCCAGGAATGCCCTTGCAGCTTAATAATCATGGTAAAAATATAAATAATGGCAAGCTGGATTTGCAGCATCCGCACCGGGAACGCATAAATGGTTTTGCTTTTAGGAGTTCGTCGTGCATCGATGGAGTAGCACTGTCCCAGCGGAATAAACAGGCTCCAGAAGGCGAACGCGATCATCGCCATATCCGCGCCGCTGGCAATGACCGGGTTACGATTGACGACAGACAGCAGGAAAATGAAATTCAACACCGTCATCAGCCGCGTTCGATAGCCAACCAGCAGCCCCAGCGCGATCAACGCCCACGCGCTGAAGAACGCCACCGCCATCCAGTTTTGCGAGAGCACATTCATCAGGCTGAAATGTCCGCCCCAGAAGGTGGCTTCCAGCACAGAGCGTGAGAGGATGCCGCTGTCGCTGTAAAAGATCTCCGCCATCGGGATGTGATACAGCGCTTCTTTCAGCATCAGTGCCCCGAAAGCGATGCGAAACAGACTCGCCGGACGCGCATCGATGTCACCAAACCAGTAAAACGGCTGTAAAAAATTATAGTTCGAGGGAAAAACTTTACGCCATTGAAATCGCATGGGGGTTAAGGCTTATCCCGAAACCACCACAGAGGCCATTCCTGCACCAGCGCCGCCAGCCGTCCATAACCCTTTGCACCGGGATGACTGCCATCATTCTGAACAACCTCGCCCATCCACGCCATCTCATCCAGCAGCGTATCAAAGACCGATAAATAGGGGATATTGTCCTTTTGAGCAGCCTGAGCATACAGGATCGAAAGCGCCTGAATACGGTTATTTTGCGCCTTGTCACTGACAGGTGGCGGGCCAACCACCAGAACGGGATAAAGCGCCTGTGCCTCTCGCCAGATTCGCCGCGCCGTTGCGACGCTGAAATTTTCTGCGACACGCACCGCGCCACCATCGATAGTCGTGTCATTCACCCCGAACGAAAACACCACATATGGGCGGCAGAAATCCGGCAGACGCGCCTTGCATTCCGCCTGCCATCGAGCCGCAATATCAACGCTGGTTTCCCGCCGGATGCCTAAATTGTAATAGGTGAGGTTGAAATGATTGGCTCGTGCTGATCGCGCCAGCCGCCCCGTCCAACCGAGGCATTCCGGGTCGCATGTACCGTTTACAAAAGAGTCGCCTACAAAACAGATGCGATGGTCGTCGTTTTCCATGTGGAATGCCCCCGTTTCAGGATGGGGAACAGAAAAGCGTTTTTCTTGTAGGGACACGATACATCGTGTCCCATCCGAAAATTGATTTCTGTTCCCCATTAGGAGAATCGCAGCTTAACTACCCGTTGGCTTCACCGTCACAGTGTAAGTACCCACAGTATAGCCGCCCTGTTCACCATCACGATAGACCACGATTTGATATTGTCCATCACCGGGCAGCGCATAACCGCTGATTTCCGCCCGATCCTGACTGGCATCGGGATAAGCGCTGTTGAGCGTTTGCCCGTTGCTATCGCGGATTTCCACATGCGGAATCAGTGTGCCTTCCTTACGCTCGGCAACGATGTCCATGACAACACCCTTCTTGCCGGTAAATGTCCAGGTATCCGCCCATCGTGCCGCTGTAATCGTGCCATCCGTCGGCGTACTTTCCTGTAGCTCTCCGGTTGCGCCCTGCAAAGTGGTACTGCCCTCGCCTGCGCCATCCAGACTCACCATGAGCGTATATCCGCCTGTCGAGACACCCGTTTTGCCACTGCTGCGGCTGACGCGCACAGTATACGTGCCGGGGCCATTCAGTTGATAACGGTCAATAGTAGCGCCATCACCCGTTCGGTTGGTATACCCATGCGTGAGTTCCTGATTGCTGCCGCCCAGCAGGATCACTTCCGGTTGCAAATTGCCGCTGCTGCGGGTCGCGTCGATGCTGATGGTATCACCCGCCTGTGTGACCAGCGTCCAATCCTCATACCAGCGCGCGCCGATGTCGCCTTGCAGAGCCGTATCATAGGCTGCGTCGCCCATCGTACCCGCCAGCATCGGATTATCTTCACCCGCGCCAATAATGCTCAGATTGAGTTCATAGGTCCCCACCGTATAGCCACTAAATCCGCTGCTGCGTGTGACGGCGATGGTAAAAGCACCCGCCCCCGGTAACTGCACCTGATTAATCTCAGCGCTATCGCCCGAATAATCCGTGTATCCGGTGTTGAGGTTGGAGCCGTTTGCGTCCAGCACCTCAATTTGCGGGAACAGACTGCCGCCTGTCCGTTTGGCCGATAACTGAATAACATCCGCGCCCTGTGCGTTAAAAACGTAGCGCTGATACCAGTGCGCCCCGGTGATTTCGCCGGAAACAGGTGTGCCAGCGGTTATTTCGCCCACACTCGCCGTATTGTTGGGGTTATCCTCCGCCGTTGCAACCGGAGTCACCACGATGCTGTAAGTCCCAGTCGTCACACCCGTACCACCGTCTTTGCGCTGCACCAGTATTTGATAACTACCGCCTGCTGGCAGCGTATAATCGGCAATTTCCGCTGTCGCATAGGTGTAATCCGAACCATAGCTGGTGGTAATCTGTTGGCTGTTGCTGTCCAGCAGCGACACATCTGGGATAAGATTGCCGCCTGTGCGTTCCACATGGATCGTGATGCGGTCAGCCGAAGCTGTTTCCAGTGTCCAGATTTGGGAAAAGGTGTCGTTGCTGATCTCCCCATTTGCTGGGATAGTATAAGTCAGTGCGCCTCCTCCGGCGGCTGGTGTCGCATCCTGTGCGAATGCCACCGAAGCCGTAAGACAAAATATCAGGATAAGAATAGAAATCAGACTGTGCTTTTTCATGTTCATATATCTCCTGCAATTAGATTCCCGACCCTTTGTATTCTAGTCTGATTCTAT
Source organism: Aggregatilineales bacterium (assembly GCA_044226645.1). GTDB lineage: Bacteria > Chloroflexota > Anaerolineae > Aggregatilineales > Phototrophicaceae > CFX2. The sequence goes on from JBGAGR010000018.1 coordinate 44,997, forward strand.
TGGCAGGGGATGAGGACACTTGTCCTGACACCTGTAAAAACTTGTACCAAATTTGATAGGGTGTGCCCCATGCCATCAAAAGACGCTATAATCTCAATCCCTGAAAAGTTCACCACGCTTTATACTGGAATTATTCGTAATCTTTCAGAAAGAAGTGCAAGTCATGCCGATTCTTGTTGAATGGGGTAACGCCGAACAGACTATTCTCAGTCTTTCCTTTGTCTCGCCCTGGACATGGGATGATTTCTACGAAATGCAGAGTCAGGTTACGGCCTTAACCGCCGGCGTTGACTACGTTGTGGATACGCTGGTGGATGTCAGCAAAGGCCGTTCACTGCCACCCAACGCGCTCACCCATTTAAGCAAAGGTGCTGCCAAAGTCCCGCCCAATTCCGGGATTATCGCCGCCGTGGGTGTCGATGCCTTCATTCGAAGCATGATGGATATGGTCATCACCCGCGCCCCGCATCTCAAAGGGAAATTTCAGATGGTCAGCAGCACCGATGAAGCCTATAAGCGCATTGCTGAAGCACAGGCTGCGCGCGCCTCTGGAGTGTAGCTATGCGCTCCAAAGTCCTGTTTATCATGCTGGATGGCTGCCGACCAGACGGGTTGGCACAGGCGCATACACCCCACCTCGATTCCCTCTGGCAAAACGGCGCTTATACCTGGACTGCCCGTTCGGTTATGCCCAGTGTGACTCTCCCCGCACACAATTCAATGTTTCGCGGTGTCACGCCGCAAAAACACGGCATTGGCGCGGATAACATCTTTCGTCCTTCTGCCCTCGCGTACCCCAGCATCTTTGACATGGCAGCACAGGCCGGACTGCATAACGCCATATTTTACAGTTGGGAACAGCTTCGGGATTTATCCTCACCGGGCAGCCTGAAGATGAGTTACTGCCTCTCCGCCGAAGCAGCCCTCGGTGGCGATAACGATACCCCGGTAGCGCAAGCCGCCGCCGACTATTTGGTCACGCAGCAGCCCGATTTTTGCTTTCTCTATCTGGGAGACATCGACATCACCGGACATCTGCATGGCTGGATGTCGCCCGAATACATCGAAGCCATTGAAATGAATGACCGCGCGATTGGCCTCGTGCTGGATCGGTTACAGAAAGCAGATTTGCGCGACCAGTACACCATTCTCGTGCAGGCCGATCATGGCGGACATGACACCGGACATGGAACCGATTCGCCGGAAGACATGACCATCCCCTGGATGATTAACGGCGCACCCATCAAACGGGGTCACGCCTTACAAACCGCTGTTGGCTTGTGCGATACACCTGCCACTATCGCCCATTTACTGGGCGTACCACTTCCCGCAGAATGGGAAGGAAAACCCGTTACCGAAGCCTTTACGAACTAAAAATTTCTTTACCTATTTCATAAATTTTTCACAGGAATGTTAGTTCGGATTTCGTGAATCTATGGTTAGATTAACGTTACTTATTCGTATCTATCCGATATAGGGCGTGAAATGGGCATTCAAGTCAGGTGGGACAACCCTCAGCAAGACATCCTGCTCTGCGTTTTCGAAGAGACCTGGAATTGGCAGGATTATCATGCCGCCATGCAGCAGGGACGGGCATTAATCGACTCGGTTGACCACTCGGTTGACGTGATTTTCGATTTTCAGCGCACCCATTTTGCCCCGTCAGGCGCATTGCGTCATCTCGGCAACAGCTTTCGCAGTTTAGCGGATGCCAATCTGAACCGTCTGGTCATCGTCAGCGCGACGGGCATTTTGCATATCATTGTCGAGGTGCTCACCAATCTCTATCCCCGCACTGCCGCCTCCATGTCACAGGCCGTAACGATGAAAGAAGCCTATAAGCTGCTCGGTCATGAGGCCAGCGCAGGCGGCTAGTAGATATAAGCTGTAGGGGCGCATGGTGATTGCGCCCAGAATTTTTCCCGTTTACCCCATCAGGTGATGTATACAGGCATATTGCAGCAGCATGATGGTCTTGCCGTCCATAATCTCGCCGCTGTCGATCATGCGCATCGCTTCCTGAAAATTGATTTCCAGCACTTCAATATCCTCGCCGTCTGAATGCAGACCGCCGCCATCCGTCAGGCGCGCATCGTCATCATATTCCGCCACGAAGAAATACAGCCGTTCGGTCACTGACCCCGGACTCATGAACGCTTCAAACACGCGCGTGACATTGCTCACCCGGAAGCCCGTTTCTTCCTCGGTTTCACGCCGAATTGCTTCTTCCGCGTTGCTTTGATCCAGCAGTCCCGCGCACGCTTCGATCAGCATTCCATCGTGCTGGTTGACGTAAGCCGGGAAGCGAAACTGCCGCGTCAGGATAACCGTTCGCCGTTCCCGGTTGTAGAGCAGAATCGTCGCACCATTGCCCCGGTCATACGTTTCCCGGCTCTGCTTCTGCCATGTGCCATCCTTGCGCCGATATTCAAACGTAGTTTTCTTCAGCACATACCAGTCATCAGACAGCGTTTCGACTTTTTCAATACGGATACGGTCATTCATGCAGCGCGGCTCCAAATCCAATTATCGAGATGGTTCTATGCTATGGCTGAAAGTTCTCCATAGGAAGCACAATTCCGCCAACCCTGTTTGCGGATTCATGCAGTTTCAGGCATAGTCTGTTCTCTTTAAACAACAATTCGGCTGTACTGCTATGAACTACAATCCCTTTACTGTGATGAACTTTGCCGAACGGCTCACCGCCATCTTGCAGCAGCGCCGCATGAGCCAGAGCCAGTTGGCGACAGCGCTCGGCGTTTCCCGCAGCACCGTGACAGGCTGGCTCCGTTATCACAAACTGCCAGACGCGGGGCTGCTGGGAAAATTGTGCGATACATTGGGTTGTTCGGCGGATTGGCTGCTCGGACTGCGCGCCCAGACCGAACGGCAGAATTCCTCTGGCAGCATCCAGTGGATAGAAGACATCCCGCCCTATGTCAGCGACACACAGCGCGAGCAAATCGCTTATGGGATTCGTCTGTTCAATCTCTTCGTGCGCGAAAATCGCGCGGCGGAGGACATCCGCACCGACAGCAACGGGCAGTCGATTCGCTTCGCCTTGCAAGCCGCTCTGCGTTCCGGCGCGATCCGCCTGACTCATGTCGCCCGCAATGCTGATCTGGAAGCAGCCCTCAAGGGGCGTTATCCCGGCTTAAAAGAAATCATCGTCGCCGATGTGCCCCAGCGCTACGACGATACCATCATCCGTACTGAGCTAGTGGCTTTTCTGGCGGCAACAACCGTTTTATCCAGCGTGATTCGGGAAAGTGCCGTCGGTCTCGGCTCAGGTTACACCTTGCTGCGCCTCTGCGAACAAAGCATTCCCGGCCTCGATCAATTCAGCGGCACACACTGGATTCCGCTGCTGGCCTTTCCGCCGGAAAACACCCGCGATTACAGCGCCAATATGCTCGCTCGCTTGATGAGCATCCGTCACCCCGGCTCATCCGCCTGCTATCTGCCCCATCCCAACGAATGCACCTCAGCCCATATGCTCGCTGTCCGCGATGAAACGCAGCGTATAATGAAAAATATGCAAACCATTTTTGTTTCGGTCAGTGGCGTAGATCGCCGTGACCGTTCCGGCAAAACGCACTTGCTGGCGGATTTTCGCAGCGCGGATTATGCGGCGGAAGCGCCCGACCTGCGCGCGGCTTATGCTGAGTTACCAGATAAGCCGCGTTTTGGCGCTGAACTGCTGCGCTATCTGTTGGATGAAAACGGTGAAATCATCAGTCGGGATTCTGCCGTTGGGTCGCA
>JBGAGR010000019.1:0-47908 GCA_044226645.1 Aggregatilineales bacterium
ATATTCGATAGAAAACACGATGGTTGCTGAATATATAAAAACAGGTGTTACATCTGTCCCCGATGAGCGTGGATATTTTGGCGAATATGGCGGGAAATTCGTCCCCGAAACGCTCATGCCTGCACTGGACGAACTCACCGCCGCTTATCAAGAGGCGATGGCTGACCCGGTCTTCCAGCTGGCGCTTGATGGAATTGCAGACCACTCTACGTCGGGCGACCCTACGCACGTCACCTATGCCAAACGCCTGAGTGAGCATCTCGGCGGCGCACAGATTTTACCTCAAGCGCGAGGATTTAGCCCATACCGGCGCACACAAGATCAACAACGCGCTCGGTCAGGCACTGCTGGCACAGCGCATGGGCAAGCAGCGCATCGTCGCGAAAACGGGAACGGGTCAACATGGAGTCGCCAGCGTCGACCGCCGTATGCCCTGCTCGGCCTCGAATGTCATGTGTATATGGGCAGTGTCGATATGGCGCGGCAGAAGCCCAATGTCTACCGCAATGAAGCTGCTCGGTGCGGAGGTCATCCCGGTGGGAAAGCGGCAGCAAGACCTAAAAAAGATGCTATTAATGAAGCCATCCGCGATTGGGTGACGAATGTCCGGACGACATTTTATCTGCTCGGCTCGGCGCTGGGGCCGCATCCTTATCCCATGATGGTGCGTGATTTCCAGAGCGTGATCGGCACAGAGGCTCGTCAGCAAATCCTCGCTATGGCAGGACGCTTACCCGATACGACGATTGCCTGTGTGGGTGGCGGCAGCAATTCCATTGGGATATTCAACGGTTTCCGCGACGACGAAAATGTTGAGCTTATTGGTGTTGAAGCAGGTGGTCACGGCATCGCCAGCGGCGAACATGCCGCGCGTTTCAATGACCCCTCGAAAGGTCGTCCCGGTGTACTGCATGGGACACGCACCTTCGTTTTGCAGGACAGCGATGGTCAGATTATGAACACGCACAGTGTTTCGGCTGGCCTGGATTATGCCGCCATTGGCCCTGAACATGCTTATTTCCGCGCAACTGAACGCGCCTTTTACACACTGGCTACAGATGATGAAGCCTTGGAAGCCTTCCAGACGCTTAGTAAATTAGAGGGCATTATCCCTGCATTGGAAAGCTCTCATGCGGTAGCCGAAGCCATCAAACGCGCTCCGACTATGCCGAAGGACTCGATTATTCTCGTGAATCTTTCCGGGCGCGGCGACAAGGATTTGGATACGGTCTTTCCGGGCGCGGCGACAAGTTCTCATCAATCGTCGGAGCGATTTGCAGCAGCGCGGACACCGTCATTCGGGAACTGAATCTGAATGAGTAATCGGCTTATGACTGTCAGTGCCTTTTTGCGTAATCCGCAGGGGCAGGTCATCGCTCAACTGCGTGATGATAACTTTCAGATTTGCAGATTGCTTTTGGGTTTGATGTTTGCTGCGGGAATTTTTCGCGCTGGTCAACCTTGGGCGGCAAGGTCGAAGACGGTGAATCGCCTGATGAAGCTGTCAAGCGCGAACTGATGGAAGAAATCGAGTTCGCTTCACCCATGTCGTTCTGGCGCTTATTCGAACATCGCTTTTCATCTGGCGGACGGGATTACGAGGTCGATATTTATGCCTATTTGGGTGAAATCGAGGCGGCAATTGAGAATATTCCACTGCATGAAGGGCAGCGTTTGGCCTATGTAAGTGCAACGGATATTGATCAGATGTCTTTCGCTTTTCGCCTCGATCATTTATACCGGGAGTATTTTAAGACCTATGACCATCGCATTGGCAGCAACCTTTAATCCACGCGGCGAAACCGGACGTTTGGAGCGTTATTATCCGCAGATGCAGCAGGTCTTTAGCGCGATGGTCATTTCCATGCCGCCCAATTCGCCCGAAGACGATTTAAAACGGGTGGAGGCTCTGCCGGGTGCAAAAGTCATGGCGCGGGAAGCATGGCCCGGAGGACGCTATCGCTGTCTGAAAGCGGCGTTGGAAACGGGCGCTGATTATTACCAGTATGCTGATCTGGATCGCCTGATTCGCTGGGTAGAAACCCGCCCGGATGAATGGCGGCAAACAGTTGCTCGTATCCAGCAAACCGATTGCCTAGTGCTGGGACGTACTGAAGCAGCCTGGGCGACACATCCCAGAGTCATGTTTCAGGTCGAGAAGCTCATTAATGATGTGTTTTCATTTCATCTCGGTCAGTCATTGGATTTTGGCGCGGGGTCGAAGGGTTTCAGCAAACGGGCAGCAGAGTTGATTATCGCCAACAGCGAGCCTGCCAGCGCGATTGGTTCCGATACCGAATGGCCGATTTTGTGCTATCGCGCCGGATTAAAAGTCGAAGGGCTTCTCGTGGATGGGTTGGATTGGGAAATTCCCGACCAGTATCAGGACAAGGCTGCCGATGCTGAACGCCAGCGCGAAGTCGCTGCCCAGTATGATGCCGATGTGAAACATTGGGTCATGCGAGTCGGGACGACGACGGAAGCGATTGAATGCGGTCTGCGAGCGCTGCGACGACCCTTAAACGGAGCCAATTAGAGATCGTTTACAAAAAGGAATCATTGATGAGTTCTACAAAAGTCTTGAGCGGGATTGAATCAATCGCGGCAATGTTTGCCCGCGCCAAAGAACAGAATCGGGCGGCATTCCTGCCGTATTTTCCCATTGGCTATCCGGATTACGAAACTTCATTGGATACGATTCAGGGTATGGCAGAAGTCGGAGTCGATGGTTTTGAAATCGGGATTCCCTTCAGTGATCCGTTAGCCGATGGGCCAGTCAATCAGGCTGCGATGCAAATAGCGCTTGAAAACGGCACGACGGTCAAAAAGTGCCTTGAAGCAGTTAAGACCCTCCGTACACGTGGTGTGACGCAGCCGATGATGCTGATGGGATATATCAATCCTCTGTTAGCTTACGGTGTAGATGCATTGGTGCAGGATGCCAAAGCTGCCGGAGCTAACGGCTTTATTGTGCCGGATTTGCCGCCGGAAGAAGCACATATTTTTGCTGATGCTTGTATGCGGGAAGGGTTAGCGCTGGTCTTTTTCCTTGCGCCGACCAGCAACCCCGCCCGAATTGATATTGTCGCGCAGCACGCCACTGGATTTATCTATGTGGTGGCACTGACTGGTGTTACGGGCGAACGTTCGCAGCTTGCAGCCGATTTGACGACTTTCATCGCGCGACTGAAGGCACAGACCAACAGACCGCTTGTGTTGGGATTCGGCATTAGCACCCCCGAACAGGCGCGCAGCATGAATGGACTGGTGGAAGGTTTCGCTGTTGGGAGTGCATTAGTTCGCGCAGGCAAAAATGGCGCGGATGATGTGAAAGCGCTGGCGAAAACGCTCCGTGACGCGCTGAACTAGACTTGGATGAGATGCACAGGGATTGTTGTGCAAGGCGAACGGACTTTAGCTTCCCAAAAAGAAATATTTGACAAGTCCGCGACGGGCGTGTTACGCTTGCCGCCAGATCAGTCAGCAAGATAGGGTCGGGTTATTTACCCATGTTGTTCGACAGCCGCACACCTCGCTATTATTATTTTTACTTTAAGTACCACATAGAGGATAGTGGAGCGTTGCGTGCTGGGTCAAAACTGACCGACTGAACTTGAGTGCAGGGAACTCAAAAGGCGCAGAGCATACGCTCCGCGCCTTTTTTATTTCATTTTTACGGAGAAGGAGTGTATATGGGAACAGTATGTCGAGGAGTGCGCGGGGCGACGACAGTGGAGGAAAACACCGCTGATGCCATCTGGAGCGCGACCCGCCAACTGCTGCAAGCGGTCATTGAGGCGAATGATATTCAGGAAGATGATGTTGCCAGTGTCATCTTTACCACTACGCCGGATTTGAACACGGCTTATCCGGCGAAAGCGGCGCGTGATCTGGGGTGGCATCGCACGGCACTGATGGGAATGCAGGAGATTGATTTGTCTGATGGCATCCCGATGTGCATCCGTGTGCTGGTGCATTGGAATACGGAAAGAACACTGGACGAAATTAAGCATGTCTACATGCGGGGTGCGCTGGCACTCCGGCCTGATCTGTATCCCGATAACAAAATTGTCTTGAATGGAGGCAAACAATCATGATCGTTGTAATGAAACCGTTGGCAACTGCCCAGGAAATTTCTGATGTGATTAGTCGAATCGAAGGCGATGGCTACAAAGCACATCTCTCGCAGGGTGAGCAGCATACCATTGTTGGGCTGGTGGGGGAAAGTCCGACACCCTTGCGCGAAGAAAATTACAGCGCAATGGAAGGTGTGGACAAAGTAGTGCGTATTTCTGTGCCCTACAAACTCGCCAGCCGCCATTTTCATCCTCATGATACGCTGGTTCCGTTGAACGGGTCGCAGATGGGTGGCAATAAGATTCTGATTATCGCGGGGCCGTGTTCGGTGGAAGGGCGCGAAGAAATTATCGAAATTGCCTGCATGATGAAAGAGGCCGGGGCGACTGCTTTACGCGGTGGCGCATTCAAACCGCGCACCTCTCCTTACAGTTTCCAGGGACATGGCGAAAAAGCCCTGCAATGGATGGCAGAAGCGCGTGAACGTACTGGCCTGCCGATTGTGACTGAAGTGATGGACACGGCTGATGTTCCGATGGTTTGCCAGTATGCCGATGTGCTACAAGTCGGGGCGCGGAATATGCAGAATTTCAGTTTGTTGAATGCAGTGGGTGAAAGTCAGCATACGGTACTGCTCAAGCGCGGGATGGCCTGCACAGTTGAAGACCTACTGATGTCGGCGGAATACATCCTCTCGCATGGCGATAACCGTGTCATGCTCTGCGAACGCGGCATCCGTACTTTCGAAAAGGCGACTCGTAATACTTTCGATGTGAACGCGATTCCCGTATTGAAGGCGCTGACCCATCTGCCCGTCATCGCTGATCCCAGCCATGCGGTTGGCATGTGGGAATATGTCGAACCGATTGCGCGGAGCGCTGTCGCTGCCGGGGCAGATGGGCTGATCGTGGAAGTGCATCCACAGCCCGATAAAGCCTACTCAGATGGTCGCCAGAGTTTGAAACCGGAACGCTTCAAAGCAATGGTTGAACAGGTCAAACGGATTGCCGAGGCAGTTGGGCGTACCGCTTAAGAAAGCGGAGGGGTGCCATGAAAGTCAGGCTTGCGACTATGGAAGATGCGGGTATTCTTGCTACGTTAATTCAGGATGTGCAGGGTTTACATGCGGACGCACTGCCGGACATATTCAAAAAGCCGGATGATGTCGCGCCATTTCAGAAGGATTTCGAGGAGAGAATCTTCACGAATCCGAACGCCCGGATATTCATTGCGGAAGTGGATGGGAATCCAGCGGGATATATCGGGGCAGTAATCATCCGGCGGCCTGAGAACGCTTACACCTATGCGATGGATTTCATCCACATCGACCAGATTTCGGTCATGCCAGCTTATCGGAAACAGGGATGCGGACGAGCGCTGATTCAGGCGGTCTTCGATCTGGCACGGTCTGAGGGGATTGAGCGCATCACGCTCGATACATGGGCATTCAATACCGAGGCGCATCAGTTTTTCGCGCGGATGGGTTTTACGGCTTTCAATATTCGTATGGATACACGGCTTACGAAGGAGGCAGAGGCAGTATGACCTCTGGTGGCTTTCAGACCCGCCATTTGGCGGTTGTAGGATTAGGATTGATGGGTGGGTCACTGGCGATGGCGCTGCGGGGAAATGCCGCTACTATCACCGGAATTGAACCAGCTGCGGAGTCGCGGCAGTATGCGCTGGACAATGGAATTGTCGATGAAGTGACCGACGATTTGCGAACGGGTGTAGCGGAAGCTGATACGGTCATTCTGGCGGCTCCTGTGCGATTGATTCAAACGATGGTTGAGAACCGCATTGGTTCCTACCTGCGCTCGAATACGCTGCTCATCGATATTGGCAGCACCAAACGTGACATCTGTGAGGCGATGGGTAAGCTGCCGGTAGGCATTCATGCCATTGGTGGGCATCCGATGACCGGGAAAGAAACCAGTGGTGTGCAAAGCAGTGACGCGGCTCTTTATAAAGGACGGCCTTTTGTACTCTGTCCGACGCGGCGGACGACTCCGGCGACACGGTTACGGGCACTCTCGCTGGTAGAGGCGTTGGAGGCTGTGCCGTTTGAGATGGAAGCGGAGCGCCATGACCATCTGGTGGCGGCGATCAGCCATCTGCCATACTTGCTCAGTTCCGCTCTGGTGGCGACGGTGGCAAAAGAGGGCAATTCCGACCCAACAGTCTGGGAATTGGCGGCAGGCGGATTCCGCGATATGTCGCGGTTGGCAGGGCAGGATGTCCAGATGATGGGCGATATTTTGAGCACCAATACGCAGGCGGTGGCAACTTTATTGGCGCTGTTCCGTGTGGAACTGGCGATGTTGGAAGCCATGTTAATTTCGCGCGATGAACAGAAATTGGCGGATTTCTTGAAACCGACGCGCGAGGCGCGGACGAACTGGATACAAAAATACGAGAACGGATATAAAAATGATCGCAAGTGATTGTTTTGTAGTTAATCCCGGCGCGGCATTAAGCGGCAAAACAACAGTGCCGGGGGATAAGTCGATTTCGCATCGAGCAGTGATGTTCGGCGCGATGGGTCAGGGAAAAACGCAGGTGCGCGGCTGGTTGGCAGCGGGTGATACCGAAGCATCATTGGCAACGATACAGGTGTTGGGCATCCAGGTTGAGCGGCACAGTAAACATGAACTCACCATTCACGGTGGGAAATTTCAGCCGCCGAAGGGTGCGCTCAATCTGGTCAATGCCGGGACGGGTATACGTCTCATCGCCGGGATTATGTGCGGACAGCCTTTTGAAAGTGTACTGGATGGGAGCGAACAACTGCGCCGTCGCCCGATGAAACGCATCATCACCCCATTGCAGATGATGGGTGCGAATATCATGGGCGTGAATGACCGCGCACCGCTCACCATTAAACCCGCCCAGATGCAAGGCATTAAATATGAGATGCCCGTTGCTTCCGCTCAGGTGAAAAGTGCCGTACTGCTGGCGGGATTGTTTGCCAGAGGCGCAACAGCCGTTGTGCAGCCGGGGCCAGCCCGTGACCACACCGAACGTATGCTGAGCGCGATGGGGGTCGATATTGCGACTGATGGTAATACGATTGTCCTGAACCCGACTGAGAATCTGCACCCAATGGATTTGACCGTTCCCGGAGATGCGTCTTCGGCAGCATTTCCGATTGTCGCGGCACTGCTGGTTTCTGGCAGCGATATTACCCTGACAGGGGTCAACCTGAACTCAACCCGTACTGGACTGATTGATGTTCTGAAAGCGATGGGCGGGAATATCACAGTAACGGAAACAGGTCTGGAAGCGGGTGAGCCAGTCGGTGAAATTCGCGTCCGTCACAGCGTTTTGAAGGGTATCGAAGTTGGTGGGGAAGTTGTGGTCGAAATGATTGACGAATTCCCGATTCTGATGGTGGCGGCATTGCAGGCCGAAGGCGAAACAGTTGTACGCGATGCACAGGAACTGCGCGTAAAGGAAACAGATCGTATCAGTGTGATGGCAGGTGAGTTAGCCAAACTAGGTGCAAAAATCACCGAAACGCCGGATGGTTTCCGTATTAAAGGGATACAAAAGTTGAAAGGTGCAACTGTCGAAGGCCATGACGATCACCGGGTTTCGATGAGTTTGTCGGTTGCAGGGTTGATCGCTGAGGGTCAGACGACGGTGCTGGATGCTAAATGTGCGGGTGACTCGTTCCCCGGTTTTGCCGAGACAATGGCAAAATTGGGCGCAGATATGGTAGTGCGTGAATTGGATACTCCCTAAACAGGAATTGGTTTGGTCGTTAAATGCCTGGCATAATCGCTATGCAGATACACCTTCACCAGCAAAATAGTCTGTAAGTGATTTCAGCCTGGGTCGAACATTGGACGAAAGTGAGTAAATGACGGCTCCTGAGGACAATCAACTCGAAAATACGATAGCCTGTCCTGTCTGTGATGGAATGGGGCAGGTCAAGGAAAGTTATCCCTACAAGACTCAGCACAAATATGATGCTGGTGGGCAAGTTATCGTACACAGTGAACTGTGCTGGTTTTGTGGTGGCGAACATGGTGGTTTAATCACGCCGGGTCAGTTTGAGATGTGGAAAGCTCTTGAAGCACAACCCGTCTGTCCACTATGCAATGGTACTGGAGGCAATCGTTCGTGGCGGTGGCAGGAAACGGAAAAAGGATCGCGTAAGGAATTTTCCTATACTCCCTGTAGGCTGTGTCACGGTAAACGGTATGTTTCGCAGGAACAGATTTATGCCCATGAACGGGAAAAACAGCAGCTTCGTTTCTGGGGTATAGGGTGTACAGCGCTTTTTGTGGTGGTTGCCATTGTGGGGGCAACGCAATTACTTACAGCTTTGCTGAATGGCACGCCCTGGTTTCGCTGCTGTCCCGCGCCGGGGTTGATTCCAATCGGTGTGGTTGTCCTGCATTTTGTAACGCGGAATTCACCTTTCAGTCCCCATTAAGATGTGCTGTGCCGAAAACAGCGTATGATATGAGTTAAGTGCTCGTGTTTTAGTCAGCGCGTTGTGTGGAGGGCTTCATGGGTGTCAATGCCATATGGGACAATGCCGAAAAGACCATTCTGCGCCAGGATTTTGATGGCAAATGGACATGGGATGAATACTTTGCAGCGTCGAAGCGGACGCAGGAAATGATGGGCAGTGTTCAGCATATAGTTGATGTCATCGCGAATATGAAACCGGGCACGATTCCAATGAACGGTTCCGCACTGGTTTATGCGCGGGACGCGATGCGTGTCTTACCCAATCGCGGTAAAGTTGCGGTTGTGGTCAATCCGTTTGTGGCGGCGATGCTCAAAATATTTAAGAATTTTGATCGGGAGTTAGGGCGCGATACCTACCCGGTAGAGTCTGTCGAGGCAGCCCGTAAGTTGCTGGCAGAAAATCGTGCCAAAAGTGGGGTTGGATGATTTCTAAAGTTGGGGTCATCGGTTGGCCTGTTGCGCACAGCATCAGTCCGGCCATGCATAATGCGGCTTTTCAGGCGCTCGGAATGAACGATTGGACGTATGAGCTTTTACCAGTTCCGCCGGATATTGTCGGCTACAGCCTACGAACTTTGCGCGATGAAGGTGGTTTCATCGGCGTGAATGTGACGGTACCGCTCAAGCAGGAAGTCATGTCACATGTGCTGCCGGATGAAAAAGCGCGGGCGATTGGCGCGGTCAACCGGATATTGTCGGCTACAGCCTACGAACTTTGCGCGATGAAGGTGGTTTCATCGGCGTGAATGTGACGGTACCGCTCAAGCAGGAAGTCATGTCACATGTGCTGCCGGATGAAAAAGCGCGGGCGATTGGCGCGGTCAATACCATCGATTTTCGCGATAACCGAGGCACGAATACCGACGCGATTGGGTTTATCGATGATTTGAAGGCCAATGGGGTTTCACTTTCTGGTGAACGAGTAATCGTGCTGGGGGCGGGTGGCGCAGCACGAGCGGCAGTTTATGGATTGGCGAAAGCAGGAGCGGAAGTCATCGTCGTCAACCGCACGATTCAGAAAGCACAGGTCATGCTGGCGGATTTAGCGATTTCTGCCGGAATCATGCGCGGCATGGATGTGAAAACGCTGGACGAAGCCGCTGAAATGAATGTCTCGCTGATTGTAAATTGCACATCGGTGGGTATGTGGCCTCATGTCGATGAATCGCCCTGGATTGAAGGAGTGCCATTTCCCAAAGGCGTGACCGTTTATGATATGGTCTATCGCCCGGAACGCACGCGCTTGATCGAACAGGCCGAAGCGAATGGCTGTCGCGCGATTGGCGGATTGGGGATGCTTGTCCGGCAGGGTGCATCCGCCTTCACCATCTGGACGAAGCGTGAAGCCCCGGTTGAGGTAATGTTTAGTGCGGCTCGTGAGGCGTTGGTAAAAAGGTGAATAGGGAGGCCGCACCCGAAATTAGAATTGGAGAGCCAAAGAATAGAACTTGGAACGGATGTCTAATTCTATTAGGATGCCTGGTCTTTCTATTGCTTCTGCCAATAATTATCAACACTATTAGAGTAGCTATCAACCAGTTAAAGTGGAATAATGCCCATATTACGAATTATAGTATCACAATCGTATATGCTATTCCCGTCTGGATGCCGCCTCAGACAACGGTTGTTCAAAATGGAAAAGTCATAAAAGTCGTTCAAGACGGAAAAACTCAAGAGCTTCCATCAACTTCGGGTCTTGTTTTATTGGTAGACGATTTGTTTAGTCAGGCATACGGATGTTTTATATATCGGTTTTGTAGCGTTGAATATGATGAGCAATACGATTATCCAACATGGATTGGCGGTGGTTTTATAGAGCGTTCTGGGATAAATGTCGTCAAATTTGAACCAAATGGGAATTAAAGGCTACACATGATTCGTTTTCTGACAGCGGGGGAATTGTATGGGTTTTGCTGAGAAGCTGAAGAAATGGGAGGCTAACTTATGGACTGGCAAGAAATACGAGAACAATATCCTCATCGGTGGGTCGTTGTAGAAGCATTTGATGCCTATACTGAAGGCAGGAATAGGGTTATTAACCATTTAGAAGTTGTCGGCATGTTCGGAGATGACTGGAAACCTGCGTGGGAGCATTACAAGCGTTTGCATCACGCTGACAAAGAACGCGAATATTACGTACTACACACAGATCGTGTTGAGTTGAATATTGGGGTGATCGATTCATTCGGGCGAGTCGTGAGTGAATAATGGCTCCTATCATCATTATTCACGGCCTGCCTTTTGTAAAAGTTGTGGTCGGTGCTAACGGAAAGACCATTACATTGGATCATATTCTGTTGGATACTGGGTCTGCTTCGACCATTTTTAGGACTGATGACATGGAGCAGATTGGGGTTATTCAGCAGTTAACCGATGAAATTAAGTTTATGCGCGGTGTTGGCGGAAGTGAACCCGTTGTGGAAAAGCAAATAGATTTTATTGAAGTGGGTGATTTGCATGCCACTGCTTTAACGATTGAGATTGGAGCTTTAGATTATGGTTTCTCGATTAATGGGATTTTAGGAATGAATTTTTTGAAGCAAGCCAATGCTCTAATCGATTTAAAAACGATGGAAATACGTAAGGGCTAATACATGATTCGTTTTCTGACGGCGGGGGAGTCACACGGGCCGATGCTGACGGGCATTCTGGAAGGGATGCCTGCTGGACTGCCCTTGAAGGCAGAGGATATAAACGCGGAACTGGCACGCCGCCAGCAGGGTTACGGTTCCGGCGGGCGTATGAACATCGAGCGTGATGAGGTGCGCATCACATCGGGTGTAATGAACGGCATCACCACAGGCGCGCCGATTGCGCTGCTGGTCGAAAACCGCGACTACAAGAATTGGAAAGAAAAAGACATTGCCGCTATGACCACGCCACGTCCCGGTCATGCCGATCTGACAGGCGCGATCAAATATGGCTATCGTGATTTGCGTATCGCGCTGGAACGCGCCAGTGCCCGTGAAACGACCATGCGTGTCGCTGTTGGTGCGGTTTGCAAAAAGCTGCTAGCAGAATTTGGCATTGTGGTCGGTGGCTATGTTACTCAAGTGGGCGACGTGAAAGCAGAAATCCCGGCGGACATGCCTTATCCTGAGCGCTTTCGCATCGCTGAAGAAAATGATGTGCGTTGCCCGGTGGTGGAATGCATCGAAGCGCTGCATGATGCGATTCATCAGGTGAAAGTCGATAAGGACACACTCGGCGGATTTATGGAAATTGTCGCGCTGCATGTCCCGCCGGGATTGGGGTCACATGTCCATTGGGATCGGCGGCTGGATGGGCGCATCGTCGCGGCAATGGTCAGCATTCATGCCATGAAAGGCGCGGAAATCGGCCCTGCTTTCGAAAATGCAACCAAGCGCGGTTCTCAGGTGCATGATGCGATTGATCTTTCGGGTGAAAACGGTAATTTGCGGAGGCGCACCAACCGGGCAGGTGGTTTGGAAGGGGGTATCACAACGGGTGAACCGATTGTGGCGCGGGTCGCCATGAAGCCTATCGCGACTATTTTGCAGGGCATGGACTCCGTGAATCTGGTAACGGGACAGTCTGAAGCGACAGTCTATGAGCGCAGTGACTTTTGCGCTCTGCCACGCGCGATTCCGATTGGTGAAGCCATGATGGCGCTGGTGATTGCCGATGAACTCATTGCCAAGCTCGGCGGAGACAGTGTTGATGAAATGCGCCCTCGGTTTGAGGGTTTGCGTCAGGCACGGATTGAAGACCTGCCGATGAACAATGTGGAGTGGCGCTTTGGCTTCGAATAGTGACCGCAACATCATCCTGACGGGTTTTATGGGCACGGGCAAATCGACTATTGGCAAGCTGCTGGCGGAAAAACTGAATCGCTCGTTTGTGGATACCGATGTGGAAATTGTTCGGCAGGCTAAAAAGACCATCCCGGAGATTTTCGAACGGGACGGCGAGGCAGCTTTTCGTCAACTGGAAAGGCGAGTCTGTCGATTTCTGGCGGGACAGCGCGGATATGTCATCGCGACGGGCGGTGGAATGCTGGTCGATGAAGGCAATCGAGTGGTCATGCTGGCATCCGGGCTGGTAATTTGTCTGAACGCCTCGCCGGAAGCCATTCATCAGCGGCTCCGGACCGATGAAACTGAACGCCCCTTGCTGAAAGGCGATTGGCAGGCATTACTGGAAAAACGCCGCGATTCCTATGACATGATTCCGCATCAAATTGACACTACTGCCCGAACACCCGCACAAATCGTAGAGGATATCATCACCTTATGGCAGAACCTATCCACGTAACCGCGCCCGGCGGCGATTACGATATTCATATTGAGCCTGGGTTGCTCGAACGTATTGAGGAATTTATCCCGCCCGTCAAAACGGCGGTTGTTACCAACCCGACTATCGCATCCCTGTATGGCGAAAAATTGGTTCGCAGCTTACCAGATGCGGCTTTGGTCACAATGCCGGATGGTGAGCACTATAAAACGCTGGATACTGTCGCGACAATGTACGCCGATTTTGTTTCCGCTGGCCTAGATCGCAGCAGTACCGTGATCGCCCTGGGCGGCGGTGTCGTAGGGGATACGGCTGGATTTGCGGCGGCAACCTATATGCGTGGAATCCGGTTTGTGCAAATCCCGACCAGTTTACTGGCGATGGTGGATTCAAGTGTTGGCGGCAAGGTTGGTGTGGATTTAGCAGAGGGCAAGAATCTGGTTGGTGCGTTCAAGCAGCCGGATGTGGTGCTAATCGATCCACAGGTGCTAAAAACTCTGCCTGAGCGTGAGTGGCGCTGCGGGATGGCCGAAGCTATCAAGCATGGCTTTTTGGCTGATGAGGGATTACTCAGACTTTTTGAGTCGAATTATCATGATTGGATGACTTTACCATTTGCTGAAGAGATGCTTCGCCGCGCTATTCAGGTCAAAGTAGATGTCGTACAGCGTGATCCCTACGAACAAAACATCCGCGCCCATCTGAATCTGGGACACACCTTCGCCCATGCGATTGAGCAGGTTTCTGGCTACCAATGGCTGCATGGTGAGGCGGTAGGGGTTGGACTGCTGGCGGCGGCGCGATTGTCAAATGCGTTGGGACTGTGTGATACTGCACTGGTTGACCGCGTAAACGAAATCCTGAATTTAATCGGTCTGTCAACCTACATCGGAGCGCTCGACCCTGAATTGATTTACGCCGCGATGGCAACCGATAAGAAATGGAAAGGTGGTCACTCACGCTTTGTACTGCTCAAAGGGGTGGGGGAACCGCTGATTGTCGAAGATGTGCCTGTCGAACCGATTATGAATATTTTGCAATCGCTTAGATAGTCTGTCGCAATATCCCAATATTCGGCGGAATCGGTAAATTGATTTAGAATCGATTTGAAAGCGAGGGATATAGAATGGTCGTCCAAAGGAAACTCTATACAGTGGATGAATTTGAGGCATTTATCGCCCTCCCGCAGAATCTTGATCGCCGTTTCGAACTCATCTACGGGGAGATTGTGGAAAAAATGCCAACTGAAGAACACGGTTTGGTCGCCGGGAATATCTATGCGCCGCTCTGGAATTTCGTCAAACCGCGTAAATTAGGTCGGGTTGGCATCGAAGTGCGGCATGGGCTGAAAAAAGATAAGCATAATGATCGTATTCCAGACATATCCTATACCTCTGCTGAACGTGTAAGTACGGTTGTCAAGCAAGGTGCGGTCAAATACATGCCTGATTTGGCTATTGAAGTTCAATCACCCGATGATAGCCAGCGCGAAATGCGTGAAAAAGCAGCTTATTATCTTCAGCATGGCTCGAAAATAGTGTGGCTGGTTTATCCAGCAGATCGTTTTATTGACGAGTGTACTCTTGGCGACGATGGTGAGATGCGTATACGGCAATATGACATCAATAGCGTATTGACAGGTGGTGAATTGCTGCCGGGATTTACGTTGGCCGTGCGGGATATTTTTGATATAAGTTAAGCGAGATTGACGAATGACCAAAAATATCCTGTTACTACACGGCCCTAATTTGAATCTGCTCGGCACGCGCGAACCGGAAGTCTATGGCAGTGTCACGCTCGATCAGATCAATCAATGGGCTGTAGCACGTGCAAAATGGCACAAAGCTGAACTGCGTTCCGAGCAATCCAATCATGAGGGCGCGTTGATCGATATTCTGCATATATCGCGCAATTGGGCGGATGGTGTAGTGATTAATCCCGGTGCATACACCCATACTTCGATTGCGCTTCGGGATGCGATTACTGCGATTGCCTTACCTGTTGTTGAAGTGCATCTTTCGAACATTCATGCGCGCGAGGAATTCCGCCACACCTCGCTGCTGGCTCCGGTTTGTGTTGGGCAGATATGCGGGTTTGGTTGGCGTAGTTATCTGTTAGGCATTGATGCGCTCCTCGGACATCTGGGTGTTATTACGAATCCCGATTAAATCTTGGCACTCATCACTAATTTTGCTCCGCAGTTGTTTGGCTATCTCCACTGTAGGAGATTTTGCTGTGTTCTGGCTATACTGTACTCAAAAAGGTCTCAGCATAGAGGTTTTCGCCTGCTATGAGACGGTTAAGAGGAATTTCAACGATGGTAAATAAAGATTCGATTCTGGCGGCTGTGCAGGAGCAGCGAGTCCGCTTTATTGATTTATGGTTTACCGATATTACCGGCATGGTCAAGAGTGTTACGATTCCCGTTTCTGAACTTGAAGATGTACTGGATCATGGTGCACATTTTGATGGTTCGTCACTGGAAGGATTCGCCAGAGTCGCGGAAAGCGATATGATGCTCGTCCCTGATCTGAACACTTACGCGGTTCTGCCCTGGGAGGAAGAAAGCGAACGGACAGCTCGGCTGATTTGTAATGTCTATACATTGAATGGCGAACCCTTTATTGGTGATCCGCGCAATGCGCTGATTCGTGCATTGAAGCAGGCTGAGGATCTGGGTTTTGTTTATAAAACAGGCATGGAGCTGGAATTTTTCCTGTTCCGCCTGTCCGAAAGGGGCAGCATCCTGCCGCTGATTCCGCAGGATCAGGTCAGCTATTTTGATATGTCCACCGATACGGAACAATCCATGCGCCGCAAGATGACTGCCACCCTGGCAGCCATGAATATCGGTGTGGATTCGACACATCACGAAATCGGCTCAGGTCAGCAGGAAATTGATTTTCATTACGATCACGCCCTGGCTTCTGCCGATAAAATCCTGACCGCGCGGGTTGCCCTGAAAGAACTGGCGAACCGTTATCAGCGTCACTGCACCTTTATGCCGCGCCCGGACGTAAATCTCCCCGGTTCCGGGATGCACACCCATCAAAGTTTGCACGATCTAAAAACCGATGAGAATGTGTTTTCCAATGCGGGTGACCAGTACGGGTTATCAGAAACAGCACGCTATTTTCTGGCGGGACAGTTGTGCCATGCACGCGCTATGTGCGCCATTCTCGCGCCGCTGGTGAATTCGTATAAGCGTCTTGGGACAAGTTTCGAAGCACCTGTCTACGTGACGTGGGCGCATATCAACCGCGCTGCCCTGATTCGTGTGCCGCACATCAACCCCGGCAAAGAATCGCATACGCGGCTTGAATTACGCTGTCCAGACCCCAGCAGCAATCCCTATCTCGCCAGCGCGGTGATGCTGATGGCAGGATTGGATGGTATTCGCCAGCAAACACCGCTTCCGGCGGCATTGGAAGAAACACTCGTGCGGCAGGATCGCGGACGGATGCGCCAGCTTGAAGTGCTGCCCACATCGTTAGGAGAGGCGCTGGAAACACTCAGTCAGGATGATGTCATTCTATCCGCGTTAGGGCCATACATCAGTGATCGTTATCTGGCGGCGAAACGGCAGGAATTCGACGAATACAACCGTCAGGTGACACCCTGGGAAGTGGATCGCTATATCAACCGCTATTGAGGATAAGCTGGTGTATTTGCGATAGTGCTTCGTCGGTGTCTTTGGTATCCAGCACAAGCGATAGACTGCAATGAGAAGGCCCTTGTGCCAGTGCCAGAATCCGTATGTTGCCCAAGGCTTGCAGGATTCCTGCCGTAGCTTGAGGCCATTGGTCAAGGTTGGCACTGATAGCCGTGATAATGCTCACCGGTTGGATGCCCCAGGACTGCGTTTCGGGATTTTTGTGCAGTAGATGTTCCAGTGATTCACGGGTTGTGTGACCAGCGTCGGGGCCAGCGGTGGTCGGAATGAGCAGACATACGAGGCCGCGTGTGGACGATTGGGACGACGCGATGACATCCACACGGTTGGGTAAGGCAGCCAATGGGATTTGATCGACCATGGCTCCAAGGGGCAGCAGCGTATCACTGTGCTCGGCACTCAGCACCAATCCCGGAATCGATGTCACAGCCTTGATTGAACGTGAGCGATTCGGCGCTGCATCATTGACGAGCGTGCCGATTTGTTGAGGTCTGAATACATTTTTGATACGCAGGGGTATATGATCCTGACGCAGTGGGCCAACCATCCGCGCATGGAGAATACGTGCGCCAAAATAGGCCAGCTCAGCGACTTCATCGTAGGATAACATCGGAATAACGCGAGCATCTGGGATTTCACGCGGATCAGCCGACATCATGCCGTCGACATCTGTCCAAATCCAGATTTCTTTCGCCCCGACACAGACACCCAATACCGATGCGGTGAAATCACTGCCGCCGCGTCCTAAAGTGGTTGGTATACCGCTGGGGGTCGCGCCGATGAAACCCGTCACTACGGGGATGATTTCCAGATCGAGCAGGGGCAGCAAATTAGCGGCGATCAGGTCGCGTGTGAGTTGAATATTGGGGGTAGCGTTACCATGTACTTCGTCGGTTACAACGAGGGTGGTGGTGTCCATTGCCACGCTTTTGAGGTTATTTTGTCGCAGCAACGCCGCGATGATCCGCGCGGATAATTTTTCGCCGACACCAATCGTCGCGTCGAACACATCATGAGTCGATTTTGTGCTGGGCGCACTTGTCATCGTTTGGAAGCTGTCCAGTAAATCGAAGAATTGACGGTCAATATCGGTTTGGAGCGCGCTGCGATCCGTTGGCCCCATTGGCAGTTCGTCAATGAGTGCCATGTGGCGTGTTCGCAGATTGGCAACGATACGCCGGTAGCCGCGCTGGTTGCCAAGCTGCGCCAGATGGGCGGCCTCAATCAGCGAGTCGGTTACACCATCCAGTGCCGAAACGACCAGTACCATGCGGTTCCAGCGTTCGCGCTCGTGCAGGACAATACTGAGGACTTGCGTCAATGCGGTTGTTGTGCCGACGGTAGAACCGCCGAATTTCATGACCAGGGTGTCCATAGGTGATTCCCCAGAAAAAACAAAGCCACGCGCGAAGCGTATTCTCGCGACTTTTACCCACTATAAGCGACATAGTTACAAGTATTGCGGCATGATGAGACTAGCATTTTGATGAATATCTGTCAACAGCCTTTGCCAGAACCCCCGACTATGCCTTATCATTGTGCAATCGGTTAACGATGAACAGTGAGCAAAAAAGCCGTTTGCATGAACGGAATAGATGAGGCAAATATTTATGACTGACCAAGCAATTGAACGGCAGCGTACTGTTGCCGGTGTCCGATTTCACCGCGTTGGAAAACTGTATCACTTTGATTATAGTGCTTATCCTGACTTGAAGACAGGTGACTTTGTAATTGTGGAAACCGCGCGTGGACGGCAAATGGGCGAAATTGTCGGAATGATGGCTGTCGAGGAAGACAACCGCGACTATAAATCCATCATGCGTCCGGCTACTGCCCGCGATTTAGCGTTGAAGCAGCACTGGGAGTTACAGCAGGACGAAGCGCTTGAGAAGATTAAACAGAAGGCCGCCCAAATCGGCGGTTTCAATGATGTTAAATTTGTGGCGGCGCAGTACAACTATGATGGCACTATGCTGACGGTGTTGTTTACTGCTGAGGATAAAATCAATACGGGACGTTTACCTGCTGATCTGGCGCGGGTCTTTTCCACCCAGATTGAAATGCGCCAGATTGGCCCGCGTGATGTCGCCAAGCTGTTAGGCGGTTTTGGTGCCTGTGGTGAACTGCGCTGTTGCAGTACCTTTCTGACCGATTTCAGCCCGATTTCGATCAAGATGGCGAAGATGCAGGGGATTTCGCTCAATCCATCCGAAATTACCGGGATGTGTGGGCGCTTGCGCTGCTGTCTGGTCTATGAATATGAGCAGTATGTTGAAGCCCGTAAACAGCTTCCCAAGCGCAATAAGCGCATCGGAACACCGATGGGAGAAGGCAAAGTAATTGATGTCCATCCACTGCTCGATTCGGTCACTGTGATTGTTGAGGACGCTTATCATATGGTGAAGCGCGAAGAAATTATCCCACTGGAAGAATATGAAGCGCTGCAAAAGAAGGCCAGTGAACCCTGTACTCAGCACGGGGATGGCCCTTGCGAGTGTGGCGCGAAACCGGGTAAACAGCAGGACGAATAACCAAGTTTAAGCGGATATTGACTCTGACCTGCCTGTCCTACAATATTCAGGGCGCAGGGTAGGGCAGTATCCGCCCCATATTATGGGATGGCATTCCTACCATGAACACAAACCCCTTAGATGATCAGTGAACTCGTAGAACATTGGAGATGGTTATGGTAGAGCCAAATCAGGAAGCGATGCCGAAGCGTGTGATGGGCATTTTTGCACATCCGGATGACCCAGAGTTTTTCTCCGGCGGCACATTTGCGCGTTGGGCATCGGAAGGCGCGTATATCATTTTTGTGCTGGCGACCAGTGGCGATAAAGGCAGCAGCGATCCGGAAATGACCTCGGAACGGCTGGTTGAAATCCGGGAAGTTGAGGAACGCAATGCGGCGGCAGCGCTGGGTGTCAAGGAAGTCATCTTTTTGCGCTATCCCGATGGCGAACTTCAACCAACGTTAGGATTGCGGCGCGATCTTTCCCGCCTGATACGCCAGAAACAGCCAGATGTAGTGGTAACATGTGATCCTACTGTATTCTGGTCAGGAACGACTTCCATCAATCACCCCGATCATCGCGCGATTGGTGCGGCGACGCTGGAAGCCGTTTATCCGACAGCCCGCGACAGGCTGAATTTTATTGAGCTGGAACGAGATGAGGGACTGCCGACTCATAAAGTGCAGCAGCTTTATATCAGCGGCACCCAATCGCCCACTACCAAAGTGGATATTACAGCGCACTTGGAAACGAAAATTAATGCGCTGAGGGAACACAAAAGCCAGATTCCAGATATGGAAGCGATGGCGGAACGGCTTCGGTCTAGCCGCGATGAAGAGTCGCCGAGCGATGCGCCGCGTTATATGGAGCGCTTCCGCGTCATAACCTTTGCCCGATAAGCAGTATTCAGCTAGCGCTTGAATTGGCAGTGAAAATTGAGAGTTTGTTTAAAGAGGATGTGAACGATGGCAGTGATTGATTTTAAGGCACAGGCAGAGGCCATGCGTGATGAACTGGTGGCACGCCGCCGGGATCTCCATATGCACCCCGAACTCGCCTTTGAAGAATTCCGCACAGCAGGAATTGTAGCGGAAGAATTGAATAAACTTGGTCTGGAAGTTCAGACAGGTGTGGGCAAAACGGGTGTGGTGGGTATGCTGGAAGGCCCGGAAGATGGCCCCACCATTCTGGTACGTGCGGATATGGATGCGCTGCCGATTCTGGAAGAAAACGACTTTGCCTATAAATCGACTGTACCGGGCAAAATGCACGCTTGTGGTCACGATGGCCATACAACGATTGGCCTGGGCGTAGCGAAGTTGCTCTCGCAGCATCGTGACCAGATTAAAGGTCGCATCAAGTTTGTTTTCCAACCTGCGGAAGAAGCGGTTGGCGGTGCAAAAGCGATGGTAGCCGATGGTGTTCTCAATGATCCGCGCCCCGATGTATCCGTTGGCCTGCATCTGTGGAACGGGATGCCGCTGGGACGCTTAGGCGTGGCGGATGGACCGGTAATGGCTGGCGCATCAACCTTTACTGTGAAAATCATAGGGAAGGGTGGGCACGCTGCTTCACCACAGCAGGCCGTCGATCCGGTTGTCTGTGCGGCGCAGATTATTACTGCTTTCCAGTCCGTTGTCAGTCGTAATGTTAGCCCGTTGGATAGTGCTGTTGTTTCTGTAACCTGGATGCAGGCCGGAACTGCTTTCAATATCATCCCGCAGGAAGTTGAACTGCGCGGAACCGTCCGTACATTCAAGATGGATGTCCATGATATGGTTATTGAACGAATGCGCGCTATCGCCTCAGGAATTGCGCAGGGTATGGGGTGCAGCGTGGATTTTCAGTCTATTGAAGGTGTTCTTCCTGTCAGCAATGACCCGCAGGTGAGTGAGCGTTTGCGCGGTGTCTTCCGTCGTTATGTGGGCGATGAAGGGCTTGACCTGAACGAACGCACCACTGGCTCAGAAGATGTTGGCTTCTTTATGTCGGATATTCCCGGTATGTATTTCTTCGTCGGCGCGGAAGCACCGAATCGCACTGAGTATTACGGGCATCATCACCCCCGTTTTGATTTTGACGAGAATGCGCTGCCGTTGAGCGTTGCGCTCATGTCGGCTGCTGTAGCGGAGTATGTAATTCCATCGGCGTAAACGACCCCACACCGAAGGGTGGGGGCTTTCAAAAGCTCAACGTTTACCCGACTCAGCCCTGTAAAGGGGCTACGTTAGGAGCGAATACATAGGCACTTCGGGATGCTTCACCAGTCCCGAACCCTGCGGTATACGATTAAACAGGTCGATTGGGAGAAAGCCAGTGTCGTATACATCAAACCGCTCCATAACATTGTCAAGGTGAGCTAACCCCGTAAAGGGAGATTATTGAGGTAACTCAATGCAGCGTGTTTTCGTGATTGACAAAAGTAAGCAGCCGCTCATGCCCTGTCATCCGACACGGGCACGGGAACTGCTCAGGAAAGGAAAGGCAAATGTATATCGCCGCTACCCTTTTACCATCATTCTGACCGAACGGGAAGGTGGTGATACACAGCCTGTCGCGTTCAAGGTAGACCCCGGCAGTAAGCAGAGTGGGCTGGCATTGGTTGCCGATTTCCAGCGCGGGAAACGACTGATCTGGGCAGCCGTGTTGGAACATCGTGGACAGGAGATTAAAGCCGCACTCGAAAGCCGCCGTGACCTGCGTCGCAGTCGTCGTCAGCGCCATACGCGCTATCGCCAACGACGATTTGACAACCGCCGACGTACTGACGGTTGGTTGCCGCCATCTTTGCAAAGCCGTATTGAGAATATCTGGACATGGCTCTGTCGTCTAAATCGGCTGATGCCCGTCAGCAGTATCAGTCAGGAGTTGGTTCGTTTCGACACCCAATTCATGCAGGATGCCGAAATCAGCGGCGTGGAATACCAGCAGGGCGAACTCTATGGTTATGAAGTGCGGGAGTATCTACTGGAAAAATGGGGACATCAATGCGCTTACTGCGGCGCTAAAGATGTGCCGTTGGAAGTCGAACACATCACACCGAAAGCACGGGGCGGTACAAACCGGGTGAGTAACCTGACCATCGCTTGCAAGCTCTGTAATCAGGCCAAGAACACGCAGACCGCAGCCGAATTTGGACACCCACAGGTACAGGCGAAAGCGAAAATGCCCTTGCAAAATGCAGCGGCGGTTAATGCGACCCGTTGGGCACTGTTTCGCCGTCTGGAAACAACAGATTTGCCACTCGAAGCCGGAACAGGCGGACGCACGAAGTACAATCGCATCCAGCAAAGGTATTCCAAAGCGCACTGGATTGACGCATCCTGTGTGGGAGAAAGTGGCGAAAGTGTGTTTATTGAGCCGAAATACATCCCAGTGCATATCACGGCGACTGGACATGGTTCACGGCAAATATGCCGAACCGATCCATATGGTTTTCCCATTCGCCACCGTTTGCGGCGGAAGCGACACTTCGGTTTTCAGACCGGGGATATGGTTCAAGCCACTGTCCCAACAGGCAAATATAGTGGGAAACACAGCGGACGGGTAGCTTGTCGCGCCAGTGGAAGTTTCGACATCAGGACGACGGGTGGCAAAGTCACAGTCAGCCACAGAACTTGCAAAATCGTTCACCACGCCGATGGGTATAGGTATCAGAAAGGAACAACGCCTCTGCGAAGCGTCCCAGACCTAAAGGTCGGGGTTTCCGGCGATGTTTATTGATGAGTGAGATTGATTTTAAGGCGCAAGCCGAAGCAATGAAGGCGGAACTGGTTACACGCCGCCGTGATTTTCATATGCACCCGGAATTGGGTTTCGAAGAAGTTCGCAGCTCCGGCATTATTGCTGCTGAACTGCGGAAATTAGGATTCGAGGTGCAGACCGGAGTCGCGAAAACGGGTGTCGTCGGGATTTTGGAAGGTACTAAAGAAGGCCCGACGGTCATGGTACGTGCTGATATGGACGCGCTGCCCATTCGTGAAGAAAACGAGCTTGAATACGTTTCAACCATTCCAGGCAGGATGCACGCTTGCGGTCACGATGCACACATGTCAATTGGGCTAGGGGTAGCGAAGCTGCTTTCGCAGTACCGTGACCAGATTAAAGGCCGTGTCAAATTCGTCTTCCAGCCGGGCGAAGAAGGTATGGGTGGCGCACTGGCGATGATTAAGGAAGGTGTGTTGGATAATCCGCGTCCCGATGTGGTGTTGGGGCTACATGTCTGGACACCATTGCCATTAGGGAAAGTGGGCGTGGCTGAAGGCGCAGTGATGTCCGGATCGTCGATCTTTAGAATCACCATCAAAGGTTTGGGCGGACATGCTGCGATGCCCTACAGCACCATTGATCCGGTGGCTTGTACCGGGCAACTGATTACCGCTTTGCACACATTGGTCGGGCGCAAAATGGATGCGATGGCAGGCGCGGTTGTTCTATCGATTACCGGAGTACGCACCAGCAGCGATGCCTATAACATCATTCCGCAGGAAGTTGAGATTCGCGGGACTTTTCGCACCTTCAACGCCTATACCAGTGAATTGCTGGAACAGCATATCCGCTCGATGAGTGCTTCAGTGTGTGCTTCGCAGGAATGTAAGGCTGACGTATGGGTAAAGCATCTGACTATTCCCGTGGTGAATGATGAGAAAGTGGTCGGGCGTGTCCGTAAGGTTTTCGCGGGTATCGTCGAGTCTGACCATTTGGATGATACGGCGCGTACAATGGCCTCCGAAGACGTGGCATATTACATGGACGAAGTACCTGGCATGTACTTTTTTGTTGGCGCTGCGAACAAAGAGAAGGGGATCACTTACGGGCATCATCACCCACGATTCAATATTGACGAAGATGTATTGCCCCTGAGTGTCGCGTTAATGTCCGCAGCAGTAGCCAATTATGTTCTGCCGGAGGGTGCATAGTGGCGCGAAATAGTGTGTTTAGCTGGCGTAATGGACGCGGTTGGCTGGTCTTGTCCGGCGGCAATGATAGCGACAGTGAAGTGCGGGCGCAGGCTATTGGGCGAGTTTCGGCTGACGGTGGCGTAGCCTATGTCACGATGGGTGGAACTTCCACGTTAGGTGATAAAGCACTAGCCGATATGGAAGATTTGGGCGCACCTTCTGGTTACATGGTTGATGTATTGTCAGAAGATGACATCACCATCCAGCAGAAATTAGCCGATGCCGGCATGATTGTGATCGAGTCCGGCTCGGACGTGGCGGCGCTGCGTTCGGGATTGATGGGCGCTGCGGTGGATGGAATGCTAGCCGCTTTTGAGAATGGTGCGCTTATTCTGGCAGAAGGCTTGAGCGCGTCTGTGATGGGGGCGTGGGTAATACTTGACTCCGGCAAGATCACCGCTGGTCTGGAATGGCTGGAAAACACACTCATAGTTCCCGGTGCGACTTCCGTTTCTGAAGTTCCGCTCGGACAGGAGATTTTTCTATCGCAGCCCGCGGCTATTGCGGTTGGACTTGCGAAGGGGGCAGCATTGGCATTAGGGCCAGATGGCGAGCTTGAAACCTGGGGGAAAAAGCAGGTAACCGTCGCGCTCGGCCCCGGTTATCACTGACATGAGCAGCGATTTTTATTGTGATGAGGTTCTGAGTGGGCGCACGCCCATTGTGAAGGTTGCCGAAACGGCTCGTGTTTTGGCTTTTCACCACACCCGTCCCTATTATCCTGTCCATATTGTTGTCATCCCTAAAGCTCACATTGCGTCCCTGCTTACTTTGTCGGACGATGGGCTATTCCTCGAATTGTTCGGTATAATCAAACTGGTTGCGGCTCAGGTTGTAGCGGAGTATGGCGCTTGTCGGGTTGTGACCAATATTGGAGACTATCAGGACTCCAAGCATTTGCATTGGCATGTCATTTTCGGCAGTCCGTTGCGGACAACCGATTTGACGACTAGAGAGGATACGTAAAGTGCCCGCAACGATTTTAGTTGGCGCACAGTGGGGGGATGAAGGAAAAGGCCGCGTAGCTGATTGGCTGGCGGGCGAATCCGACGTGGTAGCCCGTTTCGCTGGCGGCGATAATGCCGGACATACAGTCGTGGTTTATGACCGCGTTTTTAAACTTCATTTGATTCCATCTGGTATTTTGCATGAACATGTGACCTGTGTGCTGGGTAACGGCATGGTCATTAATCCGGTGAATCTGTTGAAAGAAATGGATCATCTGGCTTCGATGGGGCTTCGGATTTCCCCGGAACGTCTGATTATCAGCACCCGCGCCCATTTGATTAGCCCTGCGCATGTAGCGCTCGACAGTGCGGCGGAAAAAGCGCGTGGCGACCAGGCTATCGGTACGACTCTGCGCGGTATCGGCCCCGCCTACATGGACAAAACAGGTCGTAAGGGTATTCGCGCCGGACAGATGAATGATCTGGAAGATTTTGCTGATTCGCTCTATGAAATGATTGAGGCGGCAAACGTCACACTGAAGCAGCAGGGGTATGAACCGCTGGATGCCAAAACCGCCGCGACGGAATATATGGACGCAGCATCGCGTTTACAGCCATTTTTGCAGGATACGACGTATTATCTGAATCAACGCCTGAAAGACGGTGCGCGTATCTTATGCGAAGGGGCACAGGGTACACTGCTCGACATCGATCATGGGGATTACCCCTATGTGACCAGTTCTTCACCTACTTCCGGCGGAGCATTAACCGGGTTAGGAATCGGGCCAGGACATGTTGACCGGGTGGTCGGTGTGGCAAAGGCTTTCAGCACCCGCGTCGGTTCCGGCCCTATGCCCACCGAGCTGGAAGGCGAATTGGGTGATCGGTTGCGCGGTACGGGCGAGAATTTCTGGGATGAATACGGCACGACCACAGGACGACCACGCCGCTGCGGTTGGCTCGATGCGGTTGTGCTGCGATATGCTGCGCAGGTCAACGGTTTTACTGAACTGCTGCTGACCAAACTGGATATTTTGAGCGGTTTTAACGAATTAAAGATCGCTGTAGCGTATAATATTGATGGCAAGCGGCGCGATTTCCCGCCCAGCACGATGGCGGAGATGGAACGTGCCGAGCCAATCTATGAAACCATGCCCGGTTGGAGTCAGGACATTAGCCATATCCGACATGCCAATGATCTGCCAGCCGCAACATGCAATTACATCAACCGGATTTCCGAATTGTGTGATACACGCATCCGGACAGTCAGTGTTGGACCAGAACGTGACCAGCTTGTCTATTTCTAGAATAAGGCTGTGATGGACGAGAAGACTTATGTTTACCAGATGGATGCTCCGGTATCGAAACCGCCCGAACGGGTTGTTTCGCTGGTTCCGAGCGTCACGGAGTCACTTTTCGACCTGAATCTGGGAAATCGATTAGTCGCTGTCACCGATTACTGTATCTACCCGGAAGCGGGCGTTGCTGCGCTGCCCAAAATTGGCGGCACAAAAAACCCGGACGTAGCGCGGATTATCGAACTAAATCCGGATCTGGTTATCGCCAATCAGGAAGAAAACCGCAAAGAAGATGTGCTGGCGCTTCAGAATGCAGGTATTCCGGTGTGGGTCACTTTTCCGCGTACCGTTAGTGATGCCTTCAATCTGCTCTGGAACATCATGCATGTTTTCGACGAAACCACGATGGTTCCGCGTGTGCGCCTGATGGAACAGACGATGGATTGGATTTTACGCATTAGCGAAAGAAAAATTGAAGATCAGCCGTGCCGCGTCTTTGCACCCATCTGGCTTGATCCGCTCATGACCTTCAATGGCGATACTTATGCCAGCGATTTACTGCGCATTTGTGGCGGGATCAATGTGTTTGCGGAGCGGGATCGCCAGTATCCCTTAAAAGCGGATTTGGGCGAGGGTAAATCTTATGCTGACGAAGATCCTCGTCAGGCAGGCCGCGATACCCGTTATCCGCGCATAACGATGGATGAAGTGGTGGCCGCGCAGCCCGACATGATTTTGCTGCCCAGCGAGCCGTTTCATTTTACTGAAGAACATATCGCCTTATTCGCCGCTTTGGATATTCCGGCGGCGCGTAATAATCAGATTATACTGATAGATGGATCGCTTTTAACCTGGCATGGGACTCGTTTAGCCCACGCATTGAATCTCATTCCGAATCTCTTATGCCCGTAGGAAATGGATAAGCAGTTATGGATTTTCGTGATGCCAATACGGAATGGTTGCACACCGTTGCTCATGATTTGAAGACCCCGATTAATGCTGTGAGGGGTTGTATCGAATTAGTTGAGAATTCCGGGCCATTGAATGAGCGTCAGCAGCACTTTGCCACCCGTGCAATGGCGGGTTTGCAGCGTATGGAACATCTGGTTTCACGGCTGTTGGATATTTCCTGGGTCGATGCCGATGTGGAACTGGAATTATCTGATGTGAATATGCGTGCTGTGACCGATGAGGCTATTGACCTCCTCAAAGATGCAGCCGACCAGCGTAAAATCGCCGTTCGTGTCGAGACCGATGATCGCATTAGTACCGTCTCCGCTGATTCGCGACGTTTAATACAGGTGATGGATAATCTTCTGAGTAATGCGATCAAATACAATCGTGATGGCGGCGAAATTGTTGTTTCCATCAGCCACGAAACGGAAAATGTAAAAGTCAGCGTTCGCGATACCGGTATCGGGATTTCCGAAGAAGATCAGACCCATGTTTTTGATCGTTTCTTCCGCGCGCACGATGGCGTAAAGAAAAAAATCGAAGGCAGCGGACTCGGATTGGCGATTACACAGGGTATCATCGAGAAACATCACGGTCGAATCTGGGTTGAAAGCCAATTGAACAAAGGCACAACCTTCTTCTTTACTCTGCCGCTTCCGGCTGAAGTTATCGAAGGTGATGATGGACATCGTGAAGTCGGCCAAAACCTGGGTGAAGGGCCGGAAGGGCGCGTGACCCGCAGCGCCGATCTCGCCAGTGAAGAACGCGATGTTGTTAACGATAATATTCAGGAAAATCGGGAACTCTCACAAATGGACTCGACCAGTGACGAGTTGTGAGATTGAATGCGGTTGAAAAGGTTTGCCCTCTTGCGTAACGGTTGTGAGAAATAGTACAATCCGTTAATTGCTGCCACTCGACTAGGAGGTTTGAGGTGAAACGACTCATTATTTTGCTGGCTATTATTGTGGTTCTCATTGCCACCGGGGGCTTAATGGCACAGATTGCTTCCCAGGGAGGCAATGTATCCATTCCCGGCATCATCCGACAAACGGCTAACCCCGATGCGTCTGCGATGGATATGACACCCTGGAAAGCAGAGCAGTTGTTTCTGGCAGTTGGCTTCATCCTCTTTAATCTGGTCGGGATGGGTGTCACGATTATGCTGGTCGTGTGGTTCTTCAATTGGCAGGTGAAGAAGTCAGGTGCGGAAGGCAAACGCACCTCCACCGAATCTACGCCCGCCGCTGCGGAATAAACCCAGCTTAACTAAGTGAGGTTTACAAGTCATTATGGAGCAGCAACGTCCCCGTCTGTTTACGCGGCTGGCGCTAATAACCGCTTTTCTCACACTGGGGTTAGTGGTTTTGGGGGCTGTGGTTCGTGTAACCGACTCTGGTCTGGGCTGCGGCAACCATTGGCCTACCTGCAACGGTTCTATTTTTCCCCCACTGGATAATATAACGGCCTGGATTGAATGGCTGCACCGCTTGTCCGCGATGCTCATCGGCCTGTTTGGTCTGGGGATGCTGGCAGCAGCCATTCGTTTCTACCGTAAAAGTAAACAATCTGTACTGGCAGTGACTATTGCTGCCGCGCTTTTGTTTGCGCTTCAGAGTGCCTTAGGCGCGATTGTGGTTAAGCTGGACTTGCCGCCCACCATGGTAACACTGCATTTGGGAACGGCGATGCTCCTCTTAGGATCACTGCTCATAGCGGGTGTACTGTCGGCTTATCGGGGTGGTGAGCATCATTCAGCCGATGCTGTGACGAGTTTGGCTTATATCACTACCGTGCTGTCTTTTGTTATTATTTTAACCGGGGCGCTGGTGCGTGGCAGCGGCGCGACCTTAGCGTGTGTTGATTGGCCGTTGTGCAACGGTCAGGTACTGCCCTTTTCGCAGGGTCAGTTAGCCACGATACACATGTTTCACCGATTTGCTGTACTGGCGTTAGGTATTAGTTTGGCGCTGCTGGTGTGGTCGATCATGCGTGGACGTGGACGTGGAATATCCCGCACACTGGCAGTGTCGGCGTTAGTCGTCTATCTCGCACAGGCTGGCGTGGGTGCGATGTTTGTTATGAGCGGAGCAGGGCCGCTTTGGGGGGCAGCCCATGTTGGACTGGCTGCGACGACCTGGTCACTACTTCTGGTTTTATCGTTAATTGAGTGGTTAAGCAGCCGTCCATCCGGCGCAGAATCTGAGAGACAATGGAATCCACAGTCGAACGCAACCGGATAAATATTACAGGTTTGCTCCGTACTTATCTCGAACTGGCTAAGTTACGCATCGTTTTGCTGCTGTTGTTCACGACTGTGACTGCGATGGTGATTGCGGCAAAGGGTATACCTGATCTGTCAATTCTCATCCCGACTCTGATCGGTGGGGCATCAGCCGCAGCCGGAGCCAGCGCGATTAACCAGTATCTGGACCGCGATATGGATGCCAAGATGGCACGCACCTCACGCCGTCCCATTCCATCGGGACGGGTTGCCCCCATTAACGCGCTGTTATTTGGTATGGGCTTGCTGGCGTGGTCGGTACTCATCCTCGGAATCTGGGTGAACTGGCTGACAGCGGGTCTGGCCTTCATCGGCGGAATCTACTACATTATCCTGTATACCATTATCCTCAAGCGCAACACAGTCGCCAATATTCTCATCGGCGGTGGAGCAGGGGCGGTTCCGGTACTGGTAGGATGGGCGGCTGTACACGGTTCGCTATCCTATGAAGCTTTTATATTGTTCGCCATTGTGTTTTACTGGACACCACCTCACAGTTGGGCATTGGCGCTGCTGGTCAACAAGGACTACACCATCGCCAATGTGCCAATGATGCCAGTTGCGCGCGGTGAAGCGGCTACCCGGTCACAAATTCTGCTGTACTCGGCGCAGTTGGTGCTGATTACCCTGCTGCCCGCCGCTTTTCAAATGCTGGGAGCAATTTATCTCGTACTGACGCTGGTATTGGGTGCGGGTATGATACGTATGGCGCTGCGCCTCATCAAAGAGGCAGATGGTGCCGCTGCACGCCGTATGTACAAATACTCGACAGCCTATCTGGCAATTTTGTTTCTGGCGATGA
This sequence comes from Aggregatilineales bacterium, assembly GCA_044226645.1. GTDB lineage: Bacteria > Chloroflexota > Anaerolineae > Aggregatilineales > Phototrophicaceae > CFX2. Next base: position 30,246 of record JBGAGR010000019.1, read on the forward strand.
TTGTTGACCGCCTCCTGCTGTAAGCGCTAGATTTTGCGCCCGTAACGCATCTGAATCGCCAGTCGAATCAGTTCACTGACATTGACTGGCTTTTGCAGGATAAAGTAATCTTTCGCGTCCGGGTGCTCCATTGATGAAGCGTCACGCCCGGTAATGATAATGATTTTCGGGCGGGCTTCAGCAGGTTGCGCGGCGCGCAGGGTATCAATAACATCCCATCCACTACCATCTGGCAGTCCCAAATCCAGTACAATAACAGCGATATTTTCCTTTTGCAGAACGTTTAGCGCATCTGCCAGGCTGTAAGTTGAAATGGTCATCAGATTTGCCACTGAAAAGCCTTTTTGCAGGAGGCGGTTCAGTTGAATATCGTCTTCAACAATCAAGACTTTGGGAACATTCGGTGTATTGAGCATCGTGTTTTGGTTGTTTGTTACAGTTTTTATTGCCATAGTCTCACCATTATAATCAGATTTGGAAAATTGCATTGTGAAAAATTACATAATTACAGTCATTATGAGTAGATTTACTCCTGAATTCCCCTAGGTATACGTTCCTTTTAGGGGAAACAGGTTTTTAATGACATCCTCATGAATGGGAAATAATAACTACTTTATGAGTTGGGGAATGGATCGTGACATCTTCATCGCCTAAACCAGTCGCTCGATGGCCGCTTTATTTGGTCTTGCTGCTCCTGATTATTGTTACACTCGTTTTCATTTTCGAGTTCGTGACTTCAACAGAGACCGAAATGGCGGCCACACCAGAAGCGACTCTTGAACTCTCGCCGGATAGTTACCTGAATCAAGTCAACGCGCTTTTGCAGGACGCTGACCCCGCACAGGGATCCGTTCTGGTTGAACAATATGGTTGCATAGCCTGTCATCGCATTGGTGCTGCCAACAAAATTGCGCCTGCCTTCGTGGGCATTGCTGATCGGGCGGCGACCCGTCGCCCACCGCTGACCGCCGCTGCCTATATCTACGAGTCAATCACCAACCCGACTGCTTTTGAAGTGGAGGGGTTTAATCCTGCTATGCCGCAAAATTTCCGTGAACGCCTCTCAGACCGTGAGTTAGGTGATATTATTGCCTATCTCTTGACAGCGGATGCTCATTAATTATGTATCTCGATGTATTTACCCTCTCGGCACTGGTCGATGAATTTCTGGACACACTGGTTGGCGGACGTATTCAGGATGTCATTGATGTTGACACAACCGGGCTGGGGCTGGAAATTTATGCCGATCGCAAACGACGTTACCTCTATCTGAGTGCCGATCAGCAGACACCGCGTTTGCATGTGCTGGATGAAAAACTGCGGCGTGGTCTGGTCAAACCGACGCAGTTAGGTTTGCTCTTCCGCCGCATGGTTGAAGGCGGCATAGTGACCCATATCAGCCAGCCGCCGTGGGAACGCATCATCCAGATTGATGTGCAGGGGCAAGAGGGTGATGTCAGTATTATCATCGAGCCAATGGAGCGCCGCAGTAATCTCCTGCTGGTGCAGAAGGGTATTATTGTCGATTGTATGCGCCGTGTTGGCCCAGATGAGAATCGCTATCGCCTGAGCCTGCCAGCCCATGAATATAAACTGCCCCCGCCGCAGGCCGGCAAATATGACCCAACCAGCCTGAGTGGCGAAGACCTCGAAGGTATATTCGAACACGATGAAGACCCCAAGCGTAAAACGACTCAGGTTTTAGCATCGCGTATTTTGGGGATTAGTCCCCTGCTGGCCGGCAACGGCGTGGAAGCCTACAGCGTTTATCCGATTGAGAGTATGCCCGGTTGGCACAGTGTTGAATCATTGAGTGATGCGATCACGGCCTATTATGGTGCTCCCGTGGGTGAAGATGCCTATCGCGCCGCGAAAGTCCCTGTACGCGAGGCGCTGCACGAAGGACTGACGAAACTTCGCGCGAAGTTAGCTTCTTTGGAGCGCTCCCTTACGGATGAATCGGATCGTGAAGTGCTGAAGCAGAGCGGTGAATTGATTCTTGCGTATCAATACACCTTAAAACCCGGTCAAACGGAGCTAAAAGCCCAATATGATGCTGATAAGCCGGATTTGCTGGTCAAGCTCGACACAACCCTCTCCCCGCTAGAAAACGCCCAGCGTTATTTCGCACGTTACGATAAAGCCAAACGCGCTTTGGACGATGTTCCCCGATTGGTGACCGAAACCAAAAATGAACTGGCCTTTCTGGAACAGTTAGAAACCGATCTCGAATTCGCCATGAGCTGGCCTGAGATCGACGAAGTACAACAGGTGTTGCAGACCAAAGGCTATTGGCAGGGAAAGACCACCAAACGCATCGCCGGGAGTGGACAAAGCGCGCCGCTCAAAGTCGTCACACCGGACGGCATGGTCATTTGGGTCGGACGGAACAGCCGCCAGAATGAACAGGTCACCTTCGGCAAGGGTGGGGGACAGGATACCTGGCTTCACGCGCATGGTGTTCCCGGCGCACATGTCGTGATCAAATTCGATGGTCGCAAAATCCCTGATGCGGTGATTGAGCAGGCGGCATCGCTGGCAGCCTATTATAGTGCCAGCCGTAACGAGGGTAAAGTGCTGGTCGATGTTACGCGCTGTATGTACGTCAAGAAGATTAAAGGCGGCGCACCGGGGATGGTCACGTATCGCAACGAAGAACCTATCACTGTTGCCCGCATAGTGAGCAGGATTTCCAATAGGGGTACTCGCCTTCGTTAACCGCAGCACTTTTCTAGTCAACCTGTTACAATCCCACTGAAGCAAGATGTATTTTAGTCACAGGTTAATGTCATGGCAGATTACAAATTGACCCCCAGACCCGGCAGTAAAGTCAAGCTTAAGGACTACGATCCCAATTACGATGGGAAATCCGATAAGGAAGCTGTCAAAGCTGAAACCGCAAAATTACAGGAGAAAATGTGTGATTTGCAGGAAAAGCTGTATGCCGAGGGAAAACAATCGCTGCTGATTGTCCTTCAGGCCATGGACACGGGTGGCAAGGACGGTGCCATCAAGAAAGTCTTTGAGGGCATCAATCCGCAGGGCGTTCGCGTAGCCGCCTTCAAAGCCCCCACGACGGAAGAACTCGCCCACGATTTCCTCTGGCGTATTCATCCCCACGTACCCCCGAAAGGTTATATTGGCATCTTCAACCGCAGCCATTATGAGGATGTACTGGTTGTGCGTGTAAATAACATTGTTCCGCAGGCGGTGTGGAAAAAACGTTACGACCACATCAACGACTTTGAGCGCCGTTTGTCCGACAGCGGCACACGCATTATCAAGTTCTTCCTGAACATCAGCAAGGATGAGCAAAAAGAGCGCTTGCAGGCACGTCTGGATAATCCCGATAAAAACTGGAAATTCTCAACCGGGGATTTGCCAGTGCGTGAGCAGTGGGATGATTACATGAAAGCCTATGAAGCCATTTTTGAGCGCTGTAATACGGAATATGCGCCCTGGTTCATTGTCCCGGCCAATCACAAATGGTATCGCGATTGGGTACTGACAAAAGTGATTCTGGATACGTTGGAAGATATGAAACCGCAGTATCCCCCGCCGGAACCGGGTCTGGAGAAAGTCATTATTCCAGATTAGATGAGAGAAAATATCGTGTACGACGCTCAAAGACTTCATGGTGTGATGTCGGGAAGTGGTTATCCCCATCGCTTACTAACACAGCAGCGTCAACGCATCATACGTGCGCTGCACGATGGTCATGCTCTGCAAGCAATTGCATTTCATTTTCACCTCTCGATGCCCACGCTCATTGATGATCTGGATACTCTTGTTGCTGCCAGCTTAGTCCATAAACAGGGTAACAGCTACACCCCCGCATTTTTCATTGCTGATGAAGCTGAGGTGGAACGGGTCAAAGCCCATGCCGCAGTTGTCGGTGCTGCTTTGGCTGAACACCTAAATCACAATTGGGGTAGTTTAGAAGCTACTTACAAGCAGATGATGGTGAGCAAGGAAGAGCCATTTGAGAACAGATCATTTCTGCTGGTGGGCGCTCAAACACTGGATGTTGATCTCTTGGATGCGCTCGAAAATGATGGAACGCTCATGCCATCCGCACCTCATCGCCCTGATCTTCTCTACCCGGAGGCGGCATACTATTTCTGGATGGTTGAAGGTTCGGTTGATGATTTGGGGAGTTATGGCAAGAATAATTGGAATTTGTCATATCCTAATTGGAACTTTTTCACCTTTGGTCGGCACTTCGTTGCGGAACTGAAGCACCAGCTTCGCTTTGATGTGGAAAACCAGATTAATGATTCTGCTCGCCGCTTTGCTTCTGCAAAAGAACTGGCTGAAGCGTTTCAAATCCCACTCTTTGAGCGAATAGATACAGCGTTGTGGAGTACGGCTTCGATTGAACAAGCTAATCGTTTGGTCGCTATTTATAAGCGCGAAGAAAAATCAATCCGCCATCTCTACGCAGGATTGCGAGCCAGTAAATACACGCCGTATGGATTTGGCGAATTCTTTTGCTGGTATGACCACCTCGCATTTACTTACGCGATAGACTTCCTTGCAGCGAAAGGCTGTATGATTATTCCCGATCAACATTTCGATGTCGCTCTTTGGGAAGATACGCCTGAAAACTTGCAACTTAACCGGGCTTGATGACACGGCGCGCCGCATCCAACACGCGCGCGACAGTGATTTCGCGTAGGCAGGGGTGATATTCTGGGTCATCACCCGCCCAATCCAGTACGCGGCAAGGACGGCATCCTATGTCACTGGTCAAAATCATATGTTTATCGGACGCTCCCCACGAGCCGAATTCAACTGGATCGGCGGGGCCAAATAGCGCCACCGTCGGCACACCCACAGCCGTTGCCAGGTGCAATGGACCGCTGTCTGGCCCCAGTACCACCCGCGCACGACTGAACAGCGCCGCTAATTGACCGATGCGCGTATCTCCTGCCGCGATAACGGCTTTTCGCTTCATCTGAGCAGCAATGCGTCGCACCAATGGCAGTTCATGGTGACTGCCCGTTAATACCACCCGCGCATCAATCTGGTCGGTCAGGATGTCCGCGACTTGCGCCCACTTGTCCTCCTGCCAATGCTTGACCCATGTCCCGGTGCCGGGGTGGATGCAAAAGATCGGCTGGTTCGGAGCGATTCCCCACTCCTGCAAATAGCCATCCATATATGCACGATCAAGTTCCTCGACGGGGAAGTAAAAACGGCTCTTTTCCGCCGGGATTGATCCTGTCCACTTTTCCATCAGCCTCATATTTTGCATGACAGCGTGTTGATAATCGTACTTGCGGGCGGTTGTCAGGAACGGGGCAACATTTGGCAAATCATAACCGACACGCTCCCGAATCCCCGCCAGTTTCGCCAGCATCGCGCCCCACCAATGATCGGGACGCAGTACCACGACGCTGCTGTAACCGATACGGCGCAGGTGACGCGCGGAATTTGCCGCCATTTCATAGGGTGAACGCCAACTGGTTTTTGGGCTGCGACTGAAACCGGGAAAAGCTAATGTCAGCACAATATCAATCTCCGGATAGGCTGCCATCACTTCCGCTGACCAGTGCCCGACCAGCGCGTGAATTTCGGCATCGGGACGCGCTGCCCGCAGTGCATGAATGGCCGGCGTAGTGAGCAGCACATCACCCAGATGATCGGGACGGATCAGCAAAATGCGTTCGGTTGAAGGTGTTTTGACAGCCGGGATGGGCGCAGTCGCAGCCAATTGCAGAATGATCCGCCGCGCCTGATGTTTGAGCGACGTGCTGTGGAAAGCCTGCGCCATACTGCGATTGCGGAGAACGAGCGCGGCTCTATCCAACGTTAATGTCCCTATAGGCTTTAAGCAGATCAGGTATGAGAACAGACCAATCATAATGCCGCTTCACGTAAGTCCGCGCTTTTTCCCCCATTGTGCGACATTCATCGGGGTTTTGCAGCAGGCGTATGATAGCTGCTGCCATCCCCTCCGGTTGGTCAGCAATGAACAGTACGTCACGTGAATCAGCATGAATACCGCTCGCGGCAATCGTTGTAGCGACGACCGCGCACCCGCTGGCCATTGCCTCCAGGATTTTCAGCCGGGTTCCACTGCCCATGCGGAGCGGCGCGACATACACACCAGCGCCCCTTAAGAAAGGTTGAACATCATTGACCCACCCGGTAATTTCGACATGCTGTCGGTCACGCAGCTTTTCCAGCCGCGCATGAGGTTTCTGGCCCACAATATACAGACGGGCATCCGGAATTTTTTCATGTATTAAGGGTAGCACATGATCGGCAAACCAGAACATCGCATCAACATTAGGGCGGTAATCCATTTTTCCGGTGAAGACCAGTGCATGTTGTCCCAGATCAAGCTGCTGATTGGGAGAGGTGTACTCTTCAGCGAAGATTCCGTTGGCGACCACCGGGACATGTCGATCAGGGCGGTGTCGCCTCAGGATAGCAGCATCTTCGTTGGAAACCGCGATAACCAGATCGGATTTCTGGCAAATATCCCGCTCAAAATAGAATATGCGTTGTGATTGAATCAGTGAATACAGCGCATGGGGCAAGCGGCTGGGGTCATCGCGGTCAACCTCGAAAATCACCTGTTGTAAGGCCGCTTCAGCATTGAAAGCGTCATAACATATCTTGCCCTTAAATCCCAATTGTTTAATCAATGGAAGGTAGCAGGCGACTTCAATACCTTCAAATTGAATCAGGTCGTAGGGCGTTTCTACTACCAGTTGGTGCAAGGCGTTCGAAAACTCCGGATCATATAACCGTCGCGCAATATCGGGTTGACGGGTCAGAATCAGGTCTTTTAAGCGAGTGCTGCGGCTGCGCTGTGGAGCGGGCACCGTGATAACCTGACAGCATTTGTCCGCCAGAGGTTTCGGAATTTGACCATTTCCCCCGTTGTTGCTAAAGCTCAGCAGCGTGATCTCATGCCCTGCGTTGTACAGCCCATTAATGATGCCATAGCTGCGCAGTGCGCCGCCCTGGTGGGGTGGGTACGGTAAACTGGCTGTGAGCATCAAAAGTTTCATCAGTGTGCGCCTACGGTGCGATAAGTTGAAAGGACAATAGAAGCCGTTTTATCCCAGGTAAATTGCGCGGCACGCTTCAGCCCAGCCGCTCGCATGGCCTGCCGCCAATGGATATCCAGTAAGGTTTTTTCCATCGCCTCCGCCAGCGCCACAGGGTCATCGGGATTAATTTGCAGTCCAACTTCCCCCACCACCTCCGGCAGCGATGAGCGGTTGCTCACAATCGGAACCGTCCCGCAGGCCATCGCTTCCAGCGCGGTTAAGCCAAATCCCTCATAGAATGATGGCGCAATCAGCATACTCGCTCGATTATATACGGTGGGCAGGTTCTCATCATCCACATTTTCCCGCCAGATGACACGGTCTTGCAGTTGCATCTTATCAATCAGTGCCATTGTCTCGTCAAATAACCAACCTCGTTTACCCACCATCAGGATCGGCGGTGCATCCGGCAGGCGCTTAAGGAGGCGGCTGTAGGCATCCAGCAGACCAGCGATATTTTTGCGCGGCTCCAGCGTGCCGACAAACAGGATATAGTTCTCCGGCAGTTCTAGTTTTCGTATAACCGCTTCGGTTACATCATGTGGCAGCGGTTGAAAACGTTCATCCACACCCAACATATGCACCGTGATTTTAGCCGCTGGCACATTGAGCATCGTCATCAGATCGCGCTGTGTGGCCTTGCTGTCGACCAGAATATGATCGGCCTGCTCAACCGCCTGTTGGATATGCCCGCTGTAGTACCGACGTGCATCCGCCGTTAAATATTGTGGGTAGTGTAAAAAAGTCAGATCATGCACCGTGATGATATGTCGTCTTGCGCCTCGCAGAGGCGGGATAAAATCGGGACTGTGCAGCACATCCAGCTTGAAACGTGCTAATTCTACCGAGAGCGCCAGCCGTTCCAGACGGTGATGGCAGGGTGTCCAGAGTGCCGCGTGCTCAAATCGTGTCGTCAGCGCTTCTTGCGATTTCCGGCTCTGGAAAACCGTATAGTGGTTACTGTTGTCCAACATTTCCAGAGCTTGTACCAACCGCCGCATGTACGTGCTGATTCCGCCTGTGCGATAATAGGTTAATCGAGCGTCAATTCCGATGTGCATCATGCCTCGAAGTATAACGGCAGAAAGATGAACATTCCAGCGTTTGTCGTTATAATCTTCTCTACATGTTTATTGTTAATGGATGCCATTGTGACCCGTATTTTAGCGGTTGTGAACCAAAAGGGTGGTGTTGGCAAGACCACAACTGCCCTCAATCTTGCCCTGGTGTTGGCACGTCACAGCCGCGTTCTGTTGGTTGATCTCGACCCACAGGCCAGCCTGACCGCTTCGCTGGGACTCGACCCCTACCGCCTTGAACGTAGCAGCTACTCTTTGTTGATGTTTGATGAAATTGCCCTGTCGCGGGTACTGAAACCGCTCAATTCCAGCCTTGCAGTGCTGCCTGCCAGCGTCGATTTATCCACCGCCGCTGTCAAATTGGTGCAGGAACCCTATCCATTGGAACGTCTGCGCCGTGTCCTGCGTGAAAGCCGGATCATTTTCGACTACATCGTAATCGACACACCACCCGGTTTAAACGTTCTCACCGTCGTTGGCTTACTCGCTGCTGATGAAGTCATTATCCCGGCGCAGTGTAATCATGCGGCGATATTGGGCATTCGGGCGGTCTATGAAGTGGTGAGCCGTATACGTCAGCACATGGGTAATCCCGATTTAAAGGTGGGCGGTGTGTTGCCGACCTTCTATGATGCTCAGGCACTTTATACAATCGAAATTTTACAGGAACTCCACGCGCTGCTTCCGGGGCAGTTGTTTAAAACCGTCATTCCCTATGATGTGCATGTTGCCGATGCTCCCCATAAAGGCAAGGCCATAGTCGATTACATGCCGGATAGTCCTGGCGCGATTGCCTACTGCCAATTATCAGACGAAATTATAGCCAGCGGTCAATAATGGCTGTTAGAGTTCCATCATCCAGCAGCGATTGCAGTGCTACATTGACTGCTTCCCACGTTTTTCCCCGGTCAATCCGTACCGCGATGGCATACAGAATATCGGTGACATAAGCCGTGTTGGCCTGCCAGTTGCTGTGCTGCCGCAGATATAATCGTGCGCTCACCGCATCGACCAACGCGGCATCGCTGCTGCCTGTGCGTACCGCGTCCAGCGCATATTGTGGCAGTTCATACGGCTGCGTAGCGAATGGGGGAATTCGCCGCAGCCATGTATGGGCTGTCTGATCCGCCTCAGAGCCAAATTCATAGGCCAATGAATGACCGCTGAGTGCATTCATAGTTGCGATAGGTGCATTCCCATCCGTTACCAGCATCAGTCCTGCATTGAAATACGGTATCGTATACAGGACATCGCCAGTCCGCGAGGGGTCGATGAGCAGTTCCGAAATCAGCAAATCGACCTGATCGGTTTTGACGGCATCATATAAGCCATCGTAGCCCATGTTGACGAACCGCACTGGAACGCTGAGCCGTTCGCCTAAGGCTTTCCCCAGATCAATATCCAGCCCGAACAAATCGTTCGCGGTTGCCACTGCGAACGGTGGATAATTCGCGTCCACGCCAATGCGCATCTCGCCGTAAGGAAACAATTCCTTCAGCGGTGGCCCCGGACGCTCGATAGCATCCCACCGAATCGCAAACAGCGCGCCGCCTAATGCCCATACCCACACAGTGACGGCAAATGTGAGCGTAGCAGCAGTTATTCGCCAGGGGCGGGCAGCCATAAGTCCTCACTTTTTTGCCAGCCGCGTGCGTATGCCTGTATCGCGTTGTAAATCGGCTTCGGCTCGAAATCGGGTGTGATGAGTGTGAAATTATCCGGATAACTGCGCGTATTCGCTGGATACCGCAGCGCCCACACGCACAACTTCTTTAACCACGGCCAGTTTTGCTCGGCATAGATGAAGCCGTTGACGGTATACGATACCCGCTGCGAAGGACGCACCGCCAGTGTCCAGCGCGGATTGTCATTCCAGCCGCTTTCGGTGATGTAGACCGATTTATCCGCGTCGCCATTTTCTACCATCACATCATGCAGCAGTTCAGCCCGTCGGAAATTGAGTGTCGCTGCATCTGGCCTTGCTTCGGGTGGATAAGTAAAGCCGTAGGTATGCATCGCCAGCGCATCAAAATATGGCGCTGCTCCCGCGTCATAGAGTCCTTGCAGATAAAGAAGATCATCTAACCCATTCGGGCTTCCCGGAGGTTCCAACGTCGGTGCAAGCGGCGCAGCTAAAATAACCACATTGGGATTTGCCGCATGTGCTGGCGCATACACCGTTTTGAGCAAATGAGCATAATCCGCTGGGATCACCTGGCGATAGCCCCATTCGAACGCCAGATTCGGCTCGTTCCAGATGATGATCTGGTCAATAACCCCCATATAACGCGCCGCAAATGTTGCCACGAAATCCGCGAAATCATCATACGAATAATCCGGCAGCGTGTTCAGTGTAGTATTGGTCTGGTTGCCAATCGGGTCTTTTCGCGCCCACAAGGGTACAAGTCCCATCCGTGCGATGATGCGCAGTCCCTGATTACGCGCATGTTTCACAATCCGGTCAAACGAATCCCAACTGTATTGACCTTTTTCGGGTTCAGCATACGCCCAGGGAAAAAATTCAACAATCGTATCTGCACCCATTTCCCGCACCATTTGCAGCGAACGCTGAATCTTCCACTCATAGACTTCATCAATCAGCCGCGTATGCACACATACGATGGGATGCTCCGTTTGGACGGATTGTTGCGCATCCAGTGGTGCGCGGGGCGGGGCAGGGGTTAGCCGCCAGATGAGTGCCCAGAAAACAGCCGCGCGAATCAGCCATCGCCAGCCACCGCTCCGGATCAATTGCCTGAATTTATGGATGAAATTCGACATGGCTTGACGATAGCTCAAACTGTAATCATGAAGATAAGCGTAATTTGAGACAATTCCGCCCCGATTCCTTACGGTAATGTTTATGAAAACTTACCATTTAGAAAGCATAAACCGAATATAAACTGAAAATATACCTAAGATCGTAAATGAATAGTTGGTTTATGGAATGCGACTCTTTATTAGCTATGCCCGTGTAGATAAATCCTATTGTAAACAGGTTATTGATCTCCTGGATGTCCATGACGTTTGGTGTGATCGTCGTCTTCATGCCGGAAAGCATTGGTGGGACGAAATTTTACAGAATTTGGCATGGTGTGATGGTTTCATCTATCTCATGTCTCCCGAATCGGTGACTTCCGAATATTGTCAGCGTGAATTCGCTATAGCGCAGCAGCTTGGCAAGCATATTTTCCCTGTACTCATTCACGAAAACACCGACATCCCTTCGTCGTTGACGGCCTACAAATATACGGACTTGAGCAAAGGGCTTGATGCACGCTCAGTTAAGCAGTTGCTCAATACCATTCATCTGGCAGAGCGCTCTGCTCAAAAGACACCCGAACGCATAATAGAAACCCCATCGGACTGTGATGAGCCTTTCAATATTCAGGAAGGGGCACTGGTCGGTGAGGCCGCTGCTGCGCTGGACAGCGGCAATTTTGACCGCGCCGTGTTCTTACTTAAAGGTGCTGCTGCACATGGCTATCAATCGCGCTTTATCGATCTGAAACGCCTTTTGTCAGAAGCCGAAGCCTCACTCGAGCAGCAGGCTCAGTCCCGTGAGGCGGAGCGCGAGTACAATAATATCAGTTCGCTGGTGCATTGTACCAATACCTTCAAACTGGGTTGTGTGGCCTTCATGGCCTTCCGTGAAGAGTTCCCGGACTATGACCCCGACAATCTGGCGAAAGTTTGCCTTTCACAAACGACACCCATTGTCGAGTGGTGTGCAATTCCATCTGGCGAAGTGATGATAGCCCGCGCCCAGCGACGGACAGCGCATTACCTGGAAGACTTTTGCATCAGTAAATATCCCATTACCAATGCGCAGTTCGAACTTTTCGTTAAAGCACCGGATGGCTATAGCTGCCCGGATTGGTGGTCGTTTTCTCCGAATGCGTGGGTCTGGCATCAGGCACATCCTCACGCGCTGCCGGCGGGTAGGGATGGCTCTGAATACCCGCGAACCAACATCAGTTGGTATGGAGCCATGGCTTTTTGCTTCTGGTTAAGCCAGAAAATCGGTAAGAAGGTCAGGTTGCCCACCGAGCAGCAGTGGCAGCGTGCCGCCCAGGGCGATACCCAATTTCGTTATCCCTGGGGAAACGTATTCGATCCTGAACGCTGCAATGCACGCGAATCCGAATTGAAGAAGTTGACACCTGTTACCTATTATCCATCTGGGGTCAGTCCCTACGGTGTTTTCGATATGACCGGAAATGGCTGGGAATGGTGTCTGAATAACTGGTCTACTGGCGATTGCAGAATGGATAGCCAAGGTGCCCGTGTGATGCGTGGCGGATCGTTTATTGATAACCAGGATTTCCTTACCACGACATTCTGCGTCGCTGAACTGCCGGAAACCCGTATCAATAACCTCGGATTTCGTGTTGTAATTTCGGGGTAGTTCTCTTCCACACCAACTCGTGTTTCGTTGCTTCAAACCAACCAAATATGAAATTTTCCCCATATTTTTAGGTCGTTTGTAATGCCAGTGTCTAAACAGGGTGTAAACTGGAATCATACTTTAAACAAACAATAGTGATTCCCAAACTGTGTAGATAATGCGCCTTTTTGTGAGTTATGCTCGTGTGGATAAACCTTACTGTCAACAGGTCATCGATCTGCTCGATGTCCATGAGGTCTGGTATGACCACCGCCTACAGGCCGGACAACGCTGGTGGGATGAGATTTTACGCCGCCTTGCCTGGTGTGATGGTTTTATCTATTTGTTATCGCGCGAGTCGGTAACATCTGAATATTGCCAGCGTGAGTTTGCCATTGCCCAGCAGCTCGGCAAGCATATCTTCCCCGTCCTCATTCACAACAACACCACCATCCCGGATTCGCTCAAAGCCATTCAACACGCCGATTTGAGCAATGGTTTTGATGCCCGTTCAGTAAAGCAGTTGCTCAATGCCATCTATGTCACTGAACGCGATGGTCATCGTGTCCCTGAACCGGAAACCGTCTTTGTTTCGCAGGAACTGACACAGCCCGTCGATGTCGATGACGCGACGCTCATCAATGAAGCTGCTGCCGCGCTCGACGAGGGTAATTTTGACCGGGCAGTTTTCTTACTGAAACAGGCCGCTCAAAATGGCTACGAATCCCGTTTTTTCGACATCCAAACCCTGTTGAATGATGCCGAGGCCGCGCTCGAACATCAGGCCTATTTACGTGAGGCCGAACGCGAGTACAAGACTATCACCACGCTTGTGAAATATCAGAGCACCCTTAAACTGGGTTGTGTGGCTTTCATGGCCTTTCGGGAGCATTTTCCGGATTATGACCCGGACGGATTGGCTGCGATTTGTCTGGTACACGCCACGCCCATTGTTGAATGGTGTTCCATCCCGGCTGGTGAAGTGGTTTTTGAGCGCGGGGCGAAGCGCATCATCCATCAGGTCAATCATTTTCGTATCAGCAAATATCCCGTGACCAATGCTCAGTATGAATTGTTCCTCCATGCGCCGGATGGTTATGCAGACCCCCGCTGGTGGTCATTCTCGTCAGAAGCCTGTGATTGGCATGAAGCCCATCCCACCTCGCTGCCATCCCAGTTCGCTGGCGGCGATTATCCTCGCACCAATCTCTGCTGGTATGAAGCGATGGCTTTTTGTTTCTGGTTAAGCGCAAAGACGGGTATGAAAATTGCGCTCCCCACTGAACAGCAGTGGCAGCGAGCCGCCCAGGGCGACGTGGGCGATACGGGCAATCGTTACCCCTGGGGGCAGCAGGTCCACACCAACAATCGTTACCCCTGGGGCAGCAGCTTTGACCCGGATCGCTGCAATACCAAAGAATCCGAGCTGAAAATGACAACACCAGTCAGTTGCTACCCCTCAGGTGCCAGCCCTTACGGTGTTTTCGATATGGCCGGGAATATCTGGGAATGGTGCATGAATAAGTACATGCTTCCCAGCGAAAATACCCCTGACGAAGTAAAAGTAAACTATGCTGTACGCGGCGGTTCTTACCTGGGAAGTGCGGAGCGCGCCATGAACAGCTTCCACTTTAAACTTGCGCCAGAATACCGCTACTTCAGCATCGGCTTCCGCATTATTATCATCGACTAGGCATGATATCTGTTCTGGACAAATCTGAGCAAAGTCTCGTACTATAACCTCTGAAGCAAATTTGCAGTTATTTCAGGGGTGAGCATTTTATGCCCATTAAAGTCATTTGGGACAACGAAGAGAAAACCATCGTCCGCCACATTTTCGAAGGCCAATGGACATGGGATGAATTCGAAATCTGTACGCAGGAATCAAAAGCTCTGATGGAAAGCGTGGACTATACTGTCCAGATGATCTTGGATGTGCAGAAAAGTCCCGGTATGCCGCAGGGATTTCTATCCCACATGCGAACTGTCACCCAGAAACCTCACCCTAACGCTGGAGCGCTGGCTTTGGTGGGAGCGAGTTCGTTTATTCGCGCCTTTACCAACGTTTTTCTCAATGTGACTCCATCCAATAAGCGCTCGTTCATGATGTGCGCCACAGTGGATGAAGCCCGTGAATGGCTTGCCAAACGTATCCAGGCCTAATCTCTTATTCCTGGGGAATATTCAATTGCAGCATCCTTACCTTATTGAACCAATGGTACTTGCACCCAACGTTCGCTCCATAGAATGGTGTTATGTTCCGGCAGGCAAGGTCACGCTCGAAGATGTTAGTAGTAACTACTATCCTCCCGGCACCAAAGGTGGCATATTCGATGTCCCTGCCTTCTATATGGCGAAATATCCCATCACCAACGATCAGTATCAGGTGTTTGTAGACGATAAAGCTGGTTATCCTAACTCGCAATGGTGGGCATTTTCGGATGATGCCCAAGCGTGGCGAAAACAAAACACGATGACAGTAGATACAAGTTATCCCGGTGATGACCTCCCGCGGACTAACGTTTGCTGGTATGAAGCTGTTGCATTCTGTAATTGGCTCACCGCTCGTTCTTCCTCTCTTCGATCTGAGGGAGAGGTGCAGAAGGTGAGGGTTTTACTGCCTACCGAACAGCAATGGCAGCGTGCCGCTCAGGGCGATGATAATCGCATCTATCCTTGGGGGGATGCCTTTGACCAGCAATGCTGCAATACCTTCGACAATGGCATACACAAAACTACCCCAGTTACTCAGTATCCCGATGGTGCAAGTCCCTATGGAGTCATGGACATGAGGGTGGCTAGTGGTGTCTCACGAAATGGGCTGTATAGTAATAACTACAGGGTCGCACGAGGTGGATCTTGGTACGTTGGTGCTCAAGATTCGCGCGTCTTGTCTCGCGACGCTTTCAAGCCGCACATTACGGATTTTATTAGTGGTTTTCGGGTGGTAATATCCTCGGTCAGCACTATCTCCTGAATGCTCGGACTCTGTGCTTCTCGTCCCGCTGAGATTGACTGCTCGATATTTCTCTGTGCTCGTGTACTGCGATTTCTTTTATTCGCTCTTAATGGCCTTTTCCTACTAACAACCAAATAACTGACAACCAACAACTCCGATAAAAAGTGGCACTCATTACTGAATGCTGTTTGCTATGTCCCTGATGAGATTCGAAGTCAGGCTTCAGCCTTCGGCATGTTACATAGAATCCCGCTTTGAGAACAAACACCGAATGTGGTATAGTCAGCCTATCAACCGATGTGGGTGGCTAGGGTTCCGCTGATACCAGTCAGGCATGGTCCGAGCGCCACACAAAATCGCTCAGGCGGTATGCATCTCAAGGAATAAAAGTCTGGAGGAGACAGGTTGGTTTATTTAACCATTCCTGTCTCTTTTTATTGCCTGGAGGTGCTCTGTGTTCAAGTCGGTTTCCCCCCATTCCCGCGCTGTGTTACAAGCCCTGTTTGTTACCTTTTTGTGGTCAACATCCTGGGTCTTCATCAAAATCTGACTGAAGGACGATTTGCCGCCGCTGACCTTTGCTGGTTTACGCTACATGCTGGCATTCTTGTGCCTGCTGCCCGTAATGCTCCGCCGTCCGATGCTGCTGGCATCGGTTCGGAGTATGGATAAACGGATGTGGCTGACATTGCTGGTGCTCGGCCTACTGTATTACACGGCCAATCAGGGAGCGCAGTTTATTGGGCTGGCGCTGCTGCCTGCTGCGACGGTCAATCTGCTGCTGAGTTGTGCCGCCATCGTGGTCACGCTGTTGAGCGTTGTCGTATTGGCGGAACGTCCAGCACGTCTCCAATGGTTTGGCGTCGCCTTATATCTGTTGGGCGTGATTGTGTATTTCTATCCAGTAGCACTGCCTGCCGACCAGATAACGGGCGTTGTGGTCGTGATGGGCGGGGTATTGTCGAATGCTGGTGCGACCCTGATTGGTCGCAAAATCAACCGTGATAGTCATCTTCACCCACTTGTCATCACCACTATCAGTATGGGAATTGGCGCTGTGGTATTGTTGATCGTAGGCATCGCCACCCAGGGCCTGCCAACCTTGATGCTGGGGCAGTGGGCGATTGTCGGCTGGTTAGCGTTGATTAATAGAGCCTTTGCCTTCACATTATGGAATCATACTCTGCGCACCTTGTCAGCGATGGAAAGCAGTGTGATTAACAACGCCATGCTCATCCAAATTCCGCTTCTGGCATGGTTATTTTTGGGTGAGGGTCTGACCGATAAAATGCTGCTCGGTTTTGCACTTGCCGGGTTAGGGATCGTCGTTGGTGCAGGTATTCTCCCCAAAGTGCAACATTTCAGGTTTGTCGTAAAGAATCAATCAGACTTACGACGGAGTAAGCACCGCTGCCAAACTTCCCAAATCCAGCCAGTGAGTGGAAAAGTCGGAAGTAACGGATAGGAAAACAAAAACCAGCATCTTTGCTGGTTTTAACGCTTGTAAGGTGTCCCTGCTGAGATTCGAACTCAGGCTTCAGCCTCCGGAGGGCTGCACTCTATCCACTGAGCTACAGGGACAATTAAATCTGATATTAGGATAGCAGATTTTCATCGCCTGAGCAAGAGCCGGAAAGCGTCACCAATATGGGGTAGGGGAGCAGCACCGCTGCGCCCTGCAAAAATACGCCAGGTTATAAAACTCGAACTGAATTCATGAAACAAATGTGCTATAATGGCCTTGTTGATCTACACAGGTAGCACCACATTAAACGGTGGACGCGATTTTCGTACAGAAGATTTATCAGTACACCCTCAAGATTGTCTTTGCTCCCCTTCGCCATGAGGGAGAAGGGGCTGGGGGATGAGGAGGTTTAATTCGGCATCCACCACTTATTGCAGTCCTACTTCCACACTGGAGGACTGGCAACAGGCAGCGCGTGAGCAGCCTCGCGGGGAGAATAAACATTGGCGCAGCGCCATTTCCCCTCGCGCTGCGCACCCCTCCCCCTCGGCAAAACGGCAATGAGCGAGCTTCCCGCCATCAAGTGCCGTCGTTTCTATTATGTCTCTGTTATTTCGCAGTTTTTCCCGTAAGACAACATAGCCTTCCGGCCGCAAGTCTCTGTTACTCTCTGTTAAACAGAGCGTTAATAATTGCTAATCTTCCC
>JBGAGR010000369.1:0-5323 GCA_044226645.1 Aggregatilineales bacterium
GCCCACCTGCAAGAAGGCTAACAACTCGAATTTTGACCCTCAAGTGAAATACGCCTCATGGATTAGTTGCATGAGAGGGCAATTCATGAGGTTTTTTCTTGCTTGCGGTTATGCTATTTCATCTGTTCGCGAATCTGGAAACCACGATGCCGTACAGCTTCCATGAAGCGGGTAGCGCTGATGGCTTTCTCCATTGACCACGCCCCCGGAGGGACTTCGCCCCGCGCGATGAATTCGGTCATGATAGCGGCGTGCCAGCCCGTCAGACGCTCCATCGCAGTAAATCCGGTTTCCGGGTCATAACGATCTACCAGTTCCACGGTCATGGATCGGCTTTGTCCACCTTTTTCCCCTGTACCTGTCGCACGCATCACACAAATATCAATCACGCGCTCGACTTCCAACTGTGGAGCGAGCAGCTTGTGATAGAACGCGCGTGGGCTGATGGGCGCTGTGCCGGGTGCAAATTCAATGGGTTCTTCGCTGAACAATCCCAGATCCTTGAAGGCTTTGAATTGTGCATAGTGACCGGGATAACGGCACGTCTTGTTTTCATAAACCTGTAACTGTCCCTCAAATGTGTAGGGAACAGTCGATGACCCGCCGGATGTAACAAAAGCTTCCAGTTTGCCTATACCCTCGAACTCGATTTCCTCGAACTCGGTCAGCGTATCCACCAGTGTGACTTTACCACCGCGCAGCACAACCGCTTTCCCATCATATTCATTGGTCAAGCCATTGATATGAAACGAACATTGATACCCCCAGGGTTCGGGCGGTTGTTGTGGCAGACCCCCATCCCAGATACGCACTTCGCGGGGTGTAATGCCCTGCGCCTGAAGTTTCTCGACAGTATATAAACCGAGTGTATTATTCAGTCCCGGCCCCATACCGCAGTCCGGCACGATGCGAATGCCTCTGGCTTTGTAATGCCCTGCGCCTGAAGTTTCTTATATAAACCGATTCAGTCCCGGCCCCATATAAACCGAGTGTATTATTCAGTCCCGGCCCCATACCGCAGTCCGGCACGATGCGAATGCCTCTGGCTTTTGCCTCGCTGTCCAGTGCCAGTTGCTTGAGTACCGTATCCGTATGTCCGCCCAGATCGACCAGACTGGCTCCCGCCTGTAACGCTGCCTGTGTACAGTTGAGGATGAAGATGAAAGGAACCGCCGCCAGACATACATCGACGGGTTCTAAGAGTGCTGCGACTGCGGCCTGATTGCTGGCATCCAGTTGAGCGCTGGTCGCAATCGAACGACCAATCAGATAGTTGATACGTTCAGCGGCGCGGTTGGCCTGGTTGGCATCATAATCAGCCAGTACAATGCTGGCGGCATCGCCCCATTTTGCCATGTCGAAAGCAGCGGCGGTTCCCTGACGACCCGCACCAATCACTGCATAATGATAAGTCCCAGTCATGAAAGTCCCCTTGTGAAATATAACACAACCAGATTTTACCCGGTTGTGCCTCTATCATCCACTGGTTGGGATTTCCCCATAACAATCGCCTTCCAGCGTAGCGCCAAAACACGCCCAATTGCCGCTGGCAGTCATCTCAATCACCTGACGATCGGGGAACTGCTTGAGGATGTTGTCGCGCACACCGGGTTGACCATTATCCCACGCTGCCACAATATCGCTGTCACGGAAGGGGTTGGTGCTTGCCATCAGGCTGCCATACGCGCGCCATTTCACATCACTCCCGCTTACCAACACCAATACCGGACGATCACCTTCGCGCCGCGCATTCACGCCTTGTATCAATTCCGGACTGACCCAGTTGAATCGGTACAGCGCATCAATACGCGGCGTGCTGTAGGTATATAAACTTCCGATGAGTACCGCCAGCAGCACTGTATAGACCGCCCAGCGCCAGCGTTTCGCCAGCCATGCCAGCGGAATCGCGCTCACAATCGCGAAGGCACTCAACGCCTCATAATAATAACGGGTGCTGTAGCGCTGTGATCCAATCCAGTAGGTGATGTGCAGCCCGATTAAGCTGAGCGGAATCGCCAGCAGCAGCCATGTCCATGTAACCTGATCGTCCTGTTTTCCACGCAGCAAAAACGCGAACGGAATCAGCATCCACACCGCAAATCCCGCCATCCACAGGTACGAAAAAGTCGGGTCTTGAATCTGCGCTGGACGCAAATTGGTGGTGTACATCAAAATGATCCCGCCCACCGCCAGCCATACTACCCACCATACCCAGCGCCGCTTAAAACCGATGAATAACCCGAACGGCAGCAAAATCCAGCTTAAACCGACGTGTGGCCAGTAATCCCCCGCCGTCAGTAAATGCTGTTGATCTTCGGGCGTGATGCTGCCCAACTGCCAGCCGAATGTATCCGCCGCCGTCAGCGACAAATCCCATCGCGTTTGACGGATGCCCTTTTCCAGCGTGTGACCGTGTGCGCCGTAGCCGGGGCCGAATCCTACCCGGTCATACGACCACACCAGCAGATACAGATTTTGCGATGCATCACCCGTCGCCGCGTAGTTATAAGCCGGAATCACCAGCATCAGCACCCCGGTTACAATCCCTAATCCCACCAGCGGCATCAGCAGTCGTTTGAACGCATCCATCCCGCCCTTATCGAGAAAATGCCGAATCAGCCGCACGCCGCTCCACGCGATGAATGGCGCACCCACTGCCATCCCCGCCAGTGGACGATTAATCAGGGTCATCCCCAGTGCGAATCCGGCGACAAGCCCCCATCGCAGTTTATGTTTGCCGCGTTCCATCCGCCAATAAGCATAGAAAAACAGTGTCGATGTGAACAGCGCCGCTGTATGCCCCATCAGCGTCCCGTTCAACAGCAGTGCCATTGGCGAAAAAGTCACCAATGCCGCCGCGATTAATCCTGTATCCGCGCCAAAAATCTCGCTGCCGAGTCGGTACGTTAGCGCGACGGTTAGCGCCCCCAGAAAAGCATTTACCACCCACGTCTGTCCCAGCAAAACGCCGATGGATAGCACAGCAGGCCACCCCAATGAATATTTGCCGAAGCGTTCACCATTATGGTCAACCACAAACGGCTGCCAGAAAGGCCGTACTGGAGTTGGCAGTTGCAGCACCGTCTGACCGCCTGCCAGCGCCCGCGCTTCCCACAAGTACGCCATTTCATCTTCAAGATGGGGTAAATCTTCGAATACGCGCTGGCTGACCAACGCACTCAAAAAAAAGCTGGTCAGTATCAGCACCACTGCAATGATGTGATGATAGGAAATAGGGAAGGGTTTATGTTGAGTTTCCATAAGACGCGCATTATAACCCGCGTGATATGAAGTCGGGAGCCTGTATTAGCGAAATACTCATCTATCTGGATTGCTAGTCAGAAATTCGCGCAGCAAAGCCCTTGTCACTGGAAGTCCATATTTTTCGAGTAAATTACTATGCACCATCCAGGGAATATCCAGTGCGATTACAGTTTCAAGTATCTTACGCTGAAAAGGCAGAATTTCTGCTGCAGTCAGTTTTGTGGGATTAGCAGGATATAGCCAGTTATCGGAACTATTCTCCCGAAAGTACGTCTTGTCAACTTGAGGACGCTCCGCTGCATGTTCATTTGTAAGTGAAGACATCCAAGTTTGATGGACTCTGCCGAAAAAAATATGATCGAGCAATGCTCTTAAGACCTCATGAGCATCCTGAGCAACAGTCATTTGAGGCAGTGCGGTACTCAGGATTTCAATCCGATGAACGAGTAGCATTTTCTCAATCGATTTTAGGGTAAGGTCAATGGCGTGGTACGTAAATTGCGATTCTGGTTCATATTTCTTTGGGTAAACCAGTGCATTGATGATGATTCCCCTCATCGCGGAAGTTAACAAGCCGGGTTGCACATTAGCCAGCAAGTGTGTTGCTGCCAGCCGAACGGCAGGAGATTCATCATCTTTCTCACTTAGTTCCAGCAGAAGGTCAAATATGCCTTTGCGCGGTGGATCAAGCTTGCCGTCAATCCATCCCGATACCATTCGATTTTCAACTGCATAAATCATTTCCTTTTTGAAATGAGAATTGCTTTCATTTTTGATAGCCAGTTTTAGCGCTTCTGCTTGCTCGTAGAATCGTTCCTGAAAAGAGGCTATTAGATCAAAAGCGAGAAATCTTACGCGCGCATCATCATGGGTCAGGAAGCGTTTATACTCAGGCACTCCCACTTGGACGACTCGAAAAAACTCATATTCCCGTATATGGTCTGCCCAACCCAACGCTTGGCGAATTTGAGACAGAATAAACAGGATTTCGTCTAAAGATGCCTCTTTTAGCTTTTCAATCATATCCGTCAAACGGCGTTCGATAGTTGGCAAGAATTTCGGTGATGCTCCCTTTGCAGACAAATAGGAGAATGCGTTATCTGGCACGAGTAAAACGACTGGTGCGCCGGAATGATTAACGGAAATGATGCTGCCGCAGCGATTAGCTATAGTCTGCCCTATATCTAATACGATGAACCCGCCTCTGCGAAACCAAAATTCACTCGGACTGTCTTCGTATCGTTCTCCGTCCTTGAACCAGATTTCAGTAAAGTCATCCTCTGATGTCACATACCAATCCTGTGTTTCTTCAAGTTGGTATCCAAGTTCCTGAATCGATTCCCGAAGTTCTTTAAGTGTTGGGAAACGCCCCTTCGGTAACGCCTGCGGCGCAAATACAAGTTGTTCCTCTAAATACTGAGCGGCTCCATATTTCGCAAGATATTTGCCATTAAATGGGATTACTGAATGTCCAGTAGACATAAGCATCTCCTCTCTGCATTTGCCGAACCCAGAGGACAAAAGTGCAAAACAGGGGTATCCATAAACAGTAAATTATACATCCTGTTGCCCAACCTTTTGCGCGCTCACCCGGTATAGTACAGAGTGTTCTCATTTACGGAGGATTTCATGGATGAACATGAAGCCATTCAACGCCTGAAAAAGCGCGACATCCGGGGACTCGAAGCATTAGTAATGATCTATCAGGTTGGAGCTTTGCGCGTCGCCAATATGATTGTGCGAGACCGTTCCCGCGCCGAGGATATTGTGCAGGGCGTTTTTATCCGCGTTTATCAGCAGATTGGCACGTTTGATACCCGACGGCCTTTTCGTCCCTGGTTTATACGCATGGTCGTCAACGAATCGCTCCGTGCGACCACCGGACGCAGCGACCTTTCTTTCGAAACACCTGTTATGAGCGATGATGATGCCGACAGTATTGGCGACCTGCTGCCCGATCAACAGATTGGGCCGGAAGATAAAGTTGTCGAATCCGAAGTGCGGCAGGCTATCTGGGAAGCATTGGGGGAACTGCTTCCGCAGGAGCGTACTGTCATCA
>JBGAGR010000020.1:0-47077 GCA_044226645.1 Aggregatilineales bacterium
CTTTGCCTGGTCACATATTTACCTCTGTGCAAAATATGGAAACGATCCATTTGAAGTTCCCACGATGAGTAGGCAAAGCCATCCTGCTGATGATGCCCGGATGAAAACCATGCTCTGCGGTCTCAGACTTCTAGGCTATACCCAGGAAGCAGATGTGATCCAAACAAAGTGGGAAGCGCTGATTAGTATTTCTGGCGCAAAACCAGAGCCAGAATACAGGCGTTGTTTCCCAGAGCAAATACTCCAGCAAATTGCGGAAATCGCTATCCAGGGGGTAGATGATATTGGATGTAAGGTTGCATCGCCAAAATGCACCACTACTATATATGCTGCACTCAACGAAGCATGGTCGCAGTTTTGGGTCGATCCCATGCACTATATTACGTGGGAAAGACAGGCAGTTGAGAGCCTCAGGAGTTTACCTTAACGAGATCTTCCCCTCAAAAGCAGGATAGGGGCAAAGCATCAAAGTAGTGCATAACATTGAATCTACTCCAGTAGGTGTACTTTTAGACTGCCAAGCATCAATGACACTCTAACCTTTATGATGTTCATTTTTTGCACTAGATGTCTGATAGCAAGGCGCTGCCTAGCAGCAGCGCCGCGTCCTACGGACGCCCGATCCCCCTCAGCCGCTAAACATGTGTAGGACACATGCTTGCGTTACAGCCGGAATATCCCGATTTCGGAGACATCGGTGCGGCTGAGGGGGAGAGCGAGCTAAAACGCTCGCTCCTCATGCGCCGGAGGGCTTGATGTGCCGCGCTCACGCGCAGCACCGCTGAACGACCCTGCGGGTGTCGTTCAGCGCGTCGGCATGGTTCACCATGCCGACCAAACACACCTAGCAGCATTCGCTCGTGTTTGTTGGACACAATGATGCCTTGCTTGTTGTCCAGCAACGAGCAATCACGCCCGCTGTGTTTGTATGATGTCTTGCATAAGAGGTTTCCAACATTAGAATCCGTCTGCAAGTCACAGAGCGGTGCTATCTAATGGGAGGTGTGCTGAAATAGTCACTGCTATAGCCCCTGATCCAAACAAGCAGAGACCACTCACAAATTCCCCGCTCATGAAGCAGTTCTTTTTCAGCATAGCTGTAATAAATCGAGTATCCTTAGAGAAGAGTCACTTCAAAAAGCTATTTCAGGTTGCAACTGCAAAGGAACACCTGTGCCGCGTATATTTGATAATATTCAGCCGGATCAAATCCTGCTGCCTGCCCTGCAAGATACCATACAGGTCGCCTATCGCGCTGATTTTTGCGTAGGGTATTTCAACCTGCGTGGTTGGCGAGCGATTGCCAACGACATTGATAACTGGTCTGGAGCGGAACACAACCGTTGCCGTGTGCTGGTGGGGATGCAGCGCCGCCCGGAGGACGAGTTCCGGGAAGCTATGCAGCAGTTGAAAGATTCGGATCGTATTGATAACGCCACCGCCAACCGCCTTCGCAAGCGACTAGCGGAAGAGTTTCGGGATCAACTGACCATTGGCACACCGACCAATGAAGATGAAGCGGCATTACGCCAGCTTGCTGACCAACTTCGTACAGGCAAAGTGGTGGTTAAGCTCTACCTGCGCCACAAATTACATGCCAAGTTGTATCTGTCCTACCGTCAGGATCGGTTCAATCCCATCATCGGTTATCTGGGCAGCAGCAATCTGACCTTCTCTGGATTATCCGGGCAGGGCGAACTCAATATTGACGTGCTTGATAATGATGCCGCCACAAAACTCGCGCAGTGGTTTGCAGACCGCTGGGAAGACCGCTGGTGCATCGACATCTCACAGGAACTCATTGAGATTATTGAAACCAGTTGGGCGCGAGAAGACCTGATTCCGCCCTATCACATCTATGTGAAAATGGCTTTCCACCTGTCACAGGAAGCCCGTGCCGGACTGAATGAATTCAACATTCCCCGCGACTTAGAGGGTATGTTGTTCGATTATCAAAAAGCCGCTGTCAAAGTTGCTGCCCATCACCTGAATAAACGCGGTGGTGTACTCATTGGGGATGTGGTCGGGCTGGGTAAGACACTGATGGCGACTACTTTGGCACGCATCTTTGAGGATGACTTCGGGCTGGAAACGTTGATTATATGCCCGAAGAATCTGGTCAGAATGTGGGAAGAAGACTATGTTTATCGTTATGGATTGCGTGGGCGGGTACTTTCGACCACCCAGGCGATCCGTGACTTGCCTAGCCTCAAGCGTTATCGACTGGTCATTATTGACGAGTCACACAACCTGCGGAATCGTGAGGGTAAACGCTACAAAGCCATTCAGGACTATCTCACTGCGAACGACAGCCTGTGTATCCTATTGTCAGCGACTCCCTACAATAAGACATATCTCGATTTATCCAACCAGCTTCGACTATTTGTGCCAGAAGACAAGGATCTCGGTATTCGCCCGGAGCAACTGCTCCGCGAAATCGGCGAAACTGAGTTTATCCGACGGCATCAGGCAGGTTTACGGACGCTGGCGGCTTTTGAGAAAAGCGAATACGCCGACGACTGGCGCGAATTGATGCGTCTCTACATGATTCGGCGCACACGCAGTTTCATCAAGCAAAACTACGCCGAGATTGACCCGACCAACAATCGACCATATCTGGTATATCAGGACGGCAGTCGTAGTTATTTCCCGGTGCGTGTACCGCAAACCGTAAAGTTCCAGATTGGGGGCAATCACGATCAGTACGCCCTACTTTATGCTGATGAGGTGGTGCAGGTCATCAACGACCTCGAACTACCGCGTTATGGGTTAGGTGAATACACGGCCAAGAATGCAGATCAGCTTGCCAAGGACGGTGAGCGTGAACTGATTGACAACCTTTCACGAGCAGGGAAACGGTTGATGGGTTTTAGCCGCACGAACCTGTTCAAACGTCTGGAAAGCTCTGGCAAAGTCTTTTTACAATCGCTGGAGCGTCATATTCTACGCAATTACATCTTCCTGTATGCCATCCAGAACAATCTTCCACTGCCTATTGGGACCCAGGATGCGGCCATGCTGGATACCCGTAGCAGTGATGTAGACGTGGATGAAATCAACACCACATTGGGATTATTTGAGACCGAAGATGAAAACGGCGAAACCAGTGTGCCAACAGTGGATGAATTGGTCGAGCATTTAAGCGAAGACGAGTTTAAACGCCGCGCAGAGGAAGTCTATAAACTGTATGCCAGCCAGTACAAACGACGTTTCAAGTGGCTAAGATCAGAACTCTTCCAGAAACGTCTGGCAACCCATTTACTGAAGGACGCACGGGCACTCCTTGATGTAATACGAATGAGTGGCGATTGGAATGCAAGCGAAGATGCTAAACTCAACCGTCTGATTGAATTAGTGACCCGGACACATGCGAGAGAGAAAATCATTGTTTTCACCCAGTTTGCCGACACAGTAAGCTATCTGGAACGCGAACTGAAAGGGCGCGGTATCCGATCTGTTGCCGGGGCAACCGGGAACGCGGTAGACCCGACCAGCATTGCCCATCGCTTTAGCCCGGTGAGCAACAACCGACGCGACCAGATTAGCTCTCAACAGGAAGTGCGAATCCTCATCGCTACGGATGTGCTGTCAGAAGGGCAGAACCTACAGGATGGGGCAATTGTGGTCAATTATGACCTGCCCTGGGCAATTATCCGCCTGATTCAGCGTGCAGGACGTGTGGATCGTATCGGACAGCGTGCCGAGCAGATCATGTGTTACACTTTCCTGCCAGCCGATGGTGTCGAGCGTATTATTCGCCTGCGCGAGCGAGTGCGGCAACGCCTTGCCCAGAATGCCGAAGTTGTTGGGAGCGACGAGTCCTTCTTTGAAGAGGACGTGGATACCCAAACCCTGCTTAACCTCTATCATGAGCGGGCTGACATCCTTGAAGACGAAGAGGATGATGAGGTCGATCTCGCGTCTTACGCCTATCAAATCTGGCAGAATGCCATCAAGCGCGATCCGACACTGGAACGTATCATTACTCAGATGGCTCCTGTCAGTTTTTCGACGCGCTACCACATCCCGAATCCCAAAGAGCCGGAAGGGGTGCTGGTCTATCTCCGCACCAATGAGGGCAATGATATGCTCGCCTGGATCAACCCGCAGGGCGAAATTGTCAGCGAGTCTCAGTTTGAAATCCTCAACGCCGCCCGCTGTGCGCCGGAATCACCTGCTTTGCCGCGTGCGGACTATCATCATGATGCGGTGCAGACAGGTATCCGGCAGATCATCGAGAGTCAGCGCAACAGCCCGGCTGGTGGGCAGCTTGGACGACCCAGCGGCGCACGTTTCCGCACCTATGAGCGCTTGAAACACTATGCCGCAACACAGCGAGCAACACTGTTTGAAGCCGAATACGAAGCACGCGGCTTGTACAAAGCCGTTGATGAGATTTACCGCTATCCGCTGCGTCAGACCGCAGTGGATACGCTCAACCGCCAGTTGAAAGCCGGAATCAGCGATGAAGCGCTTGCAGAACTGGTCATGAGTTTGCGCGAAGATGACCGCCTGTGCATTGTCCACGATGGCGAAATTGAATTTCAGGAACCCCGCATTATTTGTAGTTTAGGGCTATCGCAGAGTGAAAATTAGCTTATGACTGTCAACATCACCCGCATACGCACACACATCCAAAACTTCCGCTTTGAAGACCTGTTCATTGATGAACTCGGCTGGGACCAGCAGCGGAACCAGCTTGAAGTCGTTGTCGATGGTAGTCGCGTGACGCTGACCGCCTTTGCCGAGAAGCGCGGTATGGTCGCCTTTCAGATGGCAGACATCCCGGAATACAAGCTGCGCCGCAAGATTGAGCAGCAGGTCGCAAAGGCGCACCGCGAGAACATCATCATTTACTCTGACTCACAGAACAGCCAGCAAATCTGGCAGTGGGTGCGGCGTGAGACAGGCAAGCCGCTGGCTAATCGGGAGCGGCAGTTCTACAAAGGACAATCCGGCGAAAACATCGCGCAAATCCTAGCTGGCATCGCTTTCAGTCTGGATGAAGAAGACGATCTAACGATTGTCGATGTGACGAGCCGCGTGCGGGCTGCTTTCGATATGGAGCGTGTGACCCGGCGCTTTTACGACCGCTTCAAGCGCCAGCATGATGCATTTCTTGAGTTTATCAATGGCATCCCAGACGAGGATTTCCAGCGCTGGTATGCGTCGGTGATGCTCAACCGCCTGATGTTCATCTACTTTGTGCAGAAGAAGGGTTTTCTGGATGGCGACGTAGATTACCTCCGCAACCGCCTCTCTCAAATAGATGGCAATTTCTATCGTGACTTCCTATGTCCCTTATTTTTCGAGGGATTTGCCAAGAAAGAACATCCTGCCGCGATTCGTCGTCTGCTCGGCGATGTGCCGTATCTGAACGGTGGGCTGTTTCTTCAGCATCAGATTGAGGAACTGTACGGCGATGCCATCCAGATTGAGAATGAAGCCTTCGAGAAATTGTTCGATTTCTTCGACGAGTATCACTGGCATTTAGATGAGCGCCCGCTGCGTAACGACAACGAAATCAACCCGGATGTGCTGGGGTACATCTTCGAGAAGTACATCAACCAGAAACAGATGGGCGCGTACTACACCAAAGAGGACATCACCGAGTACATCAGCAAGAATACCGTGATTCCGTTCCTGTTTGACGAAGCGCATAAGGCAGTAAAAATCGCTTTTGAGGGCGACCATACCCTGTGGGATTTGCTGACCGAAAATCCTGACCGTTACATCTATCCAGCGGTAAGACACGGCGCAGAATACGAGCTTCCAGAGAACATCGCCGTTGGTTTGGACGAGGTGAGGCAGCGCGGGGACTGGAACACGCCTGCCCCTTCTGAGTATGGTTTGCCGACGGAAATCTGGCGCGAGGTGGTGGCACGGCGCACACGTTATGCCGAAGTGCGCGGCAAGCTGGAACGCGGCGAAGTGCGCCAGATCAATGACCTGATTACGCTCAATCTCGATATTCAGCAGTTCGCGCAGGATGCGATTGATTACACTGACAGCGCCGACGTGGTACGCGCCTTCTGGAAAACCATCAATCGTGTGACTGTGCTTGACCCGACCTGCGGCAGCGGCGCGTTTCTGTTCGCCGCGTTGAATATCCTTGAGCCGTTGTACGAAGCCTGTCTGGAACGTATGGAGGGCTTCGTCGCAGAGCTGGAGCGCACGGGCGGCGGACATCCCCAGAAATACAGTGACTTCCGCGAGGTGCTGGAACGCATTGACCAGCATCCCAACCGCCGCTATTTTGTCCTCAAGAGCATTATCGTCAACAACCTGTTCGGCGTGGACATCATGGAGGAAGCCGTCGAAATCTGTAAGCTGCGGCTGTTCCTCAAGCTGGTGGCACAGGTGGGGGATAAGGGCAAAATCGAACCACTGCCAGATATTGACTTCAACATTCGCGCCGGGAATACGCTGGTCGGTTTCGCTACACAGGATGAGGTGAAACGCGCTATGACCACCACCAGCGGCGGACAGGGCAAGCTGCTGTTTGGGGAAGATCAGGCGGCACTAGAGGAGATTGAACGCAAGGCAGCGGACGTTGACCGTCTCTTCGGACTGTTCCGCCAGCAGCAAACCGCTCTGGGCGGAGAGGTTCGCCCGGAGGATAAGCAGGCGCTGCGTGACAAACTGCGGGTGCTGGAAGATGAATTAAACCGACTGCTGACCGGACAATATGGCATTGATCCGACGAAAACGGAACAGTATGCCCAATGGCGGAAATCGCATGAGCCATTCCACTGGTTTGTGGAGTTCTACGGGGTGCTGAAGAACGGCGGCTTTGATGTGATTATCGGCAACCCGCCCTACGTTGAATACAGTAAGGTCAAAAAGATATACAAAGTATTCAGCTATGAAACTGAAACTTGCAGCAATCTATATGCCTTCATATCTGAGCGTTCATTCGATCTATTGAGTGGATACGGACGGAGCGGTTTGATTGTCCCATTGAGTGCATTTTCCAGCAGTCGAATGTTACGCCTAAGGGAAATATACGCAGATCGAAATGCAGAGCTATGGGTTTCAAATTATGGGGTACGACCCGCAAAATTGTTTGAAGGAGCTGAGCAAAGACTTTCAATCATTCTTGGAAGCTCAACCATATCATCCAACGGAGCAAGGACACATTTCACAAAATACGTGAGATGGAATAGTGAATTTCGTTCAGTCTTGATGCAGTGTCTCGACTACATAACCACATCACCTTTGTTGTTTAAAGATATGTTTCCGAAAGTCAATGACTCATCTGCGATTTCAATATTCAAAAAAGTCGAAGAACATTCTAAACGCGCTTTAATTAAGTCCATCGTACAACCGGAAGCGCGATCAAAAGCCTTCGTATACTATCAAGAAGCTGTTAACTACTGGACCAAGTCTTTAGATGAGATTCCCATGTATCGCAAAAACGGCGTTTCTTCTGTACCCGCACATGGGAGGTTTATGTACTTTGAAAAACCTTCTCATGCTGCCGTGATAAACGCTATTTTGAACAGTTCACTGTTTTTTCTGTATTTCGCCATTTTTTCAGATGGGTATCACCTAAGTAGTCTACTCGCTGGTGACTTTCCTTTGGTGTTAGAAACTCTTGAAGATAAAAAACTCATAGCGCTAGGAGAGAGGCTACGGGTTAACTTGGTTAGCAATGCATCAGAAAAACAAATCGTCACGAGAATTGGTGATGTAATCGAGTATGCAGCGTTAAATGCATCCGTTTCTAAGCCGGTCATAGACGAAATCGATGAGGTACTCGCGCGTCACTACGGATTCACCGACGAGGAACTGGACTTCATCATCAACTACGACATCAAGTACCGAATGGGTGACGATCTCGGCGGGGATGACGAGGGAGAGGAAATCTAACGCCTTGTCGAGCAATATGTATCGTAACCAATTGGAGCAACTGCAAAAGGAAAAAGCCAAACTTGAGGGCGATTTGGCTGCGGAACGAACTCGTCTTGCCAAGTTGCAGAAAGAGGCGAGTGGTCTCCAAACGGATATTGCAAAAACAAAAAGTGAAACAACGAGAAAGAGCAAACAGCGCCAACTGCTATCTAAACAAGATCAGATTGCAAAGACACAAAAGAAAATTGGTGAGATTGAAAAGAAGATTGCGGCAAAAATCGGCGCAATCAATCAAAAAACAAAGAGCCTGACGAGTGCCGAAGAAAACGAAGGTAAGAAACGACATGAGGCAGAATTACGACATCTTGAAGATGTAAATGCTGAGATTGAACAGCAAATGGCTCTGGAAAACGCTCGTCAAGCAACAAGGCTTATTACGGCTCGAGAAGGAGAGGCATTGAAGCTATCAGAAGAGGCTAGAACCGCTGCCAGAAATCTGTTGGAGATGTTTGAACAGAAGGAACTCGAAAAAGAAAGCCGCCTTGTCGCTATGTCTACTTTTGGAGGGGTAAGCGTAAAATTGTCACGTCCTGATGGTGGACAGTTGGCAGATTTTTCAATCCCTATTGCAGATATAAAAGAACTTGCTGCCTATGGCGTGCTTTCCTTACAGGAGACAAGAAGCAAAGGGCGATTATCTGGCTGGAACATGCTTCTGCTTCCAGAGCGACTCAAAGAAGTAATTACCGGAAAGACTCTTCCCAATATTTTCAGAATTTTCTATTCCTGGCAGTCATGGACACCGAGCAATCTAAATCGCCATTTTATACTCACAGCCGTTGAAAAGGCGGCTAAAGAAATTCGGGATGATGAGTCTATAGAAGTCGAGCCAGTGGTTGATCGGGATACTATAGGTGTAGCAGGCAGTGTGGATATTGCAGCTACTATCTTCCATAAAATCGCAGAGAGCCAGATATTTATTTGTGATGCAACCATTATTACAGATCAGGGTTCACAGCATCCGTCTCCCAATCCAAATGTGATGGTCGAATTAGGTTATGCAGCGGCAGTCTTAGGCTGGGAACGCATCATCTGTATCGTGAATACTGCTTATGGTGATGTTGAAAAGATGCCTTTTGATTTACGAACCCGTCGATTGCTACCTTATCATCTTCCCGAAGATGCTGATAACAAAGCAGAAATCAGGCGCAATCTCACATCTGGTATACGTGGAGCAGTCAGCATAATTATTGAAAAGGCTTTTTCGGAACCATATGAAGACTCTGCGAACACTGATGACATCTGAAAATAAGTGCTCTATAAAATGTGCGGGCAAGAATGCGGGCAGGCAAATCAGTTGCGTGTAAAATTGAGGCAAATATGGGTTATAATGAGAAAAATAGAACATAAGTTCAAATATCGAGGCTGCTATGCCTGATACAACACTTGTGCTTGCGCTTGAAGGTGATGTAAGGCTCGACCAGTTTTCCGAAGCGGTCAACCATTTCCACAAACTGCTTTTACAGCTCACCCAGGAAGTCGCGGCAGATACGAAAATTGAATGGGATTTAGAGGATTTGCAGTACGGCAGCGCGATTATGGCGGTTGCCGGGCGTGCGGATAGCGAAGAACCTGTGCTGCGCGTTGTTTCGGCATTTGAAGATGTCGGACAGTCGCTCCAGCAGCACGCGCCAATCCCTTTCTCGCGTCATGTTGCCAGAGAAGCCGAGGCGCTCACCAAGCTCATTGGCGGTGATATTAAGGCGGTGCGGCTCGGAACGGCACACAAAGAGGCGATCATCTACGGCTTGTTTGATGCCAAGAAAATCAGCACGGCAAAGCCAATGGTATCTTTCGGATCGGTGAAAGGGCGTGTTCAGTCCATCAGCAATCGCGGCAAACTGCGCTTTACGCTGTATGACGCGGTGTTCGATAAACCAGTAAGCTGCTACGTAAAGGAAGACCGTCAGGACATTCTCACGGATATTTGGGATAAGGTTGTTTTCGTCAGTGGGCGTGTGACACGCCAGCCAGACAGTGGACAACCGGTGAGCGTCCGCGAGATTACTTCGATTGATTTTGTGCCGATTATCGAACCCGGCAGCTATCGTAAGGCACGGGGCATTTTAGCTGGAAGTGGAGAACCTGAACCAGCAGAAGTCAGCATAAGGCGGTTGCGCGATGCCGAAAATTAGTTACGTTTACTGCGATGCCAACGTGTTTCTCGCTTATTTTAATGCTGAAGCTGGACGAGTGACCGTTCTTGACCAACTGTTTGAGGAAATGCAGAAAGACAATCAGCGCAAAATCGTGACTTCGGTGGTCAGTATCACCGAAGTTTCACATGTGGCTGAGGAGAAGAATCACAATCGGCTGGATAAGAAGGTGTATGACGCGCTCGAAAATTTCTGGGGTGATAATTCACTCATCGAATTCGTAGACTTCAATGAGTTGATTGCACGTCAGGCACGAGATTTGATTCGGCAGGCAATCAGCCTGAAATATGCCCTGCGAACCAATGATGCGATCCACCTTACATCTGCAAAATATGTAGGCGTTAGTGAGTGTTTTACATACGATCAAAAGCTCAACAAATTCAGCAGCATTATCGGCTGTGATATTCGAGAACCGTATGTCAGTTCTCCAAAACTCCCACTGGTATTTCCCGACGATCCTCAAAAATAGTCGAAGGATGTTGCCGTAGTGGAATTTCAGTCCGTCGAACCACCAGCATCCCTCAAGTACATTATCCCCAAAATCGAATACCTCTCTGCGATTGGTGATTCAGGACTGCTCAATGCGCCACTGTTCGCCCTGTTTTGTTCGGTGAAATGTCCCGCATCCATCATCCTCAAAACGTATGACCTTGCTCAAACGCTGAAAGACAAGCACATTGGCGTTATCAGCGGCTTTCATTCGCCTGTGGAAAAAGAAGTATTGGTGACGCTGCTGCTTGGAGATTCTGCTATTGTCATTTGCCCCGCACGCGGCATCCAAAACATGCGCGTCCCTGCGGATTGGAAAAAGCCCCTTGAACAGCAGCGGCTGCTCATCGTTTCACCATTCGCTGAAAATCAGCCTCGTGCTACACAGGAAATAGCAGCACTCCGCAATCAACTGGTCGCTGCTCTGGCTCAACAGGTATTCATTGCCTACGCTGAACCTGGCGGTAAGACAGAGACTTTTGCGCGGGTGTTGATCGCCGCAGGCAAGCCTCTAACAACGTTTGAGGCAAAAGAGACTGAGAACATACTCATCGCTGGTGCAAAACCCCTTTCGCTATAGTTCGTTCACTCCGTTTTTCCGCTTTGGTCATCAACTGGTAATTTTAACGCCCTAAAAATGCAATTTTACAGCCTTTGGCAGACCCCAATTTGCGATAATGAGAGAGGAGTTCGCATATCGGGAGATAATGCATGTCAAAGAAATCGGTGCAGCGCAGCATCACCATGACGCAGGAGATGCGGGATCGCCTCGCGCTGCTGGTCAGCAAACAGCCCCGCGATACCACTGAAGCTGATCTCATCCGTGAAGCAATACGCCTGTATCTGGACAATCAGGAAGACATCATCGGCAGTCGCAAGCACTTTCAGAAGTCGCTGCAAGATCGGCTGGACCGGCTGGAATCAGCCTTCGCTTTTCACCTGAATGTCCTGATCTACCTACTGGCGGCGCTTGAGCCGGAAGGCAGCCCGGAACGCATCGCCGAT
Source organism: Aggregatilineales bacterium (assembly GCA_044226645.1). Classification (GTDB taxonomy): domain Bacteria; phylum Chloroflexota; class Anaerolineae; order Aggregatilineales; family Phototrophicaceae; genus CFX2. Next base: position 11,565 of record JBGAGR010000020.1, read on the forward strand.
GCCATCATCGCTGCCCGGCGCGATGGCGAAACCCTGCTGGCGCAGATGAAAGCTGTCCGTGAGATGAAGGCGGGTAAGCGTTGAGCAAAGCTATCATCGTCGTGGACTTCGCTTACAAAGGCACACAGCGCAAAGGTCATGGCACGGGGCGCAAAGGGCTGAGTTCCACGCTCAAATATTTGCAGTATCGGGACAAGGTGCAGAATCAGCTTGCCGCGAATCGGGATTACGAACGCTGGCAGGATCGCGGTATGGGCATCCATTGGCGCGACATCATGAAGAACAGCGATGATCTTCAGAGCAAGCATGTGCTGGCATGGACATGGGTGATTTCACCTGCTCCTGACCTGATGGCGCTTATCCCGGAGGAAGAACGGCGCGATCTGGTGTGCGACCTGACCGAGCGCATCGTCGAGGATTACTATCTGGAGCGCGGTTTCGGTGTGCCGGAGTACAGCTATATTCTGCATGACCGCGAGGCGAAGATGGAAGACGAGGGCGAAACGATGCAGCAGCTTCACACCCACGTCGTCTTACCGGGAACCGCACCGCTGGATGGGGTAGACCGGATGGCAGTGTACAACAACAAGGAGCGCGGGCATGATGGGTTGTTCCGCGAGATTGCCAGTCGCCATTTCAGCGCGGCGCTGGATCGGATTGTCGGGACAGAGTGGCAGCTTCTGCGTGAAGAACCGGAAATTGAACCGGACCAGCCAGCACCCGATGACTTGGAGGCATGGTTTCCGCGAAACTGAACGAAAGTCCTCATAATTCTGTATAAAATCTAAGCTGTTAAGGACAATGCCCGGTGTTAGGCATTGTCCTGACTCGCTATACCTTAATTGAGGTTTGATTCATTCCACTTTCATTTCAGGTAACGTCGTAAGACAGCATCTACATCTTCATTTCCGCTAGGAATCGAGTCTGCACGCACTTCCGAGCCAGCTTTAATGAATGCCTCCACTGTTCCCGGAAAATCACCGTCGCGTCGCCAACTATGTACTGAGCCATAGATTGCCGTATCTAAGGGTCGCCCTCCATAGCAATTTGTGAGGGTCAGGGGCGGATTATGCTGCAAAAGTAGGTTGATGACATCAATAAATCCATGAAAGGCTGCGCGATCCAGCGGCGTAGAGTCATCAGCACCTCGCACATGGGGATCAAACCCGGCTTCAAGCATCACACGCACAGCTTCCAGCTCATTTTCCCAGGCAGCGTCCGCCAACAAACGCTGATCCAGAGCGGGCAGTGATGCAGCAATATTGGGGAATTCATTTAAGATCGAACGAGCCAGTTCAGCATCCGCGCGTTCACAGGCTGCCACAAACTGACGTTGAGGTGAACTCCGCTCTAACAGCAGTTGGTAGAGTTGACGATAGCCATATTTGAGGGCAACCTGGTGCGGAGATTTATTATCCCCAAAGGTATAGATGTAAATGTGCATTCCTGGCGCACGCGGCACATGAGGATCGTTCTCCTGCCCGATACGCCTGTTTACAGCATCAGGATCAGCGTCTGTTAAACTTTTAACGTGATCTTTGTCACCAAGCGCACATGCCATGAAAATATCCGGTTCAGCACCCCGTTTCAACAGGTAACGACAAAGCTGTGAACGATCATCTACCATCCATTGTGCCGCAGTGCCACAATGATCGACATCCCGCGCATTGATGTCCGCACCACGCTCTAGCAAATAATCAATCACTTCTATCGAACGGGCAAAGTGCAAAGGACACTGACCGTCTGGACCCTTTGCATGAACGAGTGTTGGATCAGCTTCAATGAGTTGGCGAAGGACATCCATCATGCCCTGTTCGGCGGCAGCATGGACATCAACCTTTGCACCGCGTTCGATTAAATAGCGTGCCATGTCCTGGTTCGCGCCATGCAGCGCACCGAATGCGCCTGCCCACCATGCGCTTTTAGCGTTGACATCCGCACCGTGATCCAACAGCACATCTACCATTTCCCGACTGCATCCAGCAGCGATAACGACTGCTGGTGAGTCGAAGCCAATGACGGGATCATTGATCCGCTTCATAAGAGCAGGAGTGGCTTCGAGCAGTTCTCGAACTCTCGCGGTATTCCCATGTTGCACAGCACGGGCAAACTGGCTGAAGGTTTCATGCAAACCCTCTCGGAGTGTTTCGATCTGGTTTTTGAGCTGCGGCCAACTCGAAAACTCATATTCGCGGGCGATAACCAGTTGGGCATCACTCAGCTTGAATTGATCAGGTGGAATACTTTTCTCAGGAACGTTTTGCAGGCGGGGATGAGATACTCGGACACGTTCAACAGCCGCTGTATCTCCAGCTTGATATGCCTTTAACAAGGCTTTTGCCTGCTTTTTCTCATATTCGAGACTCGGATTTGGGGGGAGTGCTTTAGTCATGCTGAACACCTTTCATTAACTGCCCACTGTCCGCATCTGGGGCTAAAGGTCGTTCGCATGTTTGGATTGGTCGTACTCTGTCAGGTGGGACAATCCCTGCCCGCGGACTGGCTGCGTCCTGTACGCATCAAGATTATAGGTTGAACAGGCGTTCGTTGTCAAACTACTCTGAATCTCTTAAACGCGCAGGATAAAGAGTGCGGCACCGACGTTGGAAAAACCATTCTGATGTCATCAGTGCCATACAAGCCGTTGTTGTTTTAGAATTGCAGCTTGACATTCCAGTAACTGGAACGTTTATGCTTAATTCAAAGTTTGAGGGATGTACTGATGCTGCAAATAGGTGAACTGAGCGACCAAACCGGAGTACCTGCAAAGACCATTCGGTATTATGAAAATATCGGGCTTTTGTCACCCGCCAGTCGTGGGGAGAACCGCTACCGGTTGTATGACCAGAACGATACAGACCGGCTGCGTTTCATTAAAAGTGCCCGTGCCCTACGGTTCTCGCTTCAAGAGATTGCTCAGATACTGGCGGCGCGAGATCGCAACGACCCCCCTTGTGGTCATGTGATGGATTTAATCCAGAGTCATATTGGCGAAATTGAAACTCGTATCCGCGAATTGGAGCAGCTCAAGACCGACCTCACTTCACTGTATTCAGCCGGGCAGGACTTGCCCGAAGACGTATCCATGCAGTCATGCGTCTGCCATTTGATACGCATATCGGACAGCAAGAAAGGAAACTGAAATGCAGCAAGATCATAACAACCAGGATGGTTGCTGCTCCAATGGAGCGTGCGAAATCTCAATCTCTCAAATCACTTTTTCCGCAGGGTTATGCCCTCAGTCGGGTAGCAAGGGAAGGCGAGTAGATGGCGGAACAGTCAAGGCGATGTTAGCAGTCAGTCTCACGGAAGTGCGTGATACGCCGTATTTCTTCTGCAAGGACACCGATTGTCCAGTGGTCTACTTCAGCGAAGATGGAACCCAGACCTTCACCAAAGACCAGATTCGGGAACGTGTTTATCAGAAAGAACCGGGCAGCGATGATGTTTTCATCTGTTACTGCTTCCGTCATACACCAGGGAGTATCAAGGCAGAACTCGCCAGCGGCGACAGCACAGTTATAGATGCGATTAACAGTGGTATCCAGGCTGGACAGTGTGCCTGTGACATCCGTAACCCCCAGGGATCATGTTGTCTGGGCAATGTCACCGCTCTCGTTAAAGAGCTAAAGCAAAGGGTGTCTCAGGAAACAATCGAGTAGACGGAATGAGTGACACAATGGAACTAACCGAACTGATCGATATTCTCAATTATCGTAAGACAGTCTTTACAGGTGAATCGGCGGTGTTATCGCGCCAAATCCTTCAGCTTCTGGCTGAGGGTCAGCCCGTTACGCCAGAGCGATTGGCTGCAATAGCTGGACAACCTGTGGAATTTATCCGCACAACTTTTGCGGCACTCCAGAGGTGTGGCTGTGAATTTAATGAACAGGGCGCTTTAATAGGCGATGCACTCACGCTCACCCCGACACGGCATCGTTTTAGGGTTAAAAACCATGATCTCTATGCCTGGTGTGCGCTGGATACACTGTTTCTTCCGGCACTGATTAATCAGACCGCAGAGATCATGTCAACCTGCCCACAGACGGGAGCAGTCATCCATCTCACCGTGTCGTCCGATGGGATTGAAGCCGTCAGCCCGCCTGAAACTGCCCTGTCAATCGTCTTTACTTCTGGCTGCACATCAGGCATTAATGGCTCGTTTTGTGGACAAATTCACTTCTTTGTCTCTCATGAGGCAGCCGTCGAATGGGTTGACAGGCGAACTGATTTTGCTGTATTGTCGGTGGGCGATGCTTTTGAACTGGCACGACAAGTTTACATTGCGCCACTGATGAAGTAGATGCTCTGATTAGTCAGGAATCTGTTCACTCAGTAATCGCTTCAAATTTCTGCTCGTACGCACGATCAGTCGGCGAATGAAACGAGGTGCTTGAAGTTCACGGGACTTATTTTTCAGGATGCCAACGTGTTCACCCCGGTCAATAGTTTTTGTTTCCAGTACAATGAAGTTCTCTAACTCAATACGCCCTCCATTGACAAGTTCTTCTGTCCACACCTCCACCAATGTCTCAAGCACCGCCTGTATATCGCGGTTCTTTAGCCGGGTACGCCGACCAATTTCACGCACCATCCTGTTCTTTGTCAGAGTCATTGTTTCACCTTCTTCACAGTATTTGTAAGCTTTTCACGCTTGCTTCGCATTTCGGTCATGCTTATCGCCTGAACTTTGCCGCCGGTCTGTTTCTGCGTTTCAGCAGCAATTTTTGTCATCAGGGCGGAAGCTGCCAGTTCGAGGGTCGCACCAGGCACGGATGTCAATTCGACTGGCACAGTCACTACAATTGGGTTTAGTTCGAGTGAGATGCCGCGTTCCAGCAGCAGCGGCTGGACATCCTTCGCCGTATTGAGCCGCTGCTTCCAGTCATCGCGCTCGTAGAAGCGGGTCAGACGGGCATTCAGCACCACCTGCGTGGCAAAGCCTGCCTCAACATAGCGGGCAAAAATGGTGCAGTTACCGATCTGTGGGGTAATCACTTCGTCCACCGTCAGCAGCGGACGCTGGCGCAGGTGGGAGTTCGGGTCGTCCTGGTTCGCATCTGTTGTCGCCGTGCCGCTGGCTTTACTGTAGAACTCGGCGGTATCGGCATCACAGCCGCCATAAATCACCTGCGTCGCCAGACCTGTGAACAACGCCTGTGTGCCTTCGCTGCCGTAAATCATGTGGAACTGCCCTTTGGTCTGCGCCCCGATCATGATGGAGATGCGGCGCTTGCGGACGAGGTTGACATCCGCCACCAGACTGTCGAGCTTGCCGAGCGTTGGGAATTCATCCAGAATCACGCCGACGGGAACGGGCAGCGGGCCTTTATTGCGTTCGCCAATGGTGTCGAGGTCAAGCATCAGTTTACGCAGGGTCGCGCCCAGGTAAGACGCATAGACCGCACGCATACGCCCCGGACAGGTCAGGACAACCACCGTTGGCTGACCCACAATGAGGTCAGCATCAAAATCCGAAGCGCTGGTGTTGGCACGCACATCAGTAGAAGCCCAACCTGTGAGTGCCGTTGCCAGTGTCGCCACCACGTTCGAGGCGACTTTGCCATCCGACCCCACCGAAGCGATGAAGCTGTTCGCCAGCAGTGCCGCGTCATCTTTCTGCGAAGCAAGTTTGCCCGCCAACCCTTTGAGGTCATTCATGGCGTTGTAGATTTCGCCCAGATTGGGAAAACGAATCAGGCAGGCGGCCAGCAGCGCCGCAGCGCTGTCCGTCCAGAAGCGGTTGTCGCCTGCCGCCGAAGGAACAAGAACATTGGCAATCGCACGGGCATCGGATACGTTGTCGATCCCTTCCGCCAGGTTGTAGCGCGGTCCAATAGTGCTGGTGGGATCATGGACGACGACCAGATGGCGGGTCACAGCGGCATACTTCAGCACATGCCCGGTGATTTCGCCCTGCGGATCAGCGACCACCAGCGAATGTCCGGCCAGCATCCGATCCGCAATCGTGGGCAGGATAATGCCCTGTGTCTTACCAGAGCCGGGTCCGCCGAGCGTCAGAATACCGCGTGCCACATCTTCACCGCTGAGGGAGAACCGACCCATGCCCAGATCAAGACGGCGTTTCTGTTCGCCCCAGAACGCGCCGAGCAGCGACAGCCCTTCGGCATCTTCGCGGCGGAAGCGTTTGTATTCGCGCATGGTGCAAAAGTGCGACGAGCCTAAAGCTCCGCGTTTGACCTGCGGATTGCGCAACCGATCCACTCGCTCACGCAGCCAGCCGCCATTTTTGATCCCACTGTGCAGCCCGATGGTCAGGAAGAACCACAGCATCACGAGCATCATGCCGAACATGAACAGCCGCATGGCGTTGATGTTGGGCGGCGCACCGACGAGCAGTTGAACGAAAGCGTTGATAGACTGCCGTCCGCGCAGCGGCTGCACCGCCATGTCACCCAGCAGCGTGAGATAGATGGCAGCTACGCCCAGCACGACGATCAGGTGAACAAAGAGTTTCGCACCGCGCTTCCAACCGGACGTACTCTGTGCTTCGCTGGTACGCTGGATGCCTGCCCCCAGCATGGCACTGACCACGATGGGAGCCGTGAGTGTCAGACAGAGGAGAGGGGCGAGACAGCCGCCCAGCAGCGCCCGCCCCTCGGTGAACAACCAGTAGAACATCGGCTATGCCTCTCGATCTTCAGATGGATTGGCGCAGTATCGCAGCATCACCCGATTGCCCAGCCAGCCGAGTGTGACCAGCAGCACCCCGGTCAGGTAGAGCGCTTCGCCAAAGCTCACGCCCAACACCCGTCCGACAGCGGCTCCCGCCAGCAGCAGGGTGATGAGGGCAAATCCGCCCAGCGCGGTCTGTGGTTTGAGCGTGGTCATCGCTTAAAAGTCCAATTCTGGTGTGCTGGATGCGATCTCCGGCTCATCGTGTTCGACGACTTGCTGGATTGGATCGGTATACAACCCTTCTGCCGCGATCCGCGCATCGCGTTCGGCGTTAGGGTTGTAGGGATGCCAGTCCGCTTGGTCGCGGGTGAGCGTCAGTTCAGTGTTCTGGTATGCCTTCAAATCGTCCCCTTCAAGCGTCTTCCACTCAACAGGCAGTCCTTCCAGCCGCGCGACTTCCACCGCCAGTTCGGGTCCATCCAGCAGTCCGGGAATGAGATAGCCGTTGAAGTCTTTACCGAATTTGTCTACCGCCTCCGGGGTCTCGAAATGCGCCATCTCCAGCATTCGGAATGGCTCATCCGCCGTCATTGCCGGACTGCCAACAGCATCCGGGTCGCGTTCCACGCCAGGATAAACAACCATGTGCAGGGCGTATCCCAGTGGTTCACCGTCCGGGTCATTCACCGGGATGGGGTCAAGCCGCCAGTAGGGATTTTCCACCTCTGCCTGCGGTGCAGGGTCTTCGATCTTCTCCCCATCGGTATTCCAGTAGGGATTGATTTCCCCTTCTAACTGCTGCGCCAGCGTCTCGAAGCGATCCGGTGGTCCCTGCGTAAACAAACGTGGGTCAGCCCGATCTCCAGCCAGCCAGTCATTCTCGACAGCGGTGAGTTCAGCTTTGTGCATCATGGCTTCCAGCCCACGTTGGTCGTGGACTTCGAGCAGCGCCTCCCGCGCCTGCTCCGCCTGTTCGCGTCCCTTTTCATCGTCCGAATCCCAGGTATCCAGCGTCACCGATTGCATCCCCAGATAACCGTTGGGTTCGCGCCAGTATTTGTCCACCAGCAGTTCCCGCGTCCAGGGGTCGGTTTCCTGCACCACTACCGCATAATTTACGGTATCGTTCACCGGTTGCAGCAGTTCAGTGTCAGATTTCTCGAACGTCGCCTCAAACCACGCTGAGCCTTCCAGTGCCGCGTTCGCCTCACGCTCACGGGCGGCTTCGGCAGCAAATTCGCGGTACATCGTCGGGTAATCCGGCGCTTCCGGCTCCAGCGTGACGGGCGTATAAGGTTCGGTATCCAGTTCGGTCACATCTACTGTCTGCGTCAGTTCGCGTTCGCGGATAGTGGTAAAAGGGTCAGGCGGACCTTCGGTAAAGAGACGTGGGTCGTCGCGCTGCGGGTCGATCACCCCTGCTTCCACACCCACCAATTCCACATAGGTCATCGCCCCCTCAAGCATTTCCTGCTGGAGCATCTCGTTGGCGAACTCGGCGTGTGTCCGCGCCGCTTCCCAATCCGGCTGAGGAATGATGAGGTGCGCGTGCTGATCTTCACCCCACTGTTTGGTCACATCCAGATGCGAACTGCCGTTGGCAGCAATCGCGGTGATACTGTATTCCGGGTCTTGCTGGTTTTCCTGGTGCTGCATGTCACGCTCCATCGCTCGTTCGCGTTCAGTGGTAAAGGGGTCGGGCGGCGCATCCTCTTCAAAGAAGACGCGCCCATCGGCGCGGTTGGGGTCGAGATAACCACCCGCCACCGCCAGCCGCTCCGCCTGATTCAGGGCGGCTTCCAGTCCCTGCGTTTTCAGGGTAGCTTCCAGCTCACGTTCATCGGTCTGGGCCTCATCCCACATGCCGTACTCGGCAACCGTGAAAGTGTCGAAACGGCGTTCGCTCCCGTGCATCCACGTTTTCACCGCTTCAGAAGACCGATACTCAGCCAAATTTAGTCCCATTCGATCCCGGTGAAGTTGCGCGGGTTTTCAAGCGCACCGGAACGGGAAAAACCAGCACCGATTAACGGCGCTGGCAATTTGCGATTCCCATTTATAAGGAAGCGGAGACATGAGCAAGCAGAAAACAGACAAGAACAAATCAGAATACGCGATTACATCGGGCGGCATTCTCACGGTTGGGCTGGACATCGGCTACGGTGTCACCAAAGTCGTGACGGATCAGCGACCAGTTGACCGATGAAGACGGCTCCACCTGGTTTGTCGGCGATCTGGCGCTGGCACAGCTTCCGCCCGGTGAATTACTCCGCTTGCGCGGGCGTACCGCCAATGAAAAGACGATGGGCAACACCTTTCGCCTGCGGCTGGCGAAAGCGGCGATTGGCAAACTGGCACAAGGGGTGTCGGGGCGGGATGTCATCCATCTGCGGTTATGCAGTGGTTTGCCGGTTGACCACATGCGGGATGCAGGTGGACTTAAGCAGGCGCTGCTGGGTCAACATCTCATCAAGACCGATGCCAGCGAAGTCATCGCCAATGTGACTGAGGTGATGGTCATGCCGCAGCCGTATGGTAGTGCGTATGCCATGATGCTCACCGAGCAGGGCGAGATCAATGTCTATCACACCTACATGCGAACCGGCGTGGTCGATGTCGGCACGTACACGGTTGACATTATTTTGGACGATGATGGGGACTTTGTGGACGCGGAAAGCGGCAGCGTCGAGAGTGGTGTCTACACCGCCCAGGAACGGATCGCCGCCATGCTGGAACGGGATTACCGCGAGAAGATGCCGCACCGGATTGTCGAGCAGGTCTTGCGAACGGGCATTTTCACTGCCAGCGGCAAGCCAGTGGATTACAGCCATGAGGTCGAAGAAGCTCTTGCCCCGCTTCGCAGTGCGACATTGAATCTGCTCTCGGAAAAGTGGCAGCGCGGCACAACCGTCGATGTGATTTACCTGTCGGGCGGTGGCGCGGAACTGGTGTATGAGCAGGTGGTGGAAGCCTACCCGCAGACGAAGCTGGTACCGGATGCACAGATGGCGAATGCCAGAGGCTACCTGCACTACGCCCATTTCGCTGCCCGGAAGTGAGCAGTTCGATATAGAGGCGGGTCTTACTGGTCAGCCCAATGGGTTGTACGGGTAAGACCCACTCAGAGGAGAGCAAAAGAATGGCAAAGCGTAAAACAAGCAAACGCCACTACCGGATGATTACGTTCAAAGTGTTCGAGGACACTGATAACGACATTCTGGACTGGTGGGAAGGCATTGACGAAGGGGAGCGCAGCGATGCGTTACGCGATCTGATCCGGGGGTATCTGGGCAAGCAGCCGCGCCGCAGCAAACTGCTGACCATTCCCGAACTACTGGAAGTTCGGCAGGACACCTTATGGATACGCGATGCATTGAACGAGATGCCCGGCTATCTGGAGCGGCTGGTGCAGCATGTGGCAGCCAACGGTGCTGTTCAGATTTCCATGCCACCGACAGCCAGATCACCCACCCATGGTGATGTCCTACAACCGACTGAACCCGCTCTGTCAGACAACGACAGTGACCGCCGGGCGCGACGGATGAAACGATCCCAATGGTGAGGAGATGATGTATGGAACAGTTCATCGCATCGTGTAGAACGGCACAGCCCAAAGCAGCGCATAGCGTAGCTATGCACGTCGCAGCGTCGAGGCGCAGCGACTTCGCCAGACCCCGTGTAACGGGCGTGAGTAACCAGAAGGGTTCTCACGGGGTCTGGGGCGAGCTAAATCCGCTCGCCACTCATGCGCCGTGGGGGCTGATGCAGCGGCTGTCGCCCCTGCATGAGTGCGGCGGTGCAGAGATGCCGCCGCACTCGTGGACGCGGTTCGCCGCGCCTACCGAACGCACCCGTGACCGGGATGCGTTCCCCATCTGCATCACGTCCGTTCAGCAGCAAAACAAGGAGCAGCGACGATGAACCATCGTCAGACAATCGCTGAAATCAGCAAACGCCTGCCGCGCCTGAAACGACGCGACGTGGCGGAGGTGTTGGAAGTCATGACGGAATTGTGGCTTGAGGAACTGGCACAGCCCGGTCAGATAGTCACGGTTGCCGATCTAGGCAAACTGGCAGTTGAGGTGCAGACCGTCCGCAGCGGTGGCGCGGTAGGACGACGAACCCTCAGACGGGTGTATGTACGCTTTCGTCCAACCGGGAAATTTCGCCAGCATGTGTTGAATGCCTATATAGAGGAAGGTGAAGCCAGGTGAAGAAGAAATCCAATCCGTACAGCGAACGGATGACCGTCAATCTCACTCCCGACCAGATGCGGCGGCTGGAAGAGCTGCGGAATGTCCGCAGTCGCGTCGGGAATTTTGTCAGTAAAAACGACCTGCTGCGCGATGCAGTCAACCTGTATCTGGCAGCACAGGAAGACCTGCCAGGGTCGCGCCGGGCAATCGCTAAAGGCATCGAGTCGAAGGTGGAAGCACTGGATGCAAAAGTCGAAACGCTGACGACCATGCTCAGTAGCTTTATCGAGCGGGTGACGCGCAAACGCGAGGGCTAGATGGATCGAAAGCAGATGTGTGTCGCCAACGTGCAGTACAAGAAACCGTCTGCCGACGGCGCGAAGCAGTCCAAGAATCTGCTGCGTTACCTCACCTATCGGGAGAGCCGGGATGAGGCTGCGCGGCATGTCGCGGGACGGGAACGCTGGGTCGATCATGGCATGGGCGGCTCAGTGGGTGAAATCGCGCAGCGCTGCGACGACCTGAAAAGTGAGCATGTGCTGACCTTCAGTCTGGTCTGCAATCCGAACCCGGATTTGATGGCGATGGTCGCGCCGGAAGACCGGGAGCAGTTTGTCCACGAATTGACTGAAGGTATGGTCAATAGGTTCTTCGACGAGCGTAGTCTGGATACAGGTATCGAGTACAGCTACGTTCTCCACCACCGATTGACCGATGATCCGCAAGCGCCGGGCTTACACGACCCACACACGCATGTTGTGCTGCCGGGAACGGTGTATGACGAGGAACACGGGCAGCGCGTGCCGCTGTTCTTCAGCCGCAATCGCAAGGTGAACCACATCGAGATGCTGCACGATGTCACCGAACAGACGATGGTCGCGCAGATGGAACGCTACGTCGGTCCCGACTGGGAGCAGCGTTATGACGAGTTAGCCGCTGTGCGTGAACAGGAACGCACCATTGCTGATAACGAGCCGCATGGTGGAATGCTCGACGACAAGGGTGAAAGCTGGGATGTCTGGTGTGGCACGCGGCGGACGGACGAGCAGCAGACCGCTGTTGGCTTTTACCGCTGGTATGCCGCCGCGACGGAAGACGACCCGGATGCACTCCACCTGGAATTTCGTCCGTTAGCGGCAGGATTGCCGCATGAACAGGCAGCCTTTTTCGCACAGGTACTGGCGCAGGAGATGAGTGGTGACATGGACAAACTGCGGGAACTCGCAGCACTGTTGAACGGGATGAGTGCTGACCAACGGGAGGTACTGATCACGGAAATGGGGAGATATGAGCAGCCGACATGGGACATATCGCCCGAATTTGAACTTTAGCCGAGAAAGCACACAGGGGAGAAGAGCGCCCACCGTCGCCAAACGAAGCGCTCCAAACCCCTGTGTACCAACCTAAAAGGAATACCACGAGTATGACACACAACGACGTTGTGAACAAGACGGACACATTCGGCACGTCCAGCACCGGGAGACGCGATTTCCTGAACGCACTCTATAAAGGCAGCCCGGACAACCTCTACCTCGAACTGCGCTGCATCCACCCGACCACCGGGGAAGCGCGTTCACTGTGGGGACGGATGGGCAATAAGACCGAACTGGCAGCCGCACTCGAACAGGCAGAGACATTGAATCGTGAGGGTTTCGGGGTGTACTTCGCACCCTGTTTGCGGAAAGGAAAACAGGGCAAAGCGGAAGCTGCCGCGCTGATTCCGGCATTGTGGGTTGATATTGACTGTGATGGGGATACCCACCAGCGCGACCAGAACTTAACACGTCTCAGAGATTTCGACCGCGCACCATCATTCATCCTCGACAGTGGGGGCGGCTGGCATGGTTACTGGTTGCTGGATCAGCCGTTCCAGCTTCAGAGTGAGGCTGACCGCCAGAAAATCGCAGGCATTCTGCGCGGACTATTCGCAGCATTAGGCGGCGATCCTGAATACGTGAAAACAGTGGCGGGGATTATGCGCCTCCCCGATTCGGTGAATACCAAGCCGGAGCGCGGCGGTGTTATGGTCACTGTGGTCGAGAGCTGCCCCGAACGCCGTTATGCGTTGGAGTCGTTTGCCTGGTTGGAAAGCCAACCCGCTCAACCGAGCTTTGATGGGTTGAGGGTAGTGACGCTGAACGGGAATGGACACCACCCGCTGCCACCGCGTACCGAGACCTATCTGGCATCCGGCGCGGCGAATGGCAGTCGCAACACGGAACTGTTCGCGGCAGCCTGCCAACTGCGGGATGCGGGCTACAGTCAATCCGACGCGGAGCGTGACCTTATTCCGCGCCATCTTATCAATGGCAGCAGTGAGCGCGAGGCGCTGGCGACCATCCAGAGCGCCTACAGCCGTCCGCCTCGTGATCCCATCGCAGAGACACGACAAAACGCCCACCAACAGGTGGAGCAGCTCGTCAGCCGCTTTGGGCAGCCGGAGACCGAACGTGAACGCCCAACGATGGAACAGATCAGTGGTGCTGTGACTGCCTGCGCTCACCTCAATGCCGTTGAGTGGGCAGCCGAGCGCCAGCGCCTCAAGGTGTTATGTGGCGATGGGCTGAAAATCGCTGACTTAGACCGACTCTATCGAGAAGCGAAGCGCGAATTAGACCGCGCTGCCTTTGCCTCCGCACCAGCAACGGAACGGTATCTCATGGCTGATGGGTGTATGGTCTTTGAAAAACAGACCGAACGCGGCACGAGCCGCCAGACCGTAGCTGGATGGGTTGGGCGCGTGCTGGAGCGTACTTCCCGCATGGATGATGATGGTCAGGTTGAACATCTGACGGTTCTGGAACTGACCTGCGGCGAGGAAACCCTGACGCTGCATGTGCCGAGTGAGCTTTTTGGCGACCCCAACGCTTTGCAGCGTTTTATCGCCGGACATGCTGGTGAGAATTTTACTGTCCGCGCCGGGATGATCCGGCACTTAGCCCCTGCGATTCTAGCGTTGTCAGGCATCTACCCACGTCGTAAAACCTATCGTTTCATGGGCTGGACGGAGATCAATGGCAAGTGGGTGTATGTTTCACCGGAAATGAGTGTCAGCGCCGATGGGCAGGTAAGTGAACCGCCGGAGGTCGAGCTTGAAACTCGTCTGCGCGATTACCGTTTGCGTGGCACAGACTGGCAGGAAAGTCTGGGAGCGTTTAAGGCAGCCGTTGCCACACTCCCCAAACACCTCGCGCCCTCTTTGATTGCCTTTGCGATGCTCCCCGTCGTACAGCGCTTCTTTCCGGCAGCAGCGACCCGCCCGGCGGTACATCTGGTGGGGACATCGGGCAGCGGCAAATCCGAAATTGCCTCACTGCTGACCAGTTTCTACGGGCAGTTCACCCGTGACACGCCACCGGGTCAGTGGGGAGATACCATCAATACCGTTGAGGCGCTGGGCTACGCGCTGGCGGATACCCTCTACTGGGTCGATGACTACAAAACCATCTATGCCGACGAACGCACTTTCACACGCTTTTTGCAGAGCTACTCGCGGGGCATGGGACGGGGCAGGCTGACCCGTGAAGCCAAACTACGGCATGAGCGTCCCTGTCGCGGACTGCTGTTGTCCACTGGCGAGACAACGCTTGAAGGGGAGGCTTCGATCTTGTCTCGTATGTTGGTGCTGGAAATCCCACCCTGGGAGCAACGTGATCCGGGTGGCGCATCGCTTACGAAACTGGAAGCGGTGCGCGATCTGCTCCCCGGTTTCACCGCCCGATTCATCCAGTGGATTGCGGCTCAAGCGGATGAAGGAACACTGACCAAAGAACTGGCAAGTCGTTTCGAGTCGAACGTGAAGGGCTACCGCGACAGCCTCACGAGTAAACTGGGACGACAGGCGAACACCGGACGCATGGTGCAGAACTGGGCGGTGCTGGTCACAACTTACCAGATGCTCAGGCAGTTCATGACAGAACAAGACTGTGACGATGCGTTACCTTCATGGCAGGACAGCATTGTGGAAACGGTAAAGGCGGTGCAGCAGGAACGCGCCGGGCAGGTGTTCATTGACACACTGGGGCAGCTTCTCGCCAGCGGTGAACTCATGCTGGCAAGAGATATGCGTGAACCAGAAGAACCGCGACCTGGTACAACCATTGTTGGCTATCTCGACGAGCGTTATGTCTATCTGCTACCCGATGTCGCACACCGCGCTGTTCTGCGAGTGCAGCCGCTCAAGTTCAATACGCCCGCAATTGGAGCGCAGTTGAAGGAAGATGGCTGGCTGATCCCCGGCACGAACAACCTGACCGTCCAGCGCCGCATTCGGGGCATTCCCACACGACTCTGGCAGTTGAAAGCGGATTTTCTGGGCTGTGACGACTGTGACGGTGGTTCAGTGACAGCATAGCCGTGCAAATCATCGCAGTGAAGGCGCATAGAAGTGCCTGTTTCAGGTGTGACACTGGTTCACTTGAGAGAGGCACTCTCTTTTTCATCCGACAGCCTCCACAATCACTGTCACAGATGAACCAGCGAACCTGTCACAGAACCGCCTTTAGGTTGCAAAATACAGAATTACACAGGGTATCCACAGCACGCATCAACAGACTGAATTTGTATCTGTGACGGTTGTGACAGTGGTTCAGTGTTCACGATGCCGCCATTTAGCAGCAGTGTTCATCTTCCGATGTTTACCTTCAGGTATACTGGTTGCAGTGAGGCACAGTATTCTGTCGCTAATCAACCGAGCAATTTGCCTTATCTCTCCATGCGGTGTATCGGACTTTACCAATGTCGTCTATCTACACTCGCTTGCACCTGTTTGGCGCGAAACCGCTCTATCGTGGCAACGCCACCTTTGACCCGGATGTCTGCTTATCCCCGAATGCGGTAACAGCACTTGAATTGCAGCAACCTTGCACACCTATATGCTGCACCTATCCCCATTGTCACCAGCGTCACTTGCCTGATGTCTTACCCGCCGCAAGCACTGCACCATCCGACCTGGGCAGCCGGTTTGTGCTGACCATGTTAGCAGACGCGGCAGCCTGTCAATCCCGCTAGGCGGGATCGCTTTCGACATTTTCTCCTGGCTTGTGCCGTTCAACTCACCGAAAACGTCGAGCGCCTTACAGGTGACAGACTGCTGATTCGCGTCTGCTCCGAGCAGGTCATCAATCGGCATGAGGTCGATGGAAGACAGCGCGGATGGGCGGAAAGGTTCAACATCATGGGGACAAGTCTGAACTTTACGGTGACGGGATATGTGGGCGGCGAACCGCAGGTGAAGACAGTAGGTGAGCAGCAGGTCGCCAGCTTCAGTGTCGCGGTCAACCGCAAAACCAGCGGTGGCAAGAAACAGACCCTCTGGGTGCGAGTGAATTGCTGGAATCGCCTGGCAGATGTCGCATCGCAGTTCGTCCGTAAAGGATCACTGGTGCAGATCAGCGCCGAGTGGCTGCGTCCGAGCAGTTGGATCGCCAACGATGGCACACCGCAAATCAGTCTAGATGTTGATGCAAATCGACTGGTCTTGCTTGATCGAGCGGAGGTCGGTGCAGCCGCACAGGAAGAAATTCCCTTCTGAATCGCCTGAAAGCGACAACGACGAAGCGGTGTGATGAACACCGCTTTTTTTGTGCATTCCTCCAAAGCACAGGCAGCCCGGTTTCCAGCCACAGTTTGACAGCCCATTCTCCTCGCACTACCGCCGCGCGGCGATCTTACAGCGCGGGGTTCCCTCCTAACCAGCACCAGCGGCGGTACGCCAGTACCACCGTTCCGGCGGGACTGCCGAACCACCGCTTTCCCGGTGGGATGCTGGTCAGGTTCCTCCCTCTGCGCTGTCCCCGCATGGTCGAGCGGTAGCGCTCAACGTGCTGGCGTTCCAGCGTGATTGAGGAGGGGTAGTCCCCATGATCGACAACGATGTTCGTTCCAATATCAGAGCCAAGATTCGCCCATTCCCGCGTGTTGCGACCTATCCGACAGGGTGGGCAGGTCAGCGCACCTTTGAACAGATTTACGATGATTTGATCCCCAGCTTCAACCGGCTGCTGCGCTACTATCGCAATCACGAATTGGACATCCCGGACTTGATAGCTCACGCCTTCATGCGGCTGTGGATGGACATCAGCGCCGACACCTCTATGCTGGCGACGGTGGACAAAGGTGGCGCACTTAAGCTACTCCTGAACCGTACTAATCCACAGCTTTATCGCAAGTTCTACCGCCGCGAGATGTATCTGGAAGACATCGCCACCCGCAGCGGTGATCCTGATGATTTCATCATTGATGGTTATGACCACTCGCACGTCTTTGGTTACGCGACCTACGCCGAAGCCATTGACCTCCGCGTTGACATTGAGAAAGTCATCACCGAGATGGCGGAGAAGTACATGGGCAGTTTGCCCCATCTGGCAGCCTTGTACTACATCACCACCGAAGTCGGACCGGATGACGCGGCAGCCATCGCTGGACGCAGCGGCACGAAGAAGTGCTGGTGGCTGACGAGCGTGGTCAAGCCGATGCGCGAGGAGTTGTGTGAGAAGCTGGAACTGTTCAAGCCGCGTCAGCAGACATGGCGGGATCGACATCTTGCTGGAGTAGAAGCGCCGCTGCTGCGCCTGGTCGCACGTTATGAAGCGGAAGGCAATCTCCGTATGGCAGCAACGATTCGGAGCATGGGGGCATACGAAAGCTGCAAAACGCTGGTTGAGCGATTGGGGTTATCGAAATACACCATCCACATGCTGCGGCGAAACGCGCACAAGGAACTGAACAAAATCTACGGCTGTACCGCATGAGGACAGCCGTTTTTATTTCAATGGCTGGTGAGTAATCACCAGCTATATATTTTTTGCTCGGAATACAAACCAATAATGCATGTTCGCTCAGCAAAAATGGTCTACAATTCTACTGTGACACATTCATGGCTCTTAGTCTTTGAAAAACTGGCAAGATAGAGTATGGCTGATTATTTACCAGGTACAGAAGTTATAGCGCGCGGGCTACGTTGGGAAGTGGTTGACGGACAACCAATAGGCAATCAAACTCGCCTTCGCTTGCGGGGTCTTGGTGGATTGCTCGCGGGAGCAGAAATTGATGTTCTTACCCCATTCGAATCTATATCCATTGTAACCCGCGAATTCAATCCATCAAAAGCAGGTCCGCTCAGTAACTGGCTTGTATATCATCAAGCTTTTCTCCTTGAGCAAGCACTGGGACCCGATGCGATTCTTGCTGTCCAACCCGGTCGCCTGCGGATTGAACCCTACCAGTTAGTTCCACTCTCGCGGGCATTGCGAATGAATCGCCCACGCATTCTGATAGCAGATGATGTGGGTCTAGGCAAAACGGTTGAGGCTGGTCTCATTGTTGCAGAACTTATGTCACGTCGCCAAATCTACCGCGTTCTGGTTGTTACACCAGCAGGTCCATTAATGGAACAATGGAAGCGCGAGATGCTGGAGCGGTTTGGGCTAATGCTAGATGAGGTGAGCCGTGACAGGTTGGAGCATGTCCGTAAGCAGACCGAATTGGGAGCAAACCCATTCGAGCATTTACCGCTGGCGATTGCCTCAATGGACTTTCTCAAGCAAGACAATGTGCTGGACTTGCTTGAGCGAACCACCTATGATCTGATCATTATGGACGAGGCGCACCACTACAGTGAAACAGGAGCAGACAATACGGATGCGGAGCGTGTAGAAAGCTCTCAACGCCGCAAACTTGCGCAGACACTTGCCCGGCAATCAGATGCCCTTCTCCTTTTAACTGCAACGCCTCATGATGGTTACGAACGCAGCTATAGTTCATTGATTGAGTTACTTGACCCAATGCTCCTGAACCAAGAAGGTGAAGTCAGACAGGATGCCCATGCTACACATGTTGTACGTCGTCTAAAAAGACATGTTCGACTCACTGATCCGAAAACAGGTGAACTGGTCGCTTTTCCTGAAAGGAAGGTAATACCTGTACCTGTGATGGCAAGTGCCGATGTGGATGGGAGCTTCATTGCACTCCACCGTGAGCTGCTTGAGTTCATTGTTCCCGCGCTCAAGCGAGCGTTACGCTACCGGCGTTATGATGATGCGCTGACTTTTCTAGCTCTTCTAAAACGATCCACTTCAACAGTAGCAGCGCTATCAACAACGCTCATGGCAGTTCAGTCCCGATACAATGATCTCTCCACTACCCAGGCAGAAGAACAAGAGAGCCGCAATCAGCGCCGCAAATCCTTACGGACATTGAAACGCAAATATGCCCGCTTCGGTGTGTTAACCCAGGAAGAAGAACAAGAACGGGATGCGCTGGAGATCGAAGAGCTGGCACAGCAGCTTAACCTGCTGGACATGGAGTATCGGCAGGGAAGAAGCGAGCTTGAACGCACGGAGACCATTGCCACATCACTACATTTGCTTGAACAATATGCGTCACGAGCGCATGATGTCAAATTGGATGTACTGCTAAATGAAATCAAACAGATTCGACAGTCAGAACCACAAACAAATATTCTGGTTTATACGGAGTATGTTGACAGCCTAATGGCGGCACAGGAACAACTGAAAGCTGCCAAAGTGGGCAAAATAGTGACGATTACAGGTAACGACAGCCCGGAGCAGCGGCAGCAGATAACCCATCAATTCCGTACGCAGGATAATCTGATTCTCATCAGCACAGACACCTCTGCTGAGGGGCTGAATCTCCATGACCGTTGTCATCACCTCATTCACCTTGAGTTGCCCTGGAATCCGAACCGCCTCGAACAGCGTAATGGACGTATTGACCGTTATGGGCAGTGGAAAATACCTTATATCCGTTATTTGTATCTGTGTGGAACATTTGAAGAACGTATTCTCGCTCGCCTAATTGCCAAGTATGAGCGGCAGCGTGACCGTTTGCGGGCAGTGCCAAACACACTCGGCATCGGTGTAACTGATCTGCCGGAAGATGGACTGTTTGCGGCGCTGGCACAGGATGATGGTTCAGGACTGGGAGCCGGGCGCTGCACAACGATTGGTTTTGTCGATGACGGCACAGAGATGGACACGACCGACATAGCTGAGATTCAGGCGTTATTGGAGGAAGTGGATAAGAGTCTGCGCCGCTTTGAACAATCTGCTCGTATCCATAGCTGGATTAACGATGGTGCAGCAGCCGATGAATTTGCTCGTGACCGAGCGACAAAGGCACTCGAAGTGGGGCGCAAGGCTGGTGATGTCGATTTGATGGACTTTGTAAAACAGGCAGTGCGTACCGAAGGTGGACAGTCCCGCGAGAAGGATGGCATAACCTGGCTGACTTTACCGCAGAGCTGGCGTTACGGGCTTGAGAATGTACCCGGTTGGAGCGTAGAGCGCGGCACGCTGGCTGTGACTAGCGACCTCAATAAATTGACGGACGACAACCAGGAACCTGTAGGCTTTCTGGGACGAGCGCATCCTGTTGTGCGACGTGCAATTGAGCATGTTCGTCATCAGGCACTTGGTCAGGAATCAGGATTAGATCGCCGTGTATCGGCTGCGCGTTCCACAGACGGGCAGAAGGCATTGATTTTCACGTTTCTCGGAAGAGTGAACAGCCGCATCGGACGTGAGTATGAGCGCGTCATCGCGGTCAAAGTCTACGAGGATATGACTTCCGAGGTATTCACTGAACCGCGTGATTGGCTGCCCAACACTGATGATGGCATCGCCACCCAAAAGTTATGGGAGACTGGATTTGCGGGATGGGGTGAGGAAGCCTGGCAGGTGGCGCAATCCACCGTTGACACGAGATTTGAAGAATTGAGCAATGCCTTCACTGGAACTTACCGCCGGAAATTCGAGGACGAACAATTTGCGCTGGAACGCTGGTATGCCGAGCGTGTAGATGCGCTTGTTGGACAGTCTGAGGTTGAAAGCCTGCCGCTGTTTGAAGGTCTGAAAGACCCACAGAAATCGCCATTTGAACGCCTTGAAGCATTCATTCGCCAGCAAGACCCTAACAACCGCGAACGTTTGGAGGGGCTGGCGCTGCAAGACTTTTACAAACGCCGCCATGACCGCATTCAGCAGCATCTGGCACTCGACAGTGCTGGAACATCGCTGCTAGGGATGTTGATGCTTACTTAGGGAACGATTTATGCTGGAATTTGCGACTACAGTAACGCTGACGGGACCCGCTTTACCCGATTTTTACGTCCAGTACGAACTGGAAAACAAACTCAAGGGTGTATTACCAAGCACAGCGCGGGCAAAGGAGACCTGGCCTGCACTGCGAAAATCTCTGCGCCAGCCGATGACCGAAATCTCCGGGCATATCCGCGTGCGTAATGTGGTGTTTGAGCCGCTGATGCCAATTATGGGTTATGGCACACCCAAATCCGCCGGAAAAGTCCGTACCCGCGAGAATGATGAGGACGGCGGCGTTCTTTACAGCGATGCAGAAGGCGGTATCCTGCGCTGCTGGACATATGACTACAATACTGACCTTGACGCGCCACTGGCACGGGGTTTCACCAGCCGCTACACACCTCAGCGCATTGCTGAGCGCGTACTGTTGACTACTGGTGAACGTATTGGACTGCTAACCAACGGCATTGAACTGCGTCTCATTATCTCAGAGGCAGCGCGGGTTGCTTCCTGTGTCATCGTTGATCTGAACGCACTCAAACAGTTCGACCCCAAAACACCGCCAGATGCCTTTCGTCTGATTGTGGCGCTTGCCAGCCCGGAAGGTATTCAGCGGCTGGAAGATATTCTTGACGATGCGCGGCTGAAGCAGAGCAAAGTTACAGGTGAACTGCGGAAGCAGGCGCGTGAAGCGGTTGAGGGGTTCGTACAGGGTATTCTCGATCATCCCGACAACTATGAACGGCTAGAAGCCGAATTTCTGCACATCATGGAAGTGCAGGGTTGCGATGAAGCCGACGCGAAAGCCCTCCTTGCCAAACGACTGTGGCGTGAATCGCTGATCGTCGTTTACCGCATATTGTTTATCCTCTCTGGCGAGGCAGGGACGCGCGAACGCCCCTCATTTTCGTTTTCCAGCGGCAGCATCTGGCGCAACACCTACTCGCCGAGCGCGGCGCTGGGACGCATCGCACAGAAGGCACTTGAAAGCGGCGCAGATACCGGGCGGTTTTTGGAAGATGGGTTGCACGCGCTGTTCCGTTTCTTCGAGAGCGGCATCAGCAGTACAGAGTTGAATATTTCACCGCTGGGCGGGGTACTGTTCGGTGTGGATGCTGCCCCGTTAGTGGATGCGCTGGCATGGGGCGAACACGGCTGTGCGGTACTGCTAGACAAACTACTGCGTGCGCCGCGTGGCAAAGGCAGAGCAAGGACACTTGTGCGTCTGTCTTACCGTGATCTGGATGTGGAAGAACTGGGGCGCGTGTACGAGGCGCTGCTCGAACTCGACCCCGGCATCACGAGCGAAAACATGGTACGACTGCGGCGGCAAAAGCTGGAAGTCGTTGTTCCTGCTGCACAGGGCGAGAAATACCGCGCAGCAGTGGCGACAGAGGATGACGACGAAGCCGACGACGAACCTGAAGACGATGAGGATGATGGCAAGAAAGGCAAGATCAAGTGGATCGAAGCCATCGGCGGACCGAATGAGGCTCATCGCATCGGGCGCTTCTTCCTTCGTGTAGGGTTGGGACGCAAATCATCTGGTTCATACTACACACCGGAGTCGTTCGTCAAATTTCTGGTGCAGGAAACGCTCGCGCCGCAGTGTGACGCGCTCAGCCCGAAGGATGATCCGCAGCCGAGTGCTATCCTGACACTAAACGTCCTTGACCCGGCGATGGGCAGTGGACATTTTCTCGTTGGCGCATGTCGCTTTCTGGGTGAGCGCCTGTATGAAGCCTGCCGCACCGCCGCCGAGAAAGATTTGTGGGAACGCATCCCCGAAGAAGTCGCCGCCTACCTGCCCGGACGAGTGCTGGAAGGCGCATCCGAAGCTGGACTAAGCGCGGATCGCGCCCGCGCTATCTGCAAGCGGCTGGTCGTCGTGAACTGCCTTTATGGAGTAGATAAGAACCCACTGGCGGTAGAACTGGCGAAAGTGGCGTTGTGGCTGGAGAGCTTCGCTGAAGGGCTGCCTCTGACCTTCTTGGATCACCGGCTGGTGCTGGGTGATTCGCTGCTGGGTCCGTTGAAGATTGCCGAAGGTGGGCATGATTCGCCCCTTCTGTCTCCGTATGCTACCACGCCGCTCGATATGCTACTGGCGCAGAAAGCCCGCGAAAGTCTCAAAGAACGGCTCACTGAGGCTCTCGCCATCGTGCGGGAACTGGACGGCACAATTGGACTTGACCCCGCCGACATTGCCCACAAAGCCGAGGCGAAAGCGCGATTGGATGCTGCTCTGCGCCCGTTCGTGGAATTGTGCCAGGCATGGAGTGGCGGCGTGATGCTGGGCGAAAAAGAGGTGGATACTGAAGCCTATAACACGGCGCTGGCGATGCTGGCGGACGGCACATGGGATGAAGCCGAACTACCGCCTAACACACAAAAGCTGTTGGCGAAGGGACGCGATGCAGGTGTGTTGACGTACCCGCTGGCGTTCCCTGAAGTGTTCTTTCCTACTGGCGATCCAACACAGATACGCGGGTTCGATGCGGTAGTGGGCAATCCGCCGTGGGATAAGATTATGCCCCTTTCAAAAGAGTTTTTTGCAGCCTATGACTTTGGAGTTGTAGGGGCTAGTTCCAGTGCAGAGCGTAGTACCATTGAGCAACGTCTTAAACAAATCCCTGAAATTGCAACTGCCTTCAATGCTTATTGGGATAGTTTTGCTCAACTCAAGCGCGTACTTGATAATATTTATGAATGGCAAAATATTGAGATTGAGGGACAGAGAAGTGGCGCTCAACCTGATGCCTATAGGTATTTCTGCGAACGTGCATATCAAGTGACCAGTTCTGGCGGAACAATAGGAGCTGTGATTCCTTCAGCGTTTCATGCAAATGAAAGCGCTGCTGGCATCCGTTACCTTTATCTTGAAAAAATGTCGATGAGCAAGTGTTACTCATTCGAAAATCGTCGAAAACTCTTCGAGATTCATTCTTCATTCAAGTTTGCAACTATAGTTGCTACAAATTCAGAAGAGGGGACTCAATCAATTGATGCGGCATTTTACTTGCAGGATGATGGTTGGCTCTTTTCGGTAGAACAACCGGGGAAAGTCACTCTACGGCGGGAAACTATAGGGCTATCTGGCGGTAAATACCTCAGCTTTGTTGAAGTGCGTTCCTATAAAGACATTGAAATTCTTGAACATATTTTAGCTCATACAGATGACCGAGTAGAATTTCTACTTACTCGATTGGGTATTAGTTGTGGGGAAGAACTGAACAAAACTCGTCAGTCAAGACATTTCCAGAACTTGCCAATTCCAATAGCAAACAGAGGCTTCGTGGTCTACGAAGGGGAACATATCTGGCAATTTACTGATCAGACTGAAGGATTTAATGAAAAATATTTACCGGAAATCAAGCTTAAAGAGCGTACAGATTTAATCTCCCTGATTCCATACTTTCGCTTTGGTTACCGCTTAATTGCATCCTCAACAAATGAACGAACTTTAGTTGCTGCAATCCTTACACCAGGATCGGTTTGCACCCAAAGCATTTCAATCGAGCGAAGGAATATTGCCGAACGTCAAAATCATCACGCTCTTGGCTTATGTAGTCTTTGGAATTCACAAGTGCTGGATTGGCTAGCTCGTCAAAGAGTGGCAGCGACGGTCAATAAATTCTTGCTAGAAACAATTCCCGTACCAGATTTGGGACGTGTGTGGCTATTTCTTACTCACTCTGCTCTACGGCTCACTTGCAACCACGAGGGTTATCTGCCCTTGTGGCACGAACAACTTGGCGATGCTTGGCGCGAACCGAAGCCCAAATATACCTTCCCGGTGCTTGATGGTGAGGCGGAACGTTGGGAAGTGCGTGCTGCCATTGATGCTGTCTTTGCACAGGCGTATGGGCTAAACCGCGATCAGTACGAACACGTTCTCCACTCATTTGATCGCGCCAGTGGTCCCAATCCCTATACGGACATCTGCCTCGAAAAGTGGGATGAACTGCACACCCTCGGCTTGGAGGCGTTCACCCGCAAGTACGATCCCTATCACGACATTCCGCTGGTGGAGACGCTGCCCAAGCCCGTGATTGACCTCAAGCTGCCGCAGAACGATAGCAAAGATGTGCCGCGCGACATGTTCGGCGATCCGCTGCCTACTAACATTTTTGGCGAAGTTATTCATCCCGGCGATAAAAAGAAAAGACGTTAGGAATTGCCTTTATGCTGCATCCAATTAAAGCCCTCGATCATGTTATCAACTCCTACCGCGATTATCTCATCACCGAGTTCCGTGCACGTGATGAACGTCTACAGGATGAGTTGCAAGACGCGCTCACCCGTGACAACTTTCTGGCACGCGAACCGTTTTTCAGCGCCCATACAGCCTTTGAAAGCGGCAAAGCATGGGAGTCGCTGGGGCTGGATGATCGGCTGGCAGCAGCGCTCCGTAAACGGGCTGGCGGCAACGCCTCTTATCTGCACCAGTCACTCGCTATCGAGCATTTACTTGGAGGCTCAGGTACTCCGCTCGTCATCAGCACTGGAACGGGTTCTGGTAAGACGGAAGCCTTTCTCGCCCCTGTCTTACACAGTGCGATTGAGGATGCTATCGCCAACAAGAATCGCGCCGGGATGGTCGCCATCCTGCTGTATCCCATGAACGCACTGGCGAATGACCAGTTGGAGCGTATTAAATGGTATCTGCGTGAGTCCGGCTGGGATGGCACAGTCCGCGTGGAGCAGTACAACCGGGGAACATCACAGGAAGACCGCGAGAAGATGCGGCAGAACCCGCCTCATATCCTGCTGACCAACTACCAGATGCTCGAATACCTGCTGGTGCGCCCGGCAGACCGCGAGGCGCTGTTCAAAAATCATCGCCTGCGCTTTATTGTACTGGATGAGGTGCATACCTACGGCGGCACGCTGGGCACGCACGTCGCGCTGCTGGTTCGCCGCCTGAAAGCCCACCTAAAACGAGCAAATGCTAAACAGCAGCCAGTGTTTGTCGGTGCATCTGCCACGATTGCCGAGGATGGCACAGACGGCTCAAAACGTGATGAGGCTATTCAGAATTTCTTCGGGCGGCTCGTCGGTGAAACGCCTGCCAGTATCCATGTCGTGAGCGAGGCAAAGGTAAAGGTCGAAGTCCCGCAGGACGCGCAATACGCGGCAGAAATCCACCTTGACCGTGACTACGATCTGGATAATTCCGAAGATTTGCGGCAGGTGCTTGTCGCGTTGGCAGGATTGCCTTCAAACACGTCGCTGGATGAAGCGATATGGCGATGCCGCCTGCTGTGGGATTTGAACCGATGGCTGGCGCGAGGCGCACAGCCCGTATCGGCGTTAGTGGAATTTGTCAAACAGGAAGTTCCTGAGCGTGCCAACTGGCATGATGAACACATTCAGGCTGAGATCGAACTCGGACTGCGGATTGGTGCAGCCGTTGCAGCGCTCAACAATGGGACGGATAACGCGCTGCGGCTGCGGGCGCATCGTTTTGTGCGTGGTGGCTGGCAGTTCTATCGCTGTCTGAACCCGGAATGCGGCACACTCCATCCACGCGGAGAAAACCAGTGTACCAAATGTGGTTCACCTACCGCGCCGCTCTACCTCTGCCGCATCTGTGGCGCGGACTATCTGCGGTTGCAGGGTCCACCCGATGGCGCAGGCAAGATGCAACCCTACCCGGAAGTTTTTAACGCTCAAGATAGCGATCACCAGCCTAATGAGTGGCTGCTCTACCATCAGATGGATTGGAGCAAGGTCGAATTCGAGGAAGAAGATCCCGACGGCGGTTCAGGTGAGGAAGAAGGCGGCAAAACGGCACGCCCCGGTAGCTACGAGCCAATTCGCGGGCATTGGGATGTCGGTGAGATGAACTTCATCCCAACGGACGGAGGCAAATCGTACATCTTCCCATCGCGGCGGCGCTGCCCCCACTGCGGGAGTCGTGGCTGGCCGCGTTACGTCATCACGCCAGTCAGTCTCGGCACATCGGCAGCGCTCAAAGTTCTGACAGAAGGCATCATCGAGGCGCTTCCCGGTGACGATAAAAAACGTGTCTTGATTTTCGCTGACTCTCGTCAGGATGCCGCACATCAATCACGTTATATCAACTTTGCTGCCCGCTATGACCGGATGCGTTCGCGTGTTTTCCGTCTTCTGCGTGATGCTGGTCAGCCCATCACACTCAATGCAGCAGTTGAAAAACTGGGACAACTGGCATCTGAAGCGGGTGACAACCCCTATCTCAGAAAGCTGCCGAATGGCAAGTATGTCATTCCCAGAGGTGCAGAAGAGCGCGAAATGTATCTCGCCTGGGAAGAAGCTCCTTTGCTTGATAACCTTGCTTTGAATACTCGCTACCGTGCCGCCCTGGAAAATCTCGGACTTGTCGCTGTCCATTACGCCTATCTAGATGAATTCGTCGGCAGTCAATCCGACGCGCTTGCGCATGGCTTGGGGGTGACTCCCCAATATATGGGCTACATGGTTCACCAGATTTTGGATGCCATTCGCAAACGCGGTGCGCTTAGCCGCACCTTGCTGCAATATCACCCTGATGGGGTAACCAAACAGCAGATTTTACGTGGTGCAGAGTGGGAACGCGGGGTGGGCGAACCTATTGGACTTCCTGTAGGGGCAGATGGCGGAATTGCCCTGCGTACTGACGCTGAACTACCGCCCGGCGTTCGCCTCCAAACGATTTGGTCAGCTAAAGGACAATCCACCAACATTCAGAAGATGGCAGAGCATCTAGCAGAGCGTCTGGTAGGACAATCACCAACCCCTGATGGATTGCTCAGCCTGATGCAAGCTCTCGTTGAGTGGCAGTTCCTGAAGTCAGTAGATTTGTATGGCTATCGTGGAAAACCAATCCGTCTTTACCAGTTGAATGATGGCATCGTTGAACTTTCCCTTACCTCAGAACCAACACGATTCCGCTGTGATGTGTGTGGACGAAGCGCTCATGTGCCAGAGTGGATGCATACCGGCGG
This sequence comes from Aggregatilineales bacterium, assembly GCA_044226645.1. GTDB lineage: Bacteria > Chloroflexota > Anaerolineae > Aggregatilineales > Phototrophicaceae > CFX2. The sequence goes on from JBGAGR010000020.1 coordinate 39,429, forward strand.
GGACATTCCGTGTCCCCATTGTACTAAAGGATACTTGCGTGACTGGTCGGAAGCAGATGTGCTTCGTTCTCGGTATGCAGAACGCGCTATCAGTGATGCAAGCATTCCACTTAAAGCCGCTGAACATACCGCACAGGTTCCCGGCGCGCGCCGTAATGAAATCGAGACAGAGTTCAAGTCAGCGGAAGAGGCGCTTAATGTCCTGGCATGTTCTCCAACACTAGAACTTGGTATTCACGTTGGCGGTCTGGAAGCTGTCGCCCTGCGGAACATCCCACCTCGACCTGATAACTATGCTCAACGTGGTGGTCGCGCTGGACGTGATGAGCGCGTAGGTCTGGTTGTTGGCTACACCCGCAACACACCTCATGACCAATATTTCTTCCAGCATCCCGAGGAGATGATTGCTGGTGCTGTGCCTGCCCCTGCGTTTAATCTGGGTAATCGAGATGCCATTGCTCGCCATCTGAGCGCTATTGCCTTTGGTCTTGCTGACCCAGGCATCGCTGGCAAAATGAAAGAGTACGTCACCTTTAGGGGGGAAGTGATTGAAGAAACACTGATCGAGCTTCTGAATGGTCTTCGCGCAGCTAAAGAACCCGCTCTAGCAATTGCCGAAGATGCTTTTCCTGTCGAAATTCTCCAGCAAGCTGGTTATACCCGCGAAGACCTTGCCCAATTGTTGGACGAATTACCTCACAATGTTGAGGAGGCAATCCAGCGGACTGCTCTCCAGGTTAGACGTTTGTTTGATACCATCGAAAATTGGACTGAGATGGGTGGCGCAGGTGGGGCAGCTAACCGCGCGGGACGCATCATCAATAGCCTACTAGGTATTGAAGATGCCTACCAGAGCGAAAACCTAGATGTGGGATCAGCCTACCCGCTGCGGCGGCTCGCCGAGAGTGGCATTCTCCCCGGATATGAATTCCCAGTAGAACCTTCTACACTCCGCTTACTGAGCGACAAGGATGAATGGTCAACGCTTTCGACAGCCCGTCCATCAGGTTTACATCAGTATCAGCCCGGTGCGCCAGTATACGCTCGTGGTAAACGCTGGAAGGTTGTGGGCTTAGACCTTTCATCTCCCTGGAACCCCCAGGGAAAAGAACCCACATGGAACTATTTACGCTGTGAGCATTGTAATCTCGCCTATGACCCTCAGGCATCACCTCGGTGTCCCCGCTGCAATCAACCTACAGTCGGTAAACCTACACCAGCCTACGATTATGCCGGTTTTATCGCCCGTCCCGATGATTCCATCGTTAGCGATGAAGAAGATCGCATTTTTAGCCGCAATCTGGTCGAGATACACCCTAGCTGGCAAACCGAACCTGAGCAGCCTGTTGCAGGAAGGTGGGAACTGCCTGAAGGATGGTTACTGGAGCGGCGGCGTGGCGAGTCTGTGGTGTGGCTGAATGAAGGGCTTCCAGATAACAATGGAATGAAGACCGGTTATCGGTTGTGTCCTGACTGTGGTAAGGTCATCTCACAGCCTGTTGAAGACAAGAAAAATGGCAAGGGGCGTAAAGCGCCTGCCACCGGAACCAAAGAAAACCTGTTAGGACATTCCGAAAACTGTCCAAGAAAGGGACAACCTCTTCCGGGGGCTTCATTGTATGCCGATGCAAAAGTTGAGACGCTACGTCTGCTTTTCATCTGGCCCGGTAACGCTGAGGACAGAGATGAAACAAACGAACTGGATCGTTGGGCACTGACTTTAGGTTATGCACTGTTGGCTGGCGCAGAACGACATTTTGCGCTTGCGACTGGGGATCTGGACATGATTTGGGAAGGGATACGTAAACGGCAGTTTGGCGACCAATCCTATAATGAAGGTATCCTAACCTTTATTGACCCGAATATTGGTGGCAGTGGCTATCTTGAGAAAATGGCAGAGGAGTTTCATCAGGTTGCTGCTGCTGCTTTGTTTCACCTTGATCATGATGACTGTGAGAGCGCCTGCTACCGCTGTCTAAAAAGCTACACCAATCAGCGATTCCATGATCGTTTGCACTGGCCAAGCATTATCTCGACGTTGCAAGGGCTGGTTGACGTTAAACCTCGTCTACTTAGTCTTAGTGCAGCGGATGTTCGTGATCCAAAACCCTGGCTTGAAGCCTACAAAGCAGGATGCGATTCACCACTTGAGTTCAAATTCCTTCAACTGCTAGAGAGTGCAGGAATTCAAGTAGAAAAGCAGTACGCTATTCCTGCAACCAAGCCATTCACAATTGCCGACTTTGCCATTCCAGATCGCCGGATAGCTATTTATGTCGATGGGCTTGCCTTTCACACTTCAGATCGCCTACGCCGAGACAAAGCAATTGAACGACGACTTAATACATTAAAACCTGGCTGGCAAGTAATCCGTTTTACTGCGAGTGATCTGCGAAAACCAGACATCCTTGAAAACAAACTCAAAGAACTGACGGAAGTGAATTAGTCTAGCCCAACTTCGCTGGTGAAGCTTATGTTTTCCATTGCACTTAATCACCCGAAGTACGGCTTAATGTTGTAAGACACATATCTTGGGCGACAGAGATGACAAATCCAAATGCGGAGAATAACTATTTTGAGTTATGGTTGACGACTGATGAACCATCTGATGAGTACACAGATTTTCAACATATTCCCCTCTCAGAAATACAAGGAAGTCGCCAACAAATATTTACTGTATTGGCTGAGCGTGTTTTTATACACCATAACGATCCCGACAAATACACTTCGAACCTGGCAGCATTAGGTTATCCCGAGGCTGCGGCAATCTTCGATAAGCGTCCAAAGTCTCACAACACTCGTATGTGCAACTTTGGCGAGATTGTAGCGTCTGAGTATTTGAGCCAACGCGAAGGTTATCATATTCCAGTTTTTCGTTTGCGGTATAACCCCAATCCAGAGTCATCAATGAAAGGCGATGATGTTCTTGCATTCAAGTTTGGCGACGAAACCGGACGCGGGAGAGAGATTCTGATTGTTGAAGCAAAAGCCTACGCAAGATTTAGTACGGAAGTTGTGGAAGAAGCGTTCAATCAGCTGAAAAATGGATACCGCCCTCGTCCTAAATCCATATTATTCATTCTTGAAATTTTGGCTGATCAAAAGAAGGAACAAGAACTGGTTCAAGTGCGAAATTTTCTAAATACAATCACTTTACCTACTTTCGCTAAGCGAAATCTTTTATTTCTTGCAACAGGTAACAAACCGCGTGATCCTTTTCAATACATTAATCTGCAAGCGGATAAGCCCGACAACCTAACAGCAATTAATCTTCATTTAGATGATCTAGTTCAACTTGTAAACGATTTATTTGATTGTGAGGTGGAAGTCAATGGATCAACAGCAAGCTGATCAGATAATTGCCGAGGCTGAGAGCCTGATAGCAACTCGTCAATTCAGAAATCTTGTTGCACAGTCACATTCCCGGTCTGTTCTGCGACGATTTGGAACAGATACAACTCAGTGGCCAAATTACACATCTACATTAGATCAAAATCTACTATATGCCGCCCACATGCTTTTCTGGCAGGGTCTGAAATTAAGAGATACCACAGATTTTCACAGTAGAGGAAATGAATTAATTAAGCAAGGGTCTGAGATTCTTGAATTTCTCTATTCTGAAATGGATCTGAATGCACCTGATTGTTTAGAGAATCTATTTAATGCTGCATTAGGATATTACATTTCAGGATACTATGCCCGTTCTTATGTAATGATGCGAGAATTGAGTTTAGATACCATAGGATCTCCATCCTCTGATAGTAATCAACAATTACCTCCTGAGTTTGAACTGCTGAGAAGACTGTTTTTAAAGGATTTATCAGGTCTGAAACAACTCACTCTTGATGTTGTGAGGAGTGATCAGTATTCGGATGTTTCAATCTCAACAGGATTAAGATCAAATAATCTGTCTGAAGAATCGGCGCTAGATCAAATATTAAGAGCTTCTTTGAATAGAAGCATCTCCTTCTTCTTAGAGTTTCCTAAAAGTGGTCGTAGAGAGTACATCGACAGAGCAATAGAACTTGCAGATCAAGCAGCCAGTCTCGCTCAAAAGGTCAGGTTTGTTAATTGGTGGTGGCTGTTTTACTGTGCTAGACATATTTTCAACGAATTTGATACAAGTTCTTTTTGGACACAACTTAATCCATTACTCGATAATGGGAACAGACCTTTTGTTGAACAGTACATTCGATCAAATTACCGTCGTAAACCTACGGTTATGGAACTCTGGCCATCCCAAAGAATAGCTTTTCCTAGAATACGGGAAGTTGAACGGAAAAGTTATTGCATAAAAATGCCGACCAGTGCCGGTAAAACTCGTATAGCCGAATTAGCTATATTACAGTTTCTACTTGATTATAAGGATGATCCAGAAGCTAAGTGTGTGTATCTAGCTCCTTTTCGTTCGCTTGCAGTTGAAGTAGAAACTAGCCTTCGGCAAAGTTTTCAATCACTTGGAATACGTGTTTCTGAGCTTTATGGAGGTTTTGAGTTAAGTCCAGTTGAACGCATCTTGATGAAGCAGACAAAAGTTATTGTTGCTACTCCAGAAAAGATTGATGCTTTCATTCGCTATACACCAGAAATTGCCGCAAATATTCATTTAATAATCTTAGATGAAGGACACATGATCAACCCCAGTGAGCGAGGTGTCCGATTTGAATTTTTCATTCAACGGCTTGTCAAAAGATTTGAGAATGCGACAACCCGTTTTCTGTTCATTTCCGCAGTTCTTCCTAATGTGAGCGAATTTGCCTTATGGATAACTGGCAATTCCGAAAACATCATTGAATCAGATTGGCGACCTTCTCGGCTGATGCTAGGTGAACTACGATGGAACGGCTTGCAAACAAGTATTTACTATACTCATGTAGGTCATGAGTCTATTGAGCATGAATGTTATGTTTCTGGTTTTATAAAAACTTTAGCCAAAGACCAACTTAAAGGAACGCGACGGCGCAATCCATTTCCGAATGACCTACATGAGGTGATTGCCGACGCAGCACTGCGTTTCGCTCAACAAGATATGACGTTAGTTTTTGTCGCTCAAAAACGTTCAGTTGAACCATTTGCTGATATATTGTTGAAAGTAATTAAGCTAAAGAACACGCTCGCAAAAAAGAGTGGTGAGACGTTTGAGTTAGAAATTGAATCAGAGGGACAACAACTTCTCCAAGAATGCATTTCTACAGCCCAAGAAACGATGGGAAACGATGCTAATTTTATTGAGTACTTGAGAGCGGGGTTCGTCATTCATCATGGTGATTTACCCAGTCGTTTACGTATCAAAGTAGAGCAACTGGTTCGACGACAAATTGTAAAGTTAGTAGTTGCAACGACCACGCTTGCTCAAGGCGTAAATATGCCGATACGTACTGTGATAGTTCATAGTTTGCTTCATAACCGTAACCAGTTAGTTAGTCCTTTGGATTTCTGGAATATCTGTGGACGTGCTGGACGTGGTATGAAAGAAAAAGAGGGTCAAGTACTTTTCGCTGTTCATTTAGCTGATGAGGATCAGACTTTACGCATTGACCAAACCGACGAGGGTCGGGCTGCACGACAAGAAGCTATTAGACAACAACGAATTCAAAGCCGCTATCGTCACCAGTTGGTAGATGGATACAAAACTTACAGGCTAAGAAGTGGAATAGCACAATTGCTTGAAAAAGTAATTGCAGAGTGGAGACATGTGTATCCCACAACAGATGTCCTAGACTTATGCCAATTACTTGCTGACAACGATTTAAGCTGGCTTCAGGCAGAATCAACTCGACCAATCGAAGAACTGCTGGACTTTTTAGATGCGCAAATTATCGCGTTGACTGAGGAGCAGTCCAAAGATGAGTTCACGCCTGACGACCTCCAGGAATTGATTCAACGATCTCTGATGGCATTACAACTGGAAACAGAGCCAGCAGGAGAATTAACCGCTGAGTTAGCCACAAATATCTTGTATGCAAGATTGACCTCTATTCATAAGCGTGTTCCCGATAGGCTGAAAAGGCTTACATTCTACCAACTTGGTTTTCCACTTACCGACTGCCAGAAAGTAGAAGACTCAAAAGGTACTCTGCTAGAGCTATATCTTAGTGCTGTAAGTTATCTTGAATGGAGTGTGAATGAAAGAATTAACTTCTTTGTCAAAATTCTGGCACTAATATTCCAACTAAATGAGCTAAGTCCTTCAAACAGTTCGATGTCCAACCACCTAAAGGAAACTTGGGAATTCTGTTGGGAGGCGGCTTTAGAGCTTTGGCTACAGGGTTATACACCTAATGAGATAGTCAAAGATCAGCGAATTGCGGAAATAACAACTAGCCCCGCCGAAATTAGCATTTTAATTGATAGTTTATTTGGTTATCTTGGCCCTTGGGGAGTGAATGCTATTACCGTATATTTGCAATCGGTCACAGATGGAACTGAAAATTCGATCCCTGAAATCGCCAATTATTTCTCGGCTTTGCTAAAGTATGGGGTGCATATTCCTTCTGCTAGTACTCTTATGGTGTTTGGTCTAGAGTCCAGAAAATTGGCATTGAGATTGGCAAAGGTATGTCCAAATGAACTAATGGAACCCGAGGCTCTTTTAAACTGGTTCAGTGAGATCACTGAAGAAAACTTGATTGAAGCGGGATTCAATCACGATGAACTATCTACAATTTTGGAGGTGCAACAAGAAGCCCAAAACGTTCTGAATCCTCAGCTTAGAAGAACCAGGAAATGGACTCTTGAAGTACGTGTTAGAGAAGAAATCTACAATCGACTAAAAGTAGGAAATGCTTTAAGTATCACACCCGATGTTCAAATGGATGAATCAAGGGTTATGATCTATACTATATGGGGTGACTTATTAGGGCGGTATAGATTTAAGAGCAAAGTACCTGAAATCTGGTTTATACCGGATAGTATCGAAGTCACAATAACAGCGTTAAATCAACAATCTGTCATTTCTGTGACCATAGAGGAAATATAGACCTCATTGGTATGTTTCTATTTTGAAAAGAAACTAACCATCAACTCCTCAACAATATTATCTGATTATATTATTGTGTAAATTTACTGCTACCTTGTCAAAACTGACGGGGCAAAACTGTAGAATTTCACAGGTTGAGGCTGCTCACTTTGCTATCCTGATATTGTACACGTATCACAGAAGGACAGCAAATCGAGTATGCAGCCCGTAAACCAATATCCACTCACATTACCACCCGCCGAACCACCGCGCGACACTTACTTTTGCATTCGGATGTCAGTGGTGGAGAAAGCCGCCCTGCACGCACTGGCGAAGCGGCTGAATACCTCTGCCTCGACCCTAGCACGTCATTTTCTCAATCAGGCGGTGCAGCACTTCAGCCAGGATGAATGGAGCCGCCATGAGCCGAGCGCCTGAGACACTGGAAGAACCCAAAGATGACGGCATCAACCTGGTCAATATCTCAAAAACCCTGCTGCATATCGTTGCACAACTGCACGAAAAACAGTACACTGGCAGTAGGTCAACCGAGATTGTTTTGCGACAGGCCGAAGTGTACCACCACTCCGACCTGCCTGACCCGGCGAGTGACGTTACCACCACGCAGGGCTAAGACGCATTGTACAACACGCGCCTTGCTTCTGCCGTATCTAACTCGCAGAGGTAAGGC
>JBGAGR010000370.1:0-5196 GCA_044226645.1 Aggregatilineales bacterium
ACATCCGTCACCAGCGCACCGTCCGTCACCGTCACGTTATGATCTTTCGCCTTCTGTGCATCCAGCGTTACGAACTGCACACCCAGCCGCGCACCGCTCCCCGCCTGATTCAGACCGAAGGGCATTCCACCGCCGAACGGGAAATCGAAGCTGCCGCCCATGCCAAAACTGAACATGGTCATACCGCTCAAGGCACTCGCGCTCACCGTGATGTCCTGTGCAGCATTATCCCGTTCCACGCTCAACTTCACATCCGCGCCGCTGTCCAACCCTTTCAGATAGGTTGCCAGTTCAGACGGATCATAAGCCTTGCCGTCGAAGGTCTTGATGACATCGCCCTGACGCAGACCCGCTTTGTACAGGTCGCTGTCCTGCGAAAGGCCACGAATTTCCCACGACTTGTCGCTGCCGTTGTAGACGATGCCGATACCGCGTTCAAACGGGTTGTTGCGATTACCATTACCGCCGTTGTCATCATTGTTGCCGAATGGAACCTGAATTTGCGGCATGGTCGAGGGCGTTCCCGCTTCCAGTGTCGCGCTGATCGTCTGGCTCTTGCCATCACGCAGAATCTGGATGTCTACCGTGTCGCCTACCTTGAGCGCATGGACAGCATCCGCCGCCGCACTGGCAGTCTTAACTTCGGTATCGCCAATCTTCTGGATAACATCGCCCACCTTCAAACCAGCCTTCTCGGCTGCTGAATTCGGTACAACTTCGCCAATAACCGGGCCGTCCGTCCCATCTTTGAGGGCGACACCCAGCACCGGATAGTCAGCGGCAGGCTGAACACTCACTGAAGGCGCAGCAGGTCTGGCCGCCAGCGTAGCGCTCAATTCCATCTTCTCGCTGCCCCGTAAGACATTCAACTTCACCGTATCGCCGACTTTATAGCCCGCCAGAATGTCATGGATGTTACTGGCGGTCACCGATTTTCCATCAATGTCGGTAATCACATCGCCAACCTTCAATCCCGCCGTTTCCGCCGGACTTCCAGCAGCCACATCACTCACACCGACACCATTATCCGCCGAAGTCAGCCCAATCCCCAGATAAGGCTGGGCAGCGCTGTTATCCTGCGCGGCGGCAAAACTCCATACCATCAAACTCATCACCAGCGCCAGCAGCGCGGCGATCAGGCCAACCGAGACCTTTTTGTTTATCATGATCGGATTCCTCCCACTAACGATTTCGCACTCATCATCCGCGATTGATTTTCGCATCCTCAAAAATAGGGCGCGTCGCTGAAGAATTGCTGAAATCCAGATAAGTGCTGCCTGAAATATGGCTTGGAGATTGATGAGTCCGATTACGGTTCCGTAACACGCACATTACGGCGGCGTAACCGGGCTGCTATTCAACCGGGGAAAGGGGTAAATACAGGGTAAAAATACTGCCTTCATTAACGACACTGCTGACCTCTACAGTGCCGCCGTGTGCTTCCAGAATCGTGCGTACAATGCTCAACCCCAGCCCGACCCCGCCGGAGTCCAGCGGACGCGCCGCCTCGACACGATAAAAAAGATCAAATATATGCTTCAGATGTTCCGGCGCGATACCAATCCCGGTATCCTGCACTTCCAGACCAACCCGTTCATGGGAAGCAAAACTGCGAATCGTCACAACGCCGTTGGACGACATATAGTTCAGCGCATTAATCACAACATGTTTAATCGCGCGTCCCAATTCCTGTGAATCTGCCCGTACCATCGGTAAATCGCGATCCGGCTGGAACACAATCTGATGTCCGCGCTGGCGTGATTTTACGGTTTGTTCATCAAGGATGCTGCTGACCAGCGCATTCAGATCACAGCCTTGCAGCGACAGATTGGCCAGCGCGGTAATGGTGCGCAGATTTTCAAGCTGTTCTTCCATGTGGAACACAAATTGTTGAATCACATTCAGCCGCGACTGCGCCTTATCCCGATCTGGTTCGCTCAACCCGCGCTGCAAGAGATAGCGGCTGGTTTCGATGGTCGCCAGAGAAGTACGAAAATCATGCGAAATAGCCTGCACAAAATCGTTCATCAACACCAGCCGTTCGCGCTGCAAAACCGCTTTTATTTCCCGTTCTTCCGCCACTTTACGCGCGGTGACATCCTGCGCCATGCCATAGTAACCCACCACCAGTTTGCCCTCTGCATCCATCTGCGGATGACGCGAGATGTGCATCCAACGCACCTGTCCCTGCTTGGTGATAATACGATACTCGCCGCTGGCAGGCATTCCGCGATAAACCAGCGCCAGATCATCCGCCTGCCGCTGCCGGTCATCCGGGTGATAGAGCGGCAGAATACCTATTTTATTTATTTCTTCCCAGTCGTAACCCGTAATCTCGGAAAAAGTATCTGTCATCCATTCCTTGATGAGTCCGCCACCCGGCGCGATGCGGAAACTGTAGGAATAATTCGGATTGAGTTCGGACACCTTGCGGTAAAGTGACTCGCTTTGCGTCAATTCCGCCTGCCGCTCTCTTTCAATGCGTTCACGATAATAGGCAAACACCGCCATAATGAGGGTCGCGCTCACATGAAAAGCCAGCGGGCCAATGAGAATGTCCCGAAATGGCATTTCGTGTTGGCGAAGCACCAGCACCATAAAAACAGCCTGCACAGCCGCTAGCCCCAGCGTAAAGGGTACACTGGTAAAATGACTGGTGAACAATACCAGCAGCAGCAGATAATTCATCGTGCGGGTGACAATGACGATGTTCGGGTCAACCGACAGCCCAAAAATCAGACATGTGGTGATTGCCATCATCAGACGGTTTGCCCAGGGTGCATTGCCCTTCACCGCCAGCCGGTAAGGAATCAACATCAATAAACCCGATAAAAGAGAAACGCCCCCCATGTAAGCCGAGTTAGGGAGTCCGGCATCACCCCAGTAACGAACAGGCAGAATCGTGCTGACAGCAATGGCGCTGCCCAGAAAAAGCGTCGCTAACAAGCGCAGTCGTATCCGTTCCGATGTATTGGAAACAGTATCTGTGGGTTCAATGAGGCGATTGAGCAAAGCAAACGCCTGTTTAGCAATCCTGTTCAGGCTGGCAAGCAACACGATTTACCTTTTTCATATTGTTGATCCTCTCAATACTGTATTCCAGTTTTCAATTTGCGAACCATAACCTTTTCCGCTTGAAACTTCCGGTTATAATACGCAACATGATGACACATAACTGGCCTGTATACGGACACGATTGGGCAGTCGAACACCTGCGAAAAGCGCTGGCAAATGGGCGGGTACGCCATGCCTATCTGATCGTCGGTACTGAATCCATCGGCAAGGAAACACTGGCGCGCGCCTTCGCCATGACCCTCAACTGCACCCATGAGGACGAAGCCGCCCGTCCCTGTGGAGTTTGCCGCTCCTGCAAACTCATCGCCAGCGGCAATCACCCCGATATGATGTATTCGGAACTGGACTCCGGCACAGGCGCACTCAAAATCGAGGAAATTCGCTCGGTGACACAGCGCATCGCCCTCAAGCCCTACGAAGCACGCTATCGCATCGCTATCTTTCGCGACTTCGACCACGCCCGTCCACAGGCTCAGGATGCCCTCCTGAAAACACTGGAAGAACCGCCGCCGCAGGCACTTTTACTGGTGCTGGCTCCATCTACTGAATCACTCCTGTCCACCATTACCAGCCGCAGTCAGGTGCTGAACCTGCGTCCTGTCTCGATGGACGGTGTGCGCGAAGCACTCATCCAGCATCACGGCGCAGCCCCGGATCAGGCCGATTTACTGGCACGCTTGAGCGGTGGGCGTATCGGCTGGGCGATTCGTGCTTTGCAAGACCCGTCCATTTTAGAGCAGCGAACGTCGGCGCTTGATATTCTGGAAGAACTGGTCGGCATGACCCGCGCCAAACGCTTCGATCTGGCAGAAGGCTTGAGCAAAGACAAGTTATCACTCTATCCCTTGCTGGAATTGTGGCAAACCTACTGGCGCGATGTACTGCTGATTGTGCAGGGCGCGGGGGATACACCTGCCAATATTGACCGCCGCGAAACCATTCAACGGCTGGCGGAAATGCTCACGCTGGATGAAGCCCTGAACGCGCTAAAAGCCACCCGCACCCTGCTCGACAGTCTCACCACCAACCTCAATTTACGGCTGGCACTGGAAGTCATGTTCCTCGATTATCCCGGCTTGCAGCGCGAACGTTGAAATCAGCAGCGGTGGTTTTATGCTATAGTGTGAATGAAAACTGCTAAAGTAATGAGGCTCCCAAGATGGTGTTGGAAAGTACAAGAACATATAGCAGGGCAGAATTTGCCTTAATTCTTGAAGACCCTGAGAATGCCAGCCGCATCCTTGAACTTATTGAAGGTGAGATTATTGAAAAAATGCCCACCAATCCGTATTGTTCAGCACTCGCAATCCGCATTGCAAGGCGCGTCGGGAACCATGTTGATGAGCATGATTTAGGACATGTTACGGGCGCGGATGGCGGCTACGACCTTTCAGATGTAGATAGCTTTGCGCCCGATGTTGGTTTCATATCCAAAGTACGTCAACCTCGAACTACCACATAAGGGCTACAATCCCATCCCACCTGATTTAGCAGTCGAGATAAAATCCCCCACCGACTCTAAACGCGATATGCGCAAAAAGGCTGAGAAATATATCGCCTTTGGCACAACGTTGGTTTGGCTGGTCTTTCCAGATGAGCAGATAATCGAGGTTTACGAGGGCAAAGAAGATGTAAAAACCCTCGGTCTTGAGGATATAGTAACCGGAGGCTCAGTCCTACCCGGTTTTGAACTCGCCGTGAGCGATATTTTCAGGTAGCGTTGTTTTGTTGAATCTGTTCTGCCCGTTCGCGTAAATCGCGTAAAACAGTGGGCGAGTCTCCGACCCAATCGGATCGAGTCGCCTGTGAAAATCTGAGCCGCCTGTCACGATCAACTTGTGCTTCTGCGCCAGTCCACGCAAATTATCCCGCACGACTTTCGGATTTTTGGGATGCATGATTTCCACGCCATCTAACCCCGCTGGCACAAGCCGTTCCACCATCGCCGCATAGCCTTCAACCAGCCCCGGATGTGCCATGATCGCCCACCGCCTGCGCTGTGAATCAGGGCAACCGCCGCTTCCGGCGACAGCCTTTCCCGTGATACATACGCCGGGCCGCCCGTGTATAAATAACGCTCAAGAGCTTCTTGCAGCAGATCCACCTGCCCCGCGCGATCAT
>JBGAGR010000371.1:0-5287 GCA_044226645.1 Aggregatilineales bacterium
CTTTTCACCAGATTAGGAATATTGCCGGAATGATCGATATGGGCGTGGGACAGAACCATCACGTCCACTGTTTTGGCATCAAAAGGCAGTGTCCGGTTACGTTCATTGGCCTCGGTACGCTTGCCCTGATACAACCCACAATCGAGTAAAATGCGCAGGCCGTTCACTTCGACCAAATGCTGCGAACCCGTTACCGTCTGCGCCGCGCCATAAAATGTGAGCCGCATTGTTTTCTCCTGACCAATCAATTTTGAAACAGCCCTATTTTAGCCGATAATGACGGCTTGCGCCCTATCCGCTTGTAGCCATGCAGCGTGAATGTCGTATATAATGCGATTCTAGCCAGTAAGTGAAGCGGAACACCGATGGGCAAAAAACAATCGGCTCATGAATCGAAAATCCAGCCAAAAGCCCCCAAATCCCTTGATCCGGCTGAGGTGGTCTCTCCAGAAATTTCGCTCAACCTGACTCCGTCCAACATTGTACGCTTGCAGCGCGTGATCGGAAATCAGGCTGTACAGCGTCTCATCCTCAAGGCTGTCATCCAGCGAACGGTAAAAGATAAACTCAACAAAGCGATGGATGGGTTGGGCACGGATGAAGACGCGATATACGATGCGATTACGAAGGCCACATTAGCCGAAAAACAGGATATTCTCAATGACGATGCCCTGATGGCGCGGCTGCGCGATGAACTCACTGAATCCGAAATGACGCATGTCGAAGGCTTGCTCGGCCCGAAGTATGATCCCGATCATTTCAAATTCTTCTACGAAACCAACGGCCTGAGTATGACCGATATACTGACCAAAATGGATGGTATGGATCGTGGAAAGCTCGATGCGCATATGGCGGAGAAGGCAACCTTCGCCGGATTTGTCGATATGCCGCGCTTTGATTTCGCCTATGAAGTCGTGACGACCAAACTCATGTCTGCGGTTGGCGTTCCACCTGCTCAGAAAACAGAAGCCGAAGCCTTTCTGTTCAACGATATCAAGCGCATCTGTAAAACCATTCCAACAGGTATCGAAGCCATCGCGATTATGGATACCTACTCGGTAGGCTATATTTACGGCGCGGCGGGCGGCGGCTCATTTTTCGCGTCTGACAGCAATAAAATGACTCTCGACCCCACCGAGGATACGACGAATGCCGCACTGACCTTTGTCCACGAGATGAACCACGCCAAATATCATCACGAAAACCTCGGTGCGGACATTATGAAGCTCTCCAAAAAGAAATATGTCAAAGGCATGGTCGAGGAAGAGGCCGAAGGTACGGTCAAAAGTATCGAAGCGAAAGTCGAATTAGAGGGCACAACCATCGATGTGTCGTCAGCCACCTTCCCGCTCGAAGCCGAGTATCGACAGGCGTATCAGGCCGCCATAGATAAAATGAAGAAGAAAAAGAAAAAGCCGCCATATACAGATGAACAGTTAAAAGCAGCAGGACGTGTCGCAGGGAAAAAGCGGGTTATCAAGGGCTTTATGAAGGGCGAAGTACAAACTTCCAATACAGGCGAATCCTACCCGGATTATTATGGTAAAGCCTGGAAAGATGCCCATCCGCCGCGCCGTCGTCGCTAATCATGTGAGGAGCCGTTATGACATCGGATTTACAGCAGGAATTAGGACATGCGCTGGAAAAAATCTCCAGTTCATATGGCGATATGGCTTTATCGCCCAAAACCGAAATGGTCGAACAGCCCGCACCCCTCCTCAATGATTATCATATTTATGAGCTAACCCATCGCGCACCGAATAAACCGATTCAGTTTTACGTCGGTTATGCGGAAAATAAACCTGTTTATCTGATTACCGGTCAGCCGGATAATTACTTCAAAATCGCGCAGGAAGATCATGTTCAGCTTAAAAGCGAAGCAGAAGCGCTGGACTACGTGACCCTCTATCTGAAAGTCACGCGCCCCATGAACAAACGCTTTTACGTGGTGAGCAGCACCGATCAGATCAAATTTCGCCCCAATCTGGAAGCCACGCAGGAAGCGGTTAAATCAGCCTTTTTAAAGCGCTATGCCGATTCGATTGACGCTCCTGCTGACGTGCATTCCAATGGTCAACAGTACATAGTCACAGTTTACGTCATCCACGACATGGACTTCAAGCAGTACACCGTGACAGTTGATAAAACCGGAAAGCTCGTCAACTCAGAAATCACGGTGCTGCAAAAAGGCTTACCGCTGGTTTACGGTTTATGACTCACCATTCTGAAATGTTTTCAGCAAATCGAGCAGTTCTGTACCATAGGCTTCCAACCGCCAGGGGCCGATGCCGCGAATCTGACTCATCTCGTCGAGCGTTTTGGGCAGCTTGAGTGCCAGCCCCCACAGTGCATCTTTCGATATAATCACATCTGATTCAACACCGCGCTGTTCAGCACGGGTTTTACGCCAATCGCGCAAGACTGAAAAGCGCTCTACCGCATCCGGGTCAATATCTGGCGGACGGGGCGGCGCTTTGGGCGGTGGGACACGCCTGCCCTTTTCAATGGCAGTCAGCAGTTCCGCGCCATAGCGTTGAATCTGCGAGGATGCCAGCCCTTTCACCCGGCTCAAAGCGCGGGTTGAGGTTGGAGATGCTTCCGCCAGCGCAATCATCGTTTTATCACCAAACACCTTAAAAGGTGGACAATCGCGTTCTTCTGCCAGATGTTCACGCAATATATATAGCTCACGTAAAATCGCCATCTGCCGGCGGTTCAGGCTGGCAGGGATGCCGATGCGCCAATAACCTTCCGGGTCAAATTCGCGCTGCACCACCGTGACTTTTTCATACTCATCCAGCGTTTCCCGCGCTTCGGTCATCCGGTTCAGCTTTTTCAACTCTGCCAGCAAATGATCGCGCAGTTCCGGCAAATAATGCGTATCGATCTGGGCATAGAGCAGTCCTTCATCCGGCAGTGGACGCTGCCCCCAATCGTCGCGCTGATGATTTTTATCAACCGTAAGGCCGCAGTATTCCGCCAGCAGCTTATTCAGCCCCATTTCCTTACGTCCGCAGATACGTGCCGCAATCATGGTATCGAACAGATTATGGACGACAAAGCCATAGTCCCGCTTCAGGCACAGCAGATCATATTCAGCAGCGTGAAAAACCTTCTCAATCGCCGGGTTTGCCAATATTCCTGCCAACGGTTGCATATCGGCAACCCGCAGCGGGTCAACAATATAGTCTGCTGAACGTGTGGAAATCTGTACCAAACACACACGTTCACGGTAGGCATACAAACTATTGGATTCGGTATCGACAGCGATCAGCGGTTCTTTTGCCAGGGTATCCACTAACTTGCGAAAATCATTATCATGTTCAATATAGGTCGCGCGGGGGAAAGGCCAGTCCACTTAGGTGTTTGCTTTCATCTGAGTTCTTTATAGTAAAATCCCGACGAGGATTCGTGATAGAACTATAAGAGTCTTAGCGCAACTGTTCAAGGGCAAATTCGCACAAACATTTTTTTGACGAACCCGTTTGATTGTGATATATTGTACATAGTCACGTCAGACACCCTTCTAGCGTGCCTTGTCTATGGAAATAACCAAACACATCTTTAATGAGAAAAGATGTGTTTTTGGTTCAATATGCGTTAAACTATCACCTCGTCTTGAACAGGTCAGGAGGCCTTTAATGGCTACAGCTAGTGTTACAAAAGCGCAGACTGCCCGACCAGCAAAAGCCGAAGCTTCTGTTGAGATCAGTCCGCCCAGTCGTCGGGAATTTCTCTACTACATCTGGGGTGCTTCGATAGCGCTGATTCTCGGAGAAGCGACTGCTGGACTCATCTGGTTTGCGCTGCCCCGTTTCAAAGCAGGCGAATTCGGCGGTACCTTCACCTATGACGGCGAAACCGTCCCCGGAGAAGATGCTGCCCCGCTCAATATTCCGGCAGGTCGTTTCTGGCTTTCGACCATACCGGGAGAAGGCTTCGTCGCGCTCTATGGTGTCTGCACCCACCTCGGCTGTCTGCCGAAATGGGTTCCGGTCAACAACCGTTTCGAATGCCCATGTCACGGTTCCAAATATCAAAAAGACGGTCATTATATTGAAGGCCCCGCTCCGCGCAGCCTGGATCGTTTCAAGACTGTCGTGACCTTTGAAGACGGCACAACTGCCACCACAGACGGAGAAGGTAATCCCATCCCGCTGAATGGCAAGAAAATTGTCAGTGTCGCCATCAATACCGGTGCGCGTATCAAGCGCGGTGGCCGGGTTTAACTTGTTACATCTATCGCTTGTCTGGTCGGACACTTAAACGAGGAGCCTCAAATGTCCGTACTGCCATTTCCTTCTTTCCTCGATGACGTTAAAGATAAGGGCCTCAAACGGGCTGTTTTCGAACTCGTCGACGAATCGGTGGAACGCTTTACAGCGGGCTTGAACATTCAGGACATCCGCGAAGTTTTGCGCGGTGAGCCTGCTAGCCGCAAGCCAAATCCACGTCTGACACCACACGCCGACGGTTTCTGGCTGCACATGCGTCCCAGCTATTTCCATTCGGACATGACCGGCTTATACCCGACATTCCGCCTGGGCTGGCTCTCGACGTATCTGGTCTTCTTCGAAACCATCACGGGCATCCTGCTCATGATATGGTATACGCCATCACCTGATGTCGCCTATGCCAACATGATCGCGATCCTGGAAAATGTCCCGATGGGGCAACTTGTCCGCGATTTGCATCGTCTGGGCGCGGAAGCGATGGTGTTGATCGTCGCACTCCACATGACGCGAACCTTCATAACAGGTTCGTATAAGAAGCCGCGACAATTTACCTGGTTCAGCGGGTTTATTTTGCTCATCGTCACAGGCTTCCTCAGCTTCAGCGGCTACCTGCTCCCCTGGGATCAGTTGGCACTGTGGGCGGTCACGATTGGCGCGAGCATGATCGAAGCCACCCCGCCGCAGATTGTGGGCGATAACCTCAACCTGCTGATTCGTGGTGGTCCGGATATTGCTGCCAATGGTTTGCTGCGTTTCTATCTGCTGCACGTACTGGCACTCCCGGCGCTGCTCTTCATATTCCTGGGCGTTCATTATTATAAAGTGATTATTCACGGTTTCAGTCTGCCGCCCCAGAAAGAAAATATCGGTGAAGATACCGCCAAGCGTATCCCGCTGGATAAACGTGTCTACTTCATGCCGGACGTGCTCACCAGCGAATTGATGTGGGTCGCCGTGACAACGCTGATTCTCGTCGTCCTGTGCGTCTGGTTCTACGATGCACCTCTGGAACATCATGCTAACCCGCAGGTCACGCCGCTGGGCACGACAGC
>JBGAGR010000021.1:0-45612 GCA_044226645.1 Aggregatilineales bacterium
AAGGAAGTCAGCCAGCGCCGCAGTGAGGGTATGCATACCACGCGCGACAGTGTGCTGATTAAGCTGCCGATGGGCGGGTATCTGGCGGATACCCCCGGTATGCGCTCGCTCATGCTGTGGGATGTCGAGCCGGAAGAACTCGACGGTTATTACCTCGACATCGCCCCTTATGTGCAGAAATGCAAATTCAATGATTGCAGCCATGTTAGTGAAATCGGCTGTGCGGTGCGCGATGCAGTGGAACATGGCGATATTGCCAGGAGCCGCTACCAGAGTTACCTGCAACTGCGCGATGAATTGGAAGAAGCCTTCGCCGTCTACTAGCCCTGAGCAATTTATATTTCGTTTCCAGAAAGCCTCCTCTCCTGAACGAGCGGGGGCTTTTATTTTTGCTGGCAGCATTATCAAAGGGAGGGATATAATAACCCCATAGATTTATTCTGATCTGCGTTTTGTTGAAGGCAATCGAAAGGTTCTTAGTTGTTAGTGATTAGTTGTTAGTGAAGAAAAAGACTAAAAACTAAGAACTAAAGACTAAAAACCGAATGCAACTGCTCATTCAAAGCTAAGATCAATTTATAAGTTATGAAGCAGGAGGTTTAATTATGGCTCTCAATCCACAGCGCACGATTGAGGAACTGAAGGATTTACGCGCCTTAACCGGGAATGCCGATGGCGCACAGCGCGTGGCATTCACCGAAACATGGGAAAAAGCGCGTGCCTGGATGAAAGCAAAACTGGCAGAACTTCCAGTCACCTATGAAGTTGACGAGGCCGGAAACGCCTGGGCGACCCTGCGTGGTCAGTCCGACAAAGAAATGCTGATGGGCGGACATATCGACTCAGTGCCGAACGGCGGTTGGCTGGATGGTTGTCTAAACGTGGTCGGCGCGTTAGAAGTGCTGCGGCGTATCGCCAGCGAAGGCACACCGCCGGTCACGGTGCGGTTGGTCGATTGGGCGGATGAGGAAGGCGCACGTTTCGGACGCAGCCTGTTCGGTTCCAGCGCGGCATCCGGCACGATGAATCCCGACGATCTGCGCGAGTTGAAGGACAAAGAAGGCATTAAGCTGGTGGACGCAATTGCGAAATATGGCTTAAGCCTCGATACCGCTAAACAGGCCAGCAAGCAGTTGAAAAAAGCCGCCGCCTACCTAGAACTGCATATCGAGCAGGGGCCAGTGCTGGAAAGCATGAATCTGCCGCTGGGCGTGGTGCTAGGAACCTTCGGGGTCGAACGGCATGGGATTCGCTTCACCGGACAATCAGCACACGCGGGTTCAACGCCGATGAATCAGCGGCGGGATGCTTTGGGCGGTGTCTCCAAGCTGCATCTGGAAGTGCGCGAAATTGGCAAGCGTAACGGCGGCGTGTGTACAGTAGGACGGGTAGAAACGAAACCGGGCATTGTGACAGCCGTTGTTGGTCAGGCGGATATGACACTTGACCAGCGCCATTTGAACGGCGACTCGCTCGCCAAAATGCTGCAAGAGGCCAAAGATGCCAGCCAGCGAATTGCCAAAGAAGAGAATATCGGCGTGGAGTGGAATCGCATCTGGCAGATTCACCCGATTCTCTTCAACCCGGATTTGATCGAACTGTGCGACGAGGCTATCCGCGAGACCTGCGGCACCGTTCACCGTTTGCCGAGCGGCCCGCTGCATGACGCGGCGGAAGTGGCGCGGGCGAATGTCCCGACCATTATGCTGTTCTGCCAGAGCCTGCGCGGTCTGTCTCACGCCAAAGAAGAAGACACCAAAGAAGAACACATCGCCATGAGTGTCGAGGCGCTGGACAAACTGGCGACCAAGACCATGAAGTGGATTATGGCGCAGTAATCATTGCCCTCACCCTAAATCCCTCTCCCTCAGGGCGAGGGACTTTAAAACAAGTTCCTGTTTCCCGCTGGCGGTAATGGGTTTAAGGTGATTATGAAACAAATGGTAGGGGTGCAGCACGCTGCGCCCCTGCATGAAAATTTCCCCTGTCCGACGCAGTATTGCACGAAAATTAAACATGATTTCAGGAGGCCACGATGGTTCAGATTACTGAGAATCCGACTCATGACGCAGTAGCCGATTTGAAGGTCGTTGACGCTTATATGCGCTGGGCATTGGAAGCGGCGGAAGAAGTAGTGGGCAAAGATGGTTTAGCTGTTGTGCTGCGGGATGCCAAACTGGAACGCTTCATCAACAACTATCCGGCGGATTTGTTCGACCCGGTAAAAGCATGGTCATGCGTATGGGACGCATCGCCGCGCGTAAAGGCATTGAGCATCAGAGCGGCACATTCAATCTGGCAACCGTGATTGCCGCGAAGTTACTGCCTTCCGGTATGCAGATCAAGATGGGCTTATCCGCCATGATGGCTGGTCTGCGGACGATGAATGAAAAAGTGGGGCAGGATTTTAAAGGCACGATTGAAGACCGGGGCGATAAATTTGTTTTCATTATGGAAACCTGCCCGGTTTGCGCGGGAAAACATTCCGAGAGTCACATCTGCTGGTTGTGGGAAGCGACGATTGAGGAAGCCTGCCGTCAGGTCTTCGGTAAATTTTTCGATGTGGTCGAAGTGGAATGCCGCGCGAAGGGTGCGCCAGCCTGTGTATTTGAAGTTCCTAAGCATCCGAGCGAAGAAGGCACGAACAAAAGCGCGAGTTAGGAGAGAGATGCGATGGTTACGGTTACGGATAAGCCGGAGCACGATCCGGTAGCTGATATGGTGATTGTGGATGCCTATATGCGCTGGGCGATAGAGGCCGCCCGGAAAATTATTGGGGATGACGCACTCAATCTGGTGCTGCGCGATGCTCATCTGGAACGCTTCATCGACAATCCGCCGTCCGGGGAAATGATCGCTACCAGCGTGACGCTTGGCGATTACAGTAGTTTTAACGCGGCACTGCTCAATCAGTTTCAGCTTTACGGCAAGAAAGTCGCGAAGGATGTCGGACGAGAAACCGCGCAGATGGCAATGTCTTTTCAGCGCACATTGTTCAACATGGCGACCCTTTCAGCAGCGAAAATGCTGCCGACATCTGTACAGCTAAAAATGGGGTTGGCGGCGATGATGGCAGGATTCCGCACGATTTACCGCGAAAAGGCTGGTGAGACTTTTAACGGCAGGGTTGAAGATCGGGGTGAACACTTTGCTTTCATCGTCGAAAACTGCGCCTTTTGTGCCGGAAAGCAGTCCGAAAACTGCATCGGCTGGATGTGGGAAGCGGTGATTGAGGAAAGCGGGCGACAGGCCTTCGGCAAATTCTTCGATGTGGTGGAGACAGAATGCCGCGCGAAGGGTGATCCGGCGGGAGTGTGGCTGGTGCCGAAAACGCCAAGTGATGATGAAACGCATAACGAGAGCGCGCCATAAATAAGTCAATCAGCGGGAGGGGAGATGGATTCACGGCGATGGAAGCGATGGAGTGTTTTCATATTCATTTTGTTCGTGCTGATTCGTGTCGTTCTCTCCAACCAACTTTTAGCCCCTGTTCCCACACTCCCACCCAAACAAGCCACTGTGCAAGCGTATTACACTCAGGCAATCAAGCTCTATGATGAGGGAAAATCTGATCTTGCTTTAGATAATCTTGACCACGCCCTTGAACTTGATCCAGCCTATGTTGATGCCTACTACAGTCGCGCCTTTATTTATTCTAAACTAGGGGAAAATGTCAAGTCGATTGCGGATTATACTCAGGTCATTACCCTTACCCCAGAACTGATCTTCATTTATGTCAATAGAAGTCAAGTCTACGAGAAACAACACGAATATGACAAGGCGATTGCTGATCTTACTCAGGCGATAAGCCTCAATCCTGACAATGGTGGCTATTATTACGACAGGGGACTGGCTTACTTCCTCCAAGAGGACTACTCACATGCGATTGCTGATTTCACCCAGGCAATCACGGTTGACCCGCTGCTGGATCAGGCATATTATCAGCGCGCAAATGTTTACAGCCTACAGCACGATTATGTCAATGCATTGGGCGATTACACGGAAGCAATCACGATTAATCCAGACTATGCTGAGGCATATGCCAATCGTGCATTAATTTATGCTGACGAAGAGAATGATGCTCGTGCAATAGCTGATTTTAGTCAGGCCATCACCCTTAATCCACAGGATTCAAAATCATACTTCAATCGGGGCTTAATTTACTACCACGAGAAAGATTATATCCACGCCACAGCAGATTTCACCGAAGCTATCGCGCTCAACCCTCAATATACGCAAGCCTATTTTGGTCGTGGTCTGAGTTATTTCTTTCAGCAAGACTATGATCGTGCATTAGCGGACTACACTCAAGTGATTAGTCTTAATCCAGAGTTCGATGAAGCTTATACGCGCCGAGGCGATATTTACTACGCCCAGCATGACTACGCTCACGCATTAGTTGAATATAATCTGGCGATTGCTCTTCATCCCAACAAGGCACTTTACTACCAGTATCGGGGAGATGTTTATTATCTTCAGAGCAAATATGATCAGGCCCTTGCCGACTATAATCAGGCTATCGCTCTCGACCCCAAATACGCGGATAGCTATTTCGCACTCGGTAATCTGTATTACGATCAAAAGCTGTTTGGGCAGGCACTCAGCAGTTATCAACAGTATGTGGAATTGGCGGGAGACTCGGCACGGGATGTCATTAAACACCGTATACAGGAATTGGAAGCGCAGTTGGGGATGGCTACACCAACGCCAAATGCAGGAGGATAAGTTTAAAAGGGGGCTGTATGAATATCATGAGAGACTCAATCAATTCGCGGCATCTGTTTCATACCCAAAAGAATGCCCATTTCGCCGTTGTCATTTTCATGATTGCCGTGTTGATGTTCATGATTCCTGTTGCTTCTGTCCGTTCCGATGACCCTACCCCTACGCCGCTGCCGACTCTGGAAACAGCCACCGAGTATTACAACCGGGGTTTGGACTTCGCAAAAGAAGATCAGTGGGAGGAAGCGATCAGCGATTTCAGCCGTGCTATCGAGATCAGCCCGGAGTATGTCGCCGCATACAATCAGCGTGGATTAGCCTATTATACCTTGCATGATTATGACCATGCTCTCGCCAGTTTCAATCAGGCTATCGAACTAAGTCCCGATTTTGCTGAAGCCTACAATAATCGCGGCAACGCTTATTACGGGCAGCAGAATTATGATCTCGCCCTGAGCGATTACAGCCGCGCCATAGAACTCACTCCGCAGTATGTGGCGGCTTTCAACAATCGGGGGAGCGTCTATTATGTTCTACAGGATTATGAAAAGGCGCTGGATAATCTGAATCAGGCACTTGAAATCGATCCGCATTACGCATTTGCCTACCTGAATCGGGGTCTGGTTTACGCCGCGCAGCAGCAGAATGACCTCGCTCTCGCAGACTACAGTCGGGCAATCGAGAACAACCCGCAGTTTGTGGCGGCTTATTACAATCGCGGTCTGGTTTACTATGGTCAGCAGGATTACGCTACGGCAATGGATGATTTTAACCAGGCCATCACTCTCGATCCACAGCATATTGAGTCTTATTACAATCGTGGAAAAATCTATTTCATCCAGAAGGATTACGTGAAGGCATTGGATGATCTCACCCAGGCCATTACGCTCCATCCACAGCATATACAGGCTTATTACAGCCGGGGTCTGACTTATTACAGGCAGGGGGATTATGAACACGCGCTGGCGGATTACACCCAGGCCATTACCCTCAGCCCTCAATATGCTGAAGCTTATATCAACCGGGGGAATGTTTACTTCGACGAGAAGGATTATGAACGCGCGCTGGCGGATTACACCCAGGCTGTTACGATTAGTCCGCAATTGATACTGGGGTATAACAATCGTGGCAATGTCTATTTTGCTCAACGTGATTACGACAAGGCATTAGCAGATTACACGCAGGTCATCACGCTTGACCCGCAATATCTCGATGGCTGGAATAATCGGGGCAATACCTATGCCAGAAAAGGCGATTACGCCCACGCCGTTGAAGACTACACACAGGCACTTACCATCAACCCGGATTACAGGGTCGCCTATATCAACAGAGGATTGGCCTACTACAACCAAAAAGATTACGATAACGCCCTGACAGATTTTGACCGTGCGTTGGAGATGTCACCGGAGGATAGTGCAACGCATGTCAGCCGGGGGCTGGTCTACTACTATCAGAAAGAGTATGAAAAGGCATTAGCGGATTACAACGAAGCCATTCGTATCGACCCCAAAAACGCTAACGCTTATAACAATCGCGGTCTGGTTTATAAAGCACAGGAAGATTATGAGTCTGCGCTAGCGGATTACACCCAGGCGATTGCCATCAACCCCAAGTCTGCACTGTACTACAACAACCGGGGCAATGTCTATTACCTTCAGCAGGATTACGAACACGCGCTGGAGGATTTCAACAGTGCGATTGCACTTAACCCGCAGTATGCCAGCCCATACCGGGGCGCTGGCGATGTTTATTACGATCAACAGGAATTTGATAAAGCGTTTGACAGTTATCAGCACTATGTGGAAATCGCCGGGGACAACGCGGTTCAATCGGTGAAAGACCGCTTAAAGGAGCTAGAAGCACAGTTGGGGACAGCTACGCCAAAGACAGGTGGATAGCAGTATATTAGAATCAATGTGATGGTGAGTGATGTGTAAATCTTCAAAACATAGGGGAACAGCCAAACACTAGTAATCGATTACATAGACATAAGTTCGTTACCCATATACTTTCGTCGCCTGGGCACACTACGCTTGTGAAGCTTCCGACTTCATCGGGGAGATTGGTCAACGTTTCAGCCCATTTCAAATTGGCCTGAACACCAAGTCTCAAGGGTAGACTTAGCATCTCTTCCCTATAATGAAAGTGATAATCAGGTCATCTGTCCACATGCTGGCTTCATTTTCGCCAGTAAATTGCTGCTAGAATAATATTATGCTTGCACGACAGATCTCCTCTGATCTGCTGCCAGCGCTTCTTTCCTAAAAGAGCTTACCGGATGACACATTTACTGACCATACTCTACATTCTGGCTGCCTTCATCTTTACAGGATTGGGCGGAATGGCGAGTGCCTGGGTACTGGCGAAACGTCGTGGCACACCCGGCAGCACATCCTTTGCCTTGTTAGCTGGAGCCGGTTCAATCTGGCTGTTCTTCGCCGCTGCGGAACAGCTCTCACCCTGGATAGCGGTACAGATTACCTTTAACAAAATCCAGTACATCGGTATCGTCAGCACCGGCCCCTTATGGCTGCTGTTCGTGCTGGAATACACCCATCAGGATACCTGGCTGCGCTCCCGCCGCTGGATGCTCTGGATTGTCCCGCTCATTACGCTGATTCTGGTCTTCACCAACGAATGGCATCATCTCTATTGGACAGATGTGGTGATGCCGCCCGGTTATCCCGATATGCCGCTGGTTTACCACTACACCTCCTGGATGTGGATTCTCACGTGGTACAACTATCTGATGATTATTATTGGTTCACTGGCCTTGATCTGGGCGATTGTCCGTTATCCGGGGGTGTATCGTCAGCAGGCCGCCGCGATTCTGTTCGGAGTCTCGCTGGTCTTTTTTGGCGATCTGATTCAATCTGCTAACCTGATCCCGATTCCGCTGCTGCCTATCGCGCTCATGCTGGGGGCGATCATCTATTTCTGGGCGATTTTCCGTGTTCAGTTATTCGATTTACGCCCAGTCGCCCGCGATCTGCTGCTGGAATACCTGACCGATGGAATGCTCGTGGTGGATAGGGATAATCGGCTGATCGACGCGAATCCGATGGCGGAAAAGATATTGCGTTTTTCCCGCGCTCGATCTGTTGGTCAGCCGGTTGAAACTGTTTTCAGCGAGTGGAAGACGCTGCTTGACAAACAGGCTGTTCATCAACTGTTGAAAGTGGAAATTGAGCGGGTTGTTGAGGATAAAGCCTGCTGTCTGGAAGCCGAACTTGTCCAGCTCGAAAGTGCCAAACATCAAATTCAGGGACACCTGGTTATCCTGCATGACATCACAGATCGCAAACACGCTGAGGCCGAGCGGCTGGATTTGACGGCTGAACGGCTGCGCATGGGGCTGCTGGAAGTGTTTATTCAGGATATATCGCACGACTTCCGCACACCCCTTTCAACCATCATGTCCTCGGCTTATCTGCTGGGTAAATTAGCCGCACAGATTGGTGAAACCACCGCAGCCGAAAAGGTCGCTCCGCTGCTGGTCAAATCGCATGAAAAGATCGCCAACATCGAAGCCAGCAGCCGCCAGATGGAAAAGCTGCTGGATGATATGCTGGAAGCCACCCGGTTAGAAAAAGAGGGCGAAAATCAGCTTCAGGTCACGCCGCAGCACATCAATACACTGGTTGAACTGCTGGTGGAATTTTTCGCCCCCGCTATCGCCCGGAAATCGCTGCATTTCACCATTCAGCAGGGCGATAATCTGCCGCTTCTGCAAATCGACTCGCAGCGGCTCATGCGTGCCCTGCAAAATCTGGTCAATAACGCCATCACCTTTACCCCTTCCGGCGGCTCCATTCAGGTCATCACCCGCCGGGAAAATCAATCGGTCATCATCGAGGTTTCGGATAATGGCATTGGCATTGCCGAAGCCGATTTGCCACACATCTTCGAGCGCTTTTTCCGTGTCGATAAAGCCCGTTCAGCGGCAACCGGCGGCGCGGGACTCGGCCTGCCGATTACCAAGCGCATTGTCGAGCATCACGGCGGAACCGTGAGCGTTCGCAGCGTACCCCATGAGGGTACGACCTTCACCATTTCCCTCCCGATACCCGAACTTGCGCCTCTAGAGCTAACACCCTGAATTGACATCATTGCTCAAGCTGGCTGAAAAGTTGATCGTATTCAGCTTCAAAACGGGCTGACAGACTGGTTTTGGATGCCGCTGGCAGCAGTGAAGCGTCTATGGCATTCATCGCCAGTGCGCGAATTTGCTCCACCGGGAGATGAAAAACCGAGTCGAGTTGCAGATATTCATTCGTGAGCGTGGTATTGAACATAGGCGGATCATCGGAATTGATGGTTACGTTCATCCCCATCGCCAGTAGATGTGGCAGCGGATGGTCTTCGATGGACGGAAAGACATTCAAACAGATGTTGCTGGTTGGGCAGACATCCAGCGGGATTTGCTGCTGTACGAGGCGCTGAACGAGAGCAGCATCTTCGATACAGCGGACTCCATGCAAAATGCGGCGCGGATACAGCGTTTCCAGTGCGCCCCAGATGCTGGCGGGGCCTTCCGTTTCCCCAGCATGAGGCAGCGCAGGCAGTCCGGCCTGATGCGCACGTTCGAATGCCGCGCGATGCTTTTGCGGCGGATGTCCGACTTCCGGCCCACCCAAACCGAGCGCGATCACGCCCTTGTCCATGCCGCTGATCGCCCAATCCGCCACCAGTAGTCCCTCGTCCGGCGTGGTGTTGCGGGAAATATCGACCACGATGCCCACCTCAATCCCAAGCTCACGTCGTGCCCAATCATTCGCGCGGTTCAGTGCCGCCAGTTGATCGTCGAAAGACATGCCTTTCGTGGCGTAGTGGATGTGCGGCGTGAAAATCACTTCGCTGTAGACGATATTCTGCCGCGCTTGTTCCTGTAAAAAGGCGCGTGCAACGGTTTCGAAGTCATCCGGTGTACGGATGCAGTTGCAAATCGCCATGTAGACTTCGATGAAGTGCGAGAAATCAGTGAAGTGATACCAGTCGCGCAGTTCTTCCTCGTTGGAAGCAGGCAGCGCGATTTGATTTTGTGCGGCAAGCTGCAACAGCGTGGCGGGTTGCACAGCCCCTTCCAGATGAACATGCAGTTCAACTTTGGGCATCTGACAGATGAGTTCGGCAAGATTCACAATCGGTCTCCTTGATAAACAAAAACAGGCGTTTGGAACGCCTGAATGGAATATCCGAGACCTTTTATTCCGGCTCATGCATTCCCTTCCAGGCATTCCTGGGCGGAAAAGCACCTTGCCGACGCTTCAGCGGTTGCTAAGGGGCATTATCGTCCCCCACTTCCAAATTTCATTATACACAGGTCGTGATTGATTGTCTGAGTCCAAGCCTGACCTATAGCCAGCGTCTCGCACGACTATTGCGGCTGTGGGGTAGCGACCCGTTTGGCGATTTCTGCCTTCACGACGGGCGCAACCTTCGTGCCAAGCAGTTCGATAGCGTGCATGACCTTATCGTGCGGCATCGTCCCGACGCTTAATTGCAGCAGCAGCCGTTGATGATTGAAGATCGAGTGCTGGAACAGGATTTTCTCGATGATGTCATCCGGGCTGCCGACAAAGTTTGCGCCGCGCACTTCCGCCGAGGCTTCGTACTGCTGGCGCTGCATGGGAGGCCAGCCGCGCTCACGTCCGATTTTATTCATGACCACCTGCACCGCCGGGAAGGACTCGTCAATCGCCTGCTGTTTCGTATCTGCGATGAAGCCGTGTGAGTTGATGCTCAGGGGCAGCGTCGCCGGGTCGAATTTGTATTCCGCCGCTGCCTGACGATAGAGTTGCGCGAACGGGGCGAAGCGTTCCGGCATTCCACCGATAATCGCCAGCGCCATTGGCAGTCCATAACTCGCCGCACGGACAACCGATTCGGGTGTCCCGCCCACACCGACCCATATCGGTAACGGATTTTGTACCGGGCGCGGATATACACCCAGATTATCGATCGATGCGCGATGCTGACCCTGCCAGCTTACCCGCTCGTTTTCGCGCAGTTTGACCAGCAAGCCGAGCTTTTCCTCAAATAACTCATCGTAGTCGTTCAGGTCATAACCGAACAGCGGAAAGGACTCGATAAACGAGCCGCGCCCCGCCATAATTTCGGCACGTCCGTTGGTTACCAGATCGAGGCTGGCGAAGCGTTCGAACACCCGCACCGGATCATCTGAACTCAGCACTGTCACAGCGCTGCTCAGGCGGATGTTTTTGGTTTGCGCCGCAGCCGCCCCCAGAATCACTTCCGGCGCGGACGAGACAAAATCCGAGCGGTGATGTTCGCCCAGCCCATACACATCCAGCCCGACTTCATCCGCCAGCCTGATTTCTTCCAGCAGATCACGGACGCGCTCTGCGGGACTCTGTTTTTGCCCGGTGCGCGCGTCCGGGGTTAGTTCGGCAAAAGAATACAACCCTATCTCAAAGGGCTGTTTGGTGGTTTCGTCAGCCATGTTCAATTTCTCCTCTATGACAGCACCTATCTGACGCGGACTACAGCCGCTGCATTACACCTCACTGTCCTTTCGTACAGGTGCTTAGTCGCGTGGGACGAACAACCGTGTATCGCCCTCATATCCCGCCAGTTGAATCACTTTCTCCAGCCTGAGACCGATTTTTTCCAACAATGCCCTTGAGGCTTCATTATCGGTTGAGGTGATGGCAACGATACGCGAGATTTGCAGTGTATTCCGTCCGTAATCCATGACCGCCGAAGCCGCCTCATAGCCATAGCCCTGCGCCCGGTAGCGTTCCAGAAAAGCGAAGCCGATGTCTATATCATCCAGCGTGTCGCGCTTGATGAGTCCGCACATGCCAATCGGAGTCCCGCTGTCTTTCAAGGTCACGGCATACAGCCCAAAACCGTTGCGTTCGTAACTAGCGGCTGGCCCATTCTGGATATACTGAATGGCATCCTCTGTATTCCGCACACCACGATCACCAATATAATAAATAAAATCGGGTTCGTTCAGCAGTTCGACGATAAATTCAGCATCATCGGGCGTGATGCGGCGAATAATTAACCGGGGTGTTTCAATCACGTTCATAGCATATCCTGTCGTGTGAAAATGCAGCCTGTTATTATGCATCAACTTGGTGCGAAAACGAGATGAGGATGCATTGATACTTATACAAGCCAGGTAAGACGCATCGTGCCTCAAGCCATCTATCATCAAATTTATTTTGCAAGTGATCGAAAGGTGTGGTTGAAATGAGTGACTGGAATAAGGAAATTATCGCAGAATTCCGGGCAAACAAGGGCAAGGTTGATAGTCGCTTTAAGGGTGCTGACCTGCTTTTGCTCCATACAAAAGGTGCGAAAAGTGGGTTGGATCGTGTGAGTCCGGTGCGGTACTTTATCGATGGTGATCGCTATGTTGTCATCGCATCGAAGGGCGGTGCTGATACACATCCTGATTGGTATCATAACCTTATTGCTCATCCTGAAGTCTCTGTAGAAGTCGGCACGGAGCAGTTCCCCGCAGTAGCGGCAGTGTCTTCAGAACCTGAACGTACAAGATTATATGAAAAAATGGAGTCCCTTAGCTCCGCCTTCACCGACTACAAGCACAAAACGTCACGGGTCATCCCTGTTATCACCATAACCCGTAAATCATGATAACGGTTTGGCTGCCAGGCTCAAAATCGTCTGGAGAAGTACATTCGCGCCATTAATGACCGCTTCGGGAGTTGTGTATTCGTCAGGATTGTGGCTGATGCCCTTCACGGACGGCACAAACAGCATTGCCGTTGGGACTCGTGTCTGCAACGATTGAGCATCATGTCCGGCGAAGCTAAAGATGCGTGTATGAGACAATCCTTGCTGCACTGCGGCTGCTTCTAGCATCTGCATCAGACCTTCATCCATCATCGCTGGTTCGACCCGCGCTACCGGTTCAACTGCCATCCCAAGGTTGAACTGGCTGGCTATCTCGCGCGCTAGAGCCAGAAGCTCACTATCCATGGCTTCCAGATGATTATGGGTCGAATGTCGAAATTCAAGCGCGAGCGTTGCTTTAGCCGGAACAATATTAAATGCACCGGGCTGCACGAAGATTTGTCCAACATTCATAACACCGGGAGCAAATTGACGCATCACGAGATCACGGGCAGCGCGGATAAATTCAGTCGCTCCCCACAGAGCATCGGCACGTCCTCGCATCGGTTTGGTTCCGGCGTGGGCGCTTTCGCCTGTGAAGTGCAGCCAGTAGGAGCGTATGCCAACGATTGAAGTGACGATACCAATGTCGAAACCGGAGTCTTCAAGAACCGAACCCTGCTCGATGTGCAGTTCCAGATAGGCGCGAAGATCGCTGCGGCTCGCCTTGAGGATCGTTTCGGGCGTAATTTCCAGCCGCTTCATGCCTTCTTCCAGTGCGTGTTTGCCGCCGATGGGGTGTTCCAGCTCATCCTTTGTCAAAAGACCTGCCACAGCCCGACTTCCCATGAGCGGCAAAATGTGCCCCTCTTCGTCGGTAAATGAAATGACTTCAAGCTGAAACGGCAGGGCTTGCTTTGCCTCATAGCAGGTTCTCAGCACTTCCAATCCCGCCAACACCCCCAGCGCGCCATCAAAGCGTCCACCATTGGGTACGGTATCGAGATGCGACCCGATCAGCAGGGTTGGTGCGTCAATGTGGCCGTCTGAAGGCAAAAGCGCGGAAAGATTTCCAGCACCATCCTGACGAAATAGGAGATTGGATTCCTGAACACGATTACGAAACCACAAACGCCCCTCGACATCGGCCTTGGACATCGCCAGACGGGATATGCCACCCTCATTGGTAGTTCCAATTCTGGCAAGCGCAGCCAGGTCATCTAATAAGCGCTGCCCATTGATTTTCAATGTCATTTACACCTCAAAAATAATCGACTGCGCACCCTGCCACAGGCACATATGACCGAGTGAAGGAAGATGTTCGCGGCCTTCTATAATAGTCAAAAAGTGATTGCCTGCTAACTGCCCGACCTTGCTGGCGAATCGTGTGCTGCCATAGGGAAACAGGATTTCGGTTTCACTCAGTCCACCCGGATAAAAGAGAATGTCGCCGCGTGATGGGTAACTGGTCAGGTTCTCGTATTCGACATTCAATTTGAAGCTGCCAAGCGGTATCCAACAGGCTTCCCCGCTCCAACGGGCGTGGATAAGCTGCTGCCGAAAGGGCAGAATGCGCCTGAAAGCAGCACAGGTTTCCGGAGCTTGCTCCTCCTCCATACGGGCAGTAAATGTAAATGTGGCTGCGGTAATGCGAAGTATCTGGCTCATGCCATCCCCCTTTCAACAATGCCGGAAAACTGCCTTGAAGATCGGCAGACCTGCGTAAGTATAAGTATTCTGGGGGTATGGCGCGACTCATGGGTGGTCATGCCTGTGAGGGGCTGGGCTGTATTGGTGTGGAATTCAAGACGGATGTCCTGAACACGAAGTCGCACAATGCTATCCTGCGGCTGGGAGTCATACAGGAAGGCATCATGCACAAACAGCGCATCCGCGATTCAGTGTTTTTCAGCATTCTTGATGAAGAATGGCCTGCTGTGAAAGCCAGGCTCGAATCAAAACTGACCTACAGGCTGTTAATCATCTCAGCCAGTTTCTTGAAATCACCTACCGGCTTGCGCAGAAAGGTCAGATTGAGCGCCTTCAACCGTTCCGTATCCGGGTTTTCGCCTGCGGTTAGCAGGAAAAAGGGGCGGGTATCGCCTTTTTTCCGCAGCTTTTCCGCCAGGTCAACCCCGCTCGAACCACTTACCCACATGTCAATGAACAGAACTTTAGCACTCTGATATTCCGGGGAATCTAAAACAACCAGGCTTTCTGGCTCGGTATCGGGGATATGCAAAACATTGATTTCATATGCTGAGAGGCCGATTTTGAAGATGAGTCCAGCCGTCTCGTCGTCTTCGATGTAAATGACATTGCGCATGTCGTTATTTTTCGGTTTCCATGCATTCGCGAATTGTTATAGTTCTATTGTCATCGTATTTTCCCTTTCCGTCCATGAAGAGTTAGAATTTTCGAACTAAAATTCGGGCTTACCTAACCTTTGTAACGAATTCCATCAAACTCAAAGTAAGGCTATTACAGGATTACCTGCCGGGGTCTGGCACAACCGCGATAATGATCGCCATAGCAGTGCCTCTGAGGCGCATTTCCACACGTCCGCTGGCGTAAGCCTATGCTTCGAAGGATTCCAGCTCCCATTCATTCATCAGCAGATGATACGCTTCGTCCAGTGCGGTTTGGTGTGCTTTTTCCAACGTATCCGCCATGTCCAGACATAACGTTTTTCCATCCACCACCAAACGCGGGCTATTTAACGGTTTGTTCTTTTGCAGGCGAATTTCCAGCGTGGGATAGCACTGCACTAAATGGTGGACATTGTTTTGGGCGAGAATTTCCCGCCCTGAATTTGCCTTTTCTCCCCTCGCCTAGGCGTACTCGCCGGTTGGGAGAGGGGTCGGGGGTGAG
Organism: Aggregatilineales bacterium; assembly: GCA_044226645.1. GTDB lineage: Bacteria > Chloroflexota > Anaerolineae > Aggregatilineales > Phototrophicaceae > CFX2. The sequence continues at coordinate 15,202 of JBGAGR010000021.1, forward strand.
GGCTTTTGAGCGTATCCACCACTTATTCCTGCCCTACCCAACATGGCGCTGCCGGATGCAGTATTTCCAGGGCGCATCGCTGTGTAGTGCGATGCGCCCTGCCTGCCGGAGAGTGATGTCGATGAGGATATACGCTGCTGGGGTGGAGAGCCGGCGGATTGATTTAGCGATCAACATTTTCCAGCCACATCATGGCTTCGTTGGGGTTCGTGAAGACCATAATGCGGATGCCGATGTTGTAGAACGAGTCGACAAATTCTGCCATGTTAATTCGACCCTTCACATCGTCCGGCACGACCAGCGCCCAGTATTTCCAGCCTGCTGCGACGGCGCGGGGCAGCCAGTCGTTGTTAACCCACTTCCCATCTTCCTCGCTGTGCGGGTCGATTTCGCGGTTATCCGAAAGCCATTTTTTCGCTTTATGCTGCTTGAGCAAATCAACCCCTCGGTTCAGGATGATTTTGAGATGGTCGCTGTCGAGCGCTTTATGAAAACAGTGATGAACAATCTGTGTATCTTCATGGTAAACCAGGCTGGCAAAACGGTCATCAATAATCGTGATGGTGGACATACGGCCTCACTGAGAATGACTAAAGTTCTGGGCGATAGACTCATTATCATCCGTGAGTTTACAATTGATAATTAAGGGATTTTAAGGTTTAAAATTTGTACTATTTTAATTGTTGAGGTGATCTAAATCCCGATTCACCTTCACCAGTTTTCAGTAATCCTCTGCGCCATGCTGATAAATCCTTTTCGGTGAGTAGTTGTTGGTTTTTAGTCGTTAGTTTCCAAAAACACGCGGCGATTCGCTACTTTTGAGTTACTTCGCAGGGTTGCCAGTCGAAAGAAAAGTCCTGAATCTTTTGGGCAATGTTTTGCTTGTTATCTCCATTAGCATCCATTATCCATAAATCTCTACCATAGTCCGGGTTAGTTGATTGAAAAGCAATATGCAGGCCAGTTGGCGACCATAATCCACCGACATCACTGGACGGATTCTGCGTCAGATTCGCAACATTTTCACCATCAGAATTCATAGAGTAAATATCTAAATTGCCTGCGCGACCACTCCAAAATAATAACTGTGAACCGTCTGGCGACCATCTAGGCTCTAGTTCATTAGCTATACTATTTGTCAAATCCAGTAAGGTTTGATCGGCTGTGTTGATCGTATAGATTTCATTATTGCCACTCATGTTAGAAGTAAAAACAAGTTGTGAGCCATCAGGTGACCAAGCAACATCAATTACATGAGAGGTATCGCCGAAACTCACAGTTTGACCGCTCTTTATCTCTATCACGGTAATGCCGGATTTGCCGGGTTCACTATCAATGCCTGAAATAAAAGCGATTTGATTGCCGTCAGGCGACCATATGGGAAGATAATCATCCGATGGGCTGTTTGTTACGTTCGTTAAATTGCTCCCATCAAGGTTTATGGTATATATTTCGCGATTGCCATCACGATTTGATACAAAGGCGATTTGTGAACCATCTGGCGACCAATCTGGATTGCTGTTATCAGATTTGTCATCCGTTAGGTTTCGAAGATCACTTCCATCACCGTTCATAATGAATATATTGAGACTGCCAGTACGGTTTGATACAAATGCAATCTGCGATCCATCCGGTGACCAATGAGGGTAGAAGTTGCTGCTGGTATCGTTTGTTAAATTGGTTGCGTCGCTACCATCAGCAAATACCGTGAATATATTTGATTGATCGACCTCATCCGAAACATAGGCGAGTTTCAGCTTATCATCGGTACATTCAGGCTGTACGACCTGCCTCGCTTGAGGGCTAAAATTACTTGCGAGAATGACGATGAAAATTAGCCGATAGATGTTCATTATCACATCCCTGCTTTTAAGTGATTGCGGATTCTATTTTCACCCACGTTTCCGAAATCGCCACAAAGACCGAACTGGAAAAACGACCATCAGGCCGCGTGGGGGTTTGTGGCTTGCCCACTGCTTCCCGCTCATTGATGCGGATGCTGCCCTCTCCACATAGCAAAATCACGTTGACGACGTGGTAATGCTCATCACCCGCCGCGCCGAAACCACCGCCCTGTAAATCCGGCATCAGGCGCAAATCGGGCGGACGAATATCCTGCCACAGCAGATCGATGTGCCCGGATTCAGTATGGCAGGCGACCCGGTAAAAAGAGCGCGTGTCCGCTTCTTTGAAAAATCGCGCCGGGTGAATCGCTGCATTCGCGAATCCCAACCCCTGCCAGTCATCAAAATGCTGATTCAGCGTATCGGTCAGGTAACGCGCCAGTGGAGCATTATCACTGTAAATCGCCAGGGTGGGGTGATCCAGCGCCGCCGCATTCGCCGCATTCAGATACACCAGCAGGGCATGACCTTCGCCGTAAGCCGAATACGTACATTCCCAATAACTCACCGCTGCCGTGATCGTCTCATCGGCATCCACCAACACAATATGCGGATTTTCCCCGCAAAACACCACACCCTCCAGCCGCGCCGCTTCCATCATCTAAAAATCCTTTTGGTATGAAAACTATAACACACAAAACAGAACTTACGTGCTATGATTGTATTCGGGAATCGATAAGGTAGCACCGCATTAAACGGTGGAAAATGGCAGCAAATGGCGGCTTTTCATGTCATAGCCCAGGTGAGAACCGATCCGCCGAAGCGGCAGCAGCAAATATTCTGAGGCGGGTTTTCCCTGGCAGGAACGCGGCAACAGTGGGCACCTGACTTTGCAGCAAACATTGCAGCGACCAACGGAAGTCCCCTGGGACGGCAAAATAGTGCGCCGCCGCCGCGAAGCCGAATTCCAACTTTGCACTCAGAACTCAGCACTTGGAACTGCATTTCGCCACCGCCGCCGCCGCCACAACCATTTCCCCGTAACGAGCATTATTTGAGGGGAGATTTCACCGCCACTCCGCCGCCACAAGACTTGGTTTAGCTGCTGCGATATACGCGGGTCGAGCGCATCCCGCACAGCAAATTCACCCATCCAATGTAACCCACTGGATTGAAGCCATGTTTGTCCTCAATTGCTTTCAACTCCCCTTCAGCCGATTTCTTCCCCCAGATAATCGCGGCGGGTGCGGTCAACAATCGCGATCAGGTCGTCGATGGTATAGTCCCGTTGCAGCAAATCGTGCCAGAGTGAAGCAAAGGTGATGCCAAGTGCGTAGTTATAACGGGGGCCGGGCGGCTCATCACCCATCACAACCATATTTAGCCCGAATACGTCCAGACCTTCGCGTGCGAGTAGTAAAGTCACACCAGCCGGGTAGCGTGCCCAGGGTGGCAGGGGACGCTGTGAAATGGTGCGCTTCACTTTGGCGCTTTGCAGGCTGAACACCGCTTTCACGGCTTCCATATCGGGCGCAACGATGGCGAATTCTTCGTTGATCGCACGGGAAGCGGCTAACCACATCTCGCGTCCCGGCGCACGAATCACCCATTCCATAGCCTGATCCGGGTAGGCTTGTTGAAAGGCCGCCAGCAAACGCAGGGGCGGATCGGTAGACTGAAATGACTTATCCAAATGAGCATCCTTGTCCAGAGCAGTTACGATCAAAGTGAGCCAGCCAGTGAGTCGATATAGTGTTTCGCTTCTGCCAGCCCTGCGCCGGTTTTATCGCGATAGAGCTTGATGGCTTCCATGAGTTTGTTCTGCCGGATTAGATCAATATAAGAGGTATTTTCGCCGTAATTGGGTGTGTCCACATAATCCAGCTTTAATTGTTGCAGCAAAAAATCTACCGTCCGTTCCAGTTTAGCAACGCGCTGTTTGAGCGCGATCACTTCATCAATGTCGACGGGTGTCATGGCAGTTTATCCTTGGATGAGAGGTGTAAAAGCATAACCCCACTATAGCATATCTTTCACGGCTGAGAAGATGGGTTCGTCTGGCGAAATATGCAAGGCATATCCTATAATGAATCTGGACACTGATGAGGGTTGAAGGAATTTGTATGTTATACCGGGCACTGACTGTTCTCAGTATCGCGTTCGTTTTGCTGTTGGGTGGTGTATGGGTCGCTGCGCAGGATGGAACTCAAGTGAGCAGTGCGGCCTGTGCCCCTGCGGCTGAAGCAATCTGGACAGCCGCCAGCAATGCCTGTGTCAGCAGCCCGGTGGGCTATATTTGTAATGGTGGGAGTGCCCCGCAGGCTGAGCCACAGGGCGCGGTCAGCAATGCTCTGAATCCAGTCGGCGCACTGGTGGATTTAAAGGCTGTTACCTCGATTCATACACCATCAGTTACCCCGGAAAATGGCATAGGTGGACTGGTGTGGCTGCGCAGTCCACAGCCGGTTCAATTTACCGGCTTGATGGTGGGCGATGTGCAGGTGAGCAATGTTACCCCGCCCGATTTTCCCGCGTGGCAGTCGATGATTGTGCAAACCAGCGATGTCGCGCCGGGCTGTGGTGCAGTGCCACGCAGCGCGTTTGTGGTGCAAAGTCCGCTTGACCAGCCCGCCAATATTGCTATCAATGGCGTTTCGTTGGGTCTGAATGGCACCGTGCTGGTGGAAACTTCGGGTGATACGACACTCTTTGCTGGATTATCCGGTCAATCGACTGTTTTTGCAGTCGGACAGGATCAACTGCTGCGTCCCGGTCAGCAAATATCAGTGAGTAACAGCGCCGGGAGTTTCGCCACTGCTGGCAGTGCCCCTGGTCAACCGCTGCCGCTGGACGAAGCCATGATTCAGGGTTTTCCGGTTGCCTTGCTGGACAGACCGATTATTTTGCCGCAGCCCGGTTATGTAGCCACTGATGGCGCGGTCAATCTGCGTACCGCTCCCTCGACCAATGCGGCGGTTATTCTGCAAGTTCCCGGTGGACAGGTGTTAAGCGTTTTAGGACGCAATCCCGGTGGTGATTGGTATCATGTCCGGCTGGATAGCGGTGAAACCGGGTGGATGTATGCCTCACTGCTGGTGCAAAATCTCGGCACAATTCTGAATGTTTACGAATCTACGCCCCTACCACCTCAACGTTACGGCGATTTAGGCACGACTGCCAAAGTTCTGGCTCCGGCGGGAGTCAATCTGCGGGTGGCTCCTGATGTTATGTTCGCGGTAGTGATGACCATCCCGGATCGGGCACCCCTTACGCTGCTCGCGCGCAGTCCCTATAGTCCCTGGGTGAAGGTCGATTATCAAGGTGTAGTCGGGTGGCTGGCGCTCATTACCATTGAAACGCAGGCGGTGATTGATGCATTGCCGATTGATTATGACGTTCCGCCGCCACCAGCACCAACAACTGTGCCGGGGTCATTTGGGAATGCTTTCCCAAACCCCAATAAGGGCGGTTGATTTACTCTTTTGCTCAGGCTCGGAATTTGCTATACTGACACTTAATTGGGGAGTCGCCAAGCGGTAAGGCTCCGGACTTTGGATCCGGCATTCGAAGGTTCGAATCCTTCCTCCCCAGTTATTAATGAAAAGCGCTTCGAAAACACGCCTCCCATTCAAGTTGCCTAGATCGAGTCTCGGATAACCAGCGTCCAATCACTCTGGAAAAAGCGCCCCGGTTCGGTGACTTTGCCTTCGATTCTGTCAAACAGGATTTCAGCAACCTGATGACCGATCTGGCGCAAATCTCTTTTGACGATGGTCAGTGCAGGGGAGATGATGGTCGCTTCAGGGATGTCATCAAACCCCATCATGCCGACATCATGGGGGACGTGATACCCGGCGGCTTTTGCTTCCAGAATAGCCCCAATCGCCATCAGCGAATTGGCTGCAAAAATCGCCGTTGGTAAATCGCCCTGTTGGATGAAGGCCTGCATAGCATGTCGCCCACCTTCCAGGGTGAATTCCCCACTATGGATAAATGCTGGCTCAACAGGCAAACCCGCTTCCTCCATCGCACGGGTGTAACCACGAACCCGCGATGGCCCCGGCGGCATTTGATTCAGCGTGGTAATAAACCCAATACGGCGATGTCCCTTGGCTTCAATCAGCCATTTGACCGCCTCATAGGTCGCCGGTTCGCTGGTACCACCAACAACATCAATCAACGGATGCTTGACCTGTGCTCCCAGGGCTACAATCGGTATCTGGCTGCGTTTGATGAAAGCATCCAAATCCTGCGATGTCAGGCAGTGGGGAGCCATGATGATTCCATCCACGGGCCGCCTCAGTGAAGCATTTAAAAAGCGCTGTTCGTGTTCGTAAATATGATCGCTGTTCGATATGAGCACCTCATAATCCCGCTTATCCGCAAAATCCTGAATCGCCCGTACAATCGGATGATAAAATGCATTGGAAATATCCCCGATCAAGACCGCGATCATCTGGGTACGCTGGGTACGTAAACTGCGTGCGATGATATTCGGTTGATACTGGAGCTGTTCCACCGCGTTTAAAACTTTTTGTCGGGTTTCTTCGCTAATCGGAATCGAGGTTTCAATCTGACTTAAAACACGTGAAACCGTGCTGTGGGAGACTCCCGCTAATTTGGCTACATCCTGCATCGTGGGGAGGTTCGAGGTAGGACGTATCTTTTTTCCTGTCATACACTTGCTTGCTTGAATCTATCAGATGACCATTGCGCTTTGGTCGATTAATTTATTGTCCTGCATCATGTGTGAGGCGGGTAGAGGCGCAATTCCCTGCACCTCTACCCACTTACAGCTTATGACGCGCGCCAGAACTTGCTGTTGTCTTTATTAATGACGACAACACCTGTATCCACGCCCGGAGGCAGTGGGGAAATACCGGCTGCCTGCCAGTCGGATACGGACTTGATCTTGCTGTTTCTGACCATATAGGCGAACAGGAGTCCCCAGAAACCCATTTGCCAGGTTCCCTGCGCCAGCGTAGCGCCAAGCTGACCGTTATCAATCAGGTCGAGTGTACCTTCGTCAAAGTCGAAGCCAATGTGGCTTACCGAATCGCTCAATCCTGCTTCGCGGAGCGCCTGTGCGGCACCAATGGCGGCCTGAGCATTGCTGCTGAACACACCCTTAATATCCGGCTCAGCCTGGAGCAGAGCGGCGAGGCCGGACGCTGCACCTTCTGAGGTGTTCTGGTTATCAACAATGTATTCGGTGCCCGTTGTGATGTTCGGGAATTCAGCCTTGATTGTATCAATGAAGCCCTGTGTGCGTTGGGCGAGGTTATTCTGCGAGGGCACTGTAATGACCGCCGCCTTGCCACCACCCGCCTTTGCGCCGACATAACGCGCGGCCATAACGCCAGCGGAGTAATTGCCCGTTCCCAGGAATGAATAACGTTTGCTGAGCGGCGAATCGGCATCAAACGTTACCAGCGGCAGACCACCAGCAATCGCGTTGTCAATCGATGGTTGGAGCGCATCAGCCTGAATAACCGTCAGCACGATTCCGTCCGGCTGCTGTCCAATGGTGGCATCCAGCGCGCTGACTTCGGCGGTGATGTCATATTCGGTTGGGCCGGTATATTCGGTTGCTACGCCCAGATATTCGGCGGCATCCTGCATCCCGCGATAGGCATCCTTCCAATAGCTGATACCCGATAGGAACGTGACCATCGTGTAAGTCTGGCTGTCCTGCGCGCGCGTCAGACTGAGTCCCTGTGATGCCAGCATCCCTGCCGCCGCCGCCACACTCGACTTTTTCAAAAATTCGCGTCTATTCATGCTTGCCCTTTCTACGTAATATGAAGTTTTCTAATATCATCTGCATCACGGAGCCTATTAGCCGGCTTTCCTGCTCCGCGAACGCAACTGCCAACGCTGACTGAAGGTATCAAACCCTACCGCCAGCAAAAGCACCACACCCATTGCAAGCTGCTGCCAATAAACCGGCACACGCAAAAGTATCATGCCGTTATTGATAAACCCGACAAAGATCAGACCCAGCAGCCCACCGATTACCGTCCCCTTGCCACCACGCAAACTACATCCACCAATGATGCAGGCAGCGATAATGCGTAACTCTTCACCTGAACCTGCGCCCGGATCAGCTACGGTAAAGCGCGAAACAGACAGCACACCTGCCAGCCCCGCCAGCAGACCGGAAAGGATATAAACAGCCAGAATGACTCGCTTGACATTAATGCCCGACAGCCGAGCCGCTTCCTCATTGCCCCCAACATAGTAAATCTGGCGGAAAGCAGCCGAGCGCCGCATGAGGATGTCCCCCACGACGATTGCGAACAGGGCGATCAGGATAAGGTTGGAAATTTCCGCCGTTTTCCCCTGACCGTAAACCAGAAATTCAGGCGGCAGCCCTGCAATTGGCAGCCCTTGTGTGATTGCCAGACTGACACCACGTGCAATGCCCAACATACCTAACGTGGTAATGAAGGGATTGATTTGTATCTGGGTAATCAGAAAACCATTAATTAAGCCAGCCAACGCTCCACTGGCTACCCCGCACAGCATAGCCAGCGGAATGGGGAAATTCGCCCGCAGCGCAACAGCGACAGTAACGCCGCCCATCGCAAAGACTGACCCCACCGAGAGATCGAATCCACCGGAAACCAGCGCCGCTGTCATCCCAACCACGATGATGGCTGAAGTCGCAAAACCGAGGCTGATGGCATTGAGATTCGGTGTGGTCAGGAATTTTCCGGTAATCAATTGCAGCGCAATGCCGATCACGATAATCATGATAATCAATGCCGCCTCACGTGCCCGCAGGAGGCGAACAAAGAAATTGGGTGTTTTGAGCATGTTTTGTGCAGCTACTGTGCTGACTGCTGGGGTTGCATCTTCCATTGTAAGTTTATTAACCTTATTGGCCGCTTGCAGAACGAATAATTTTCTCTTCAGTGGCATCGTCAGCGCTGTACTCAGCCACAACGCCGCCTTCGTGCATGACTAAAATGCGATCGCTCATGCCCAGAATTTCGGGCAGCTCCGAGGAGATGATGATGACCCCAACCCCGCTCTCCGCCAGATTGCGCAGGAGAAAGTGAATCTCCTTTTTCGCGCCGACATCTATACCGCGCGTGGGTTCATCCACAATCAAAATCCGGGGTTTGATCGCCAGCCATTTCGCCACCAGGGCTTTTTGCTGATTGCCGCCGCTCAACCGCCGCATTTCCTGCTCAATTCCCGGTGTGCTGATGGCTAACTGGTGTACATACTGTTCGGCTAAGGCTTTTTCTTTTCCCGGAGCGAGGAAACCATTTGTGCTGACCTGCGGAATAACAGTGGCTTCGATGTTGAGCCTGATACTCATGTCCAGAAAAAGGCCAGCGGCCTTGCGGTCTTCCGGCAGATACCCCAGACCATGCTGGATAGCTTCCTGTGGGGAGCGAAAATTCACGGGCATGCCGTTGAGCCGGATTTGCCCTTCTGCCTTCGGCTCTGCCCCGAAGACTGCCCGCGCCAACTCACTGCGACCCGAACCAATTAAACCCGCAAAACCGAGAATCTCGCCTTTGAAAAGCTTGAAACTACTGCGTGCATCGGAATTGGGCAGCCGCAATCCCTCGACTTCAAGCAGTGGTGCGCCAGAGTCGGTGCTTTTCGGCGGATACATAGCTCCTATTTCGCGTCCCACCATCATGCGAATCACCTGATCAGGTGTTACCTCGCTGATTTTTTCGGTTCCAATATACTTTCCGTCGCGCAGCACCGTTACCCGATCAGCCAGCGCAAAAACCTCGTTGAGTTTGTGGCTGATATAGAGGATGCTGACCCCTTCCGCTGCCAGACGACGCAGCAGGTTCAGCAAGTGGTCAGCTTCAGTATCTGTGAGTGCTGATGTGGGTTCGTCGAGGATCAGCAGTTTACAGTCAGATGATAATGCCTTGCTGATTTCTATAAGCTGCTGATTAGCGATAGAGAGTTTTTCGACCAATGCGCGTGGATCAACATGGACATGCACTTTTTCCAACACTTGCGCGGCGTTCTGGTAAAGCTGGCGGTAATTCACCATACCCAGCCAGTTGGTTGGCAAATGACCGGGGAAGATATTCTCGGCAACCGTCAGTGTAGGAACCATACTGAGTTCCTGATACACAATGGCAATACCGAGTGTTAGTGCTTCTCGTGGACTGGCAGGGGAGATAGGTTGACCATTCAGGATGATTTGCCCGGTATCGGCCTTGTGGACACCCGACAAAATCTTCATCAATGTGCTTTTACCCGCGCCGTTTTCACCCATGACGGCATGGATTTCGCCGGGCAGTAATTCAAGCTGTACCCGGTCTAAGGCCAGCGTTCCGGGAAATTCTTTAGTAACGTTGATGGCTTGTAATAAAGGTTGCATATTAAAATAGGTTTGTTCAATGCAATCGTGTGCAGTCAATCGTGTGCATTGTATATTCCCGCAGAAAAGATGTCAAATTTTGCTATCGACGGTGCGATCTGAGAAGTTTGGTTGGCTCAGGAGTCGTTGCTGTGGGATGAGCGGATTGTTTGCTGCGGGCTGCATGAACCCCATCATGGATTCGATTACGAGCCGATCTGAAATGTGACAAGCTTGCCAGAAGCAGCACACTTTGCTCACAGATGCTTTCGGCTCGTAATCAAGGATATGCAGCAGTTTCTCCAAACGCGGCTTTTATGCTGACCCGAGCCGGACTATAAGCCGATGCTCTTGAGATAATCGCGGTTGCGTTGTGCGCTCTCTTTGGGCGTGCCCATTCCGGGCAGGACATCCTGTTCGACCACAATCCAGCCGTCGTAGTTGATCTGCTTGAGCGTCTGAAGCACTGCCGGGAAATCGACGCTGCCCTTGCCCAATTCGCAGAAAATGCCGTGACCTACTGAGGTCGGGCCATCCCATCCCTGCTCACGCGATTGTTTCGCCACATCCGGCTGTTGATCCTTGAAATGCACATGCCAGATGCGGTCTTTGAACTGCTTGATGCCTGTCAGCGGGTCGCCGCCCGCGAATGTCCAGTGTCCGGTGTCGAAAACCAGACCGAGGATTTTCGGGTCAGTCATACTCAGGAAGCGCTCGGTTTCCGCCGGGGTTTCCACCCATGTGCCAATGTGATGATGAAACACCGTCCGCAGTCCGGCTTCATCCATCACCCGCTTAGCGATCATGTTCGCGCCATCCGCAAATACCTTCCACTGCGCGTCGTTCATGCCCATTTCCGGCGTAATCCGTCCTGCGTTCTTGGTGCGCAGCGGGTCGGCATAGGGATCATTGCCGAGGACAATGAAGTTGTCCTTGCCGCCGACTGCCGCCAGCAATTTTGCTGTGCGCACGCAGTCATCCGCACTTTGCTGATGCTTGCTCTTGTCATGCAACTGCACACTGACCCACGATGCCAGCAGGTTCAGATGGCGCGAATGGAGTTCCTGCGTCAGTTGAGCCGGGTCAGTAGGCATGAATCCCCAATCACCCAACTCGGTTCCTACGTACCCTGTGGCGGCGATTTCATTCAACACGCGCACATAATCGTACCGTTCGCCTTCAATACCTTCGATTACACCCCATGAACAGGGCGCATTTGCTACTCGCAGCATGATTTACCTCTTTATGCATTGAAATTTACGCTATGCCAGCGTTTATTAGTCCATCAATTTGCTGTGATGTTCGCCTCGTCATATTTGCGGAACACAAGCACAGCATTATGACCACCGAAGCCGAAGGAATTACTCATCGCATAGTTGATCGGGTGTGATTTGCCCACGTGCGGCGTGTAATCCAGATCACATTCCGGGTCAGGATTTTCGAGATTGATGGTCGGTGGAACAAAGTTATTCTGGATTGCCATGATCGAGAATATCGCTTCAATCGAACCCGCACCCGCCATCAAATGCCCCGTGACACTTTTGGTCGAACTGATGGGGATGTTATAAGCCTGCTTTCCAAAAGCCTGCTTGATCGCTCTGGTTTCGCTCTTGTCGTTTAAAACGGTGCTGGTGCCGTGTGCATTGATGTAATTCACATCCTGTGGGGTAATCTCAGCATCCTGTAAAGCGATTTTCATCGCCTCCGCCGCGCTGTCGCCTGTTTCCAGCGGCGCGGTGACATGATACGCATCCGACGTATTGCCGTAGCCAGCAATTTCCGCGTAAATCCGCGCCCCGCGTGCCAGCGCATGTTCCAGATTTTCCAGCACCAGCACCGCCGCACCTTCTGCCATGACAAAGCCATCGCGCTCGGAATCAAACGGACGGGAAGCTTTGTCGGGCGCATCATTCCGGCGAGAGAGTGCATTCATATTGTTGAAGCTGGCGAGGCATAGATCAACAACTGCCGCTTCAGCACTGCCAGCCAGCATCACATCCGCCGCCCCGCGCTGAATGATACGGGTTGCTTCACCGATGGAGTTGTTACCCGTCGCGCAGGCGGTTGAGATCGAAAAAACCGGCCCTCGCAGACCATAATGCATGGAAATCAGGCTGGATGGCCCATCCGGCAGTGACATGGGTACGGTCAGGGGCTTGATAGCCTTAACGCCTCTGCTGAACAGGAGGCGGCCTGCTTCCACCATCGTTTCGATACCGCCAATACCTGTGCCCACCAGACAGCCAACATCATAACGGTTGTTCTCATCGATAATCAGACCAGAATCGTTGATAGCTTCCGCAGCAGCCACTATCGACAGTTGACTGACACGATCAGTACGGCGAGTTTCCCGGTGATTCAGTACAGCTTCAATATTCAGGTCTTTGACTTCCCCGGCAAAATGGACTCCCAGATCACTGGTATCAAAACGATTGATAGGGGCTATCCCACTTTTTCCGGTGGACGCATTGTGCCATGCTTCCGATACGGAGTTGCCGACAGGGCTGACAAGACCCATTCCGGTGACTACAACACGCTGCCGTTTATCGTGAATTTCCATCAACAGGATCCTTATAATTCAAGGTAGAGTAACCCAATTCTGAGCATTGGAACGGCATCATCATATACAGTTATGGAGGGCAATGGAACTGCTTACCGCTCCCCATATACGGTTCGCGGCTGTTTTTATTGGACAAAGCAAACCTGTTTTTATCAGGGGTAGGATGTTCTCATACCCCTGCATAATTCGGACTCAGCTTTGGCACTCATTTTACTGGTTCAGCTTGACCAGCGTTTGAGATCGACCCGCTGCACATTCCTATGTGAGTAATAACCCCAAGAGTGGGGTTTCGGTTTCACTTTTCGCTTGAACCGAGGTAGTGATTGATGAAACCGAGCAGACCGTTCGAAATATTCTTGCCAGTGGCGATATGGTGCAGCAGGTGGAAAAAGACTTCACGCCCAGCCGGGTCTTCAGCATAAGCCGCTGCCGTCGCGAACCATGAAACCACCGTCACCAGAATGAAACTGATAGACGGACTGCGCCGGGTGGTCAGAATCCGCTGCTTCATCAGATCGGTGAATAGCTCGTCGTCACTCTGCTCTTCCAGCAAACTGATCGCCCCAACCGGGTCAAGCTGCTTCTGATGCACCATAGCCGTCACAATCTTATCGCTGAATATCGCCATATCCACACCCTGAGATTTCAGCCGCGGTAGGGCATGGAAAATTTCATTCAGATAGCGCTGTAAGACATAAGGCGAACGGTTCGGGAAGACTTCCATATCGACCAACCCGCCTGATCCACCCATACCCGAAAGGATGTTATTGAATTGGATGACATCCTTGCGTTCGACCAGTAAGTCCAGGTAGCGTGCCAGATAGGGTGTTTCCATACTGCCAGTGAAGTTGTAATGGATCGAGAGGCAGGTTCCCATATTATCCCCGCGATAGCTGGCTTTCAGACCATGTGTCCGGCTTTCCCAGACTTCCTCGAACTCGTAAATCACCGTGTCGAAATTCTCAAGCAGCTTTTCGACACCTTCCGGAGTGGTCGGTTTTTCCATGTTGCCGAAAATGAAGGCTAGCACATTGACCATCGGGGTTGGCTTTTTCATAATCCCATCCCGCAGGCTCTTGGCTTTATCGAACATCTCACGGGCAGCCTGATTCATCGCTACCGGATCACGTCTCGCCCAGGGCAGCATGGAAGCGAAGAAGATGATCGAAACCATGATGTTGTTGCGGATGTTGCCATCCGGGTGCAGCAGCACTGCTTCCCAGCGCGGACGGATTTCATCGAAGTGGATTTCGTGCATCCGCTCTTTATCCATTGCGCCGCGATAATGCTTGAGGAATATCTCCAGATCAGGCATCACACGCGGGTCAATAGGCAGGGCAGCTTCACCATCCGGCACCGCAAACAACGCTTTATTGTCGGTGGAATAGCCAATCCGGTAAACCACGATCCGTATGACCAGGGTAAACAAGACCCGGATGACCAATCCCCGGATAGCGCTCCATACGCTGCGTTTTCCGCCGCCTTTTGGCAGACGGTTGAGCACTGGCATCCACAGCGCGACCAGCTCCTTACGCTGCGCTGGCCCTTCGGGAGTCGAGTAGTAACTCATGAACAAGAGCATCGAGAGGGTGAAAGCGGTGTAAATCGCGGAAAAGTTCACCAGGAAGCGCCGCTGCCAGATTTTCCCAATCACATGGCGAACGATCTCCATGGTGATCTCTGGATTAGTACCGTAGCTGACGTAGGCCGAATACAAAACCGCATTGCGAATAATTTCATCGGGGTGGGTCGTAGCGGCTTTTAACACATCCAGCAGTTGCAGCGCATTCGCCACCGTGATGGCAAATACATAACCATGCGGCCAATTGCGGATGCGGCTGTAGGTCGAATCATAACGGCTGTAGAGCAGCCCGTTACAAATCCGGCTGACCAGTTCCGCGTCCTTCGACCCCACTGCAACCAGCGCTTCGGTCAGCAAATCCTGGATGACCGGGGCGTTGAGCGTTTCTTTCTCGGTCTCCGGAGCCAGCTTCAGTACCAGATCAAGTGTCGGATGCTGTTGAATATCCAGCAGCATCGCCCGGTGCAATGGCCCCCACAGGAAGGGTGAAGCGCGCATCTGATCGACCAGTTTCAGATAATTGTCGAAACGATCTTGCAGTGGTTTATTACCAATGTGCAGGTAAAGATGGTTGCCGACAAAATAATCGTAAAAACGCTCGAAACGGAAACGAACCACATACTCCGCCCGAGTTCCTTCCAGTGTCAGGATACCCGCGTTTTCCAGCCGCTGATAAGCCGCGTTCACCATCTGACCCTGACTGTCCGGGGTATCGTTCATGATGCGGTCATGCAGGCTGTGCCCAAAGAATTCCGGGTCGAGATTTTCCAGTGCTTTTCGGGGAATGAAATTGCGCGGATTATTCTCGTTGTCAAAGAACAGCGGCAGCAGTTCATTCAGAAAGTCCAGATCAGCCGCTTCGAGATGCAGATTTTCAGCCGATTCCTCACGCAGCCGTGTCACCAGCATTTCCACCAGATCAATCGGGTTGACGCTGGCTGGCAGGGTGCGTCCCTGGTAAATGCGAGCGATCATTTGCAGCGCAAACGGATCGCGCAGCAGTTCCGCCATCTTGAATTCGATCTTGTCAAAGGCCGTTTGGAGATTGTATTCCTTACGATACAGTTCATAGACGCGATGCAGTTCACTCTGGAAATCGAAGACTTTCATCTCGATTTCGCCGGATTGGAATCCTTCCAATTCCAGCGTGGGTGAATTGCTGCCCGGATGCGTGTAATACAGGCGCTCGATAGTCTTATCGACACGTCCACTCCGGATGGTACGCCACGCTTGTGGACGCGATGTGATGATGATCTTCAGCCATGGGTACTGTTCCGCCTGCCGTACCAGTTCATCAATCGCATTCAGCACGGCGACTGGGGCACTGTTTTCATTGAGTGCGTCGAAGAACACCAGCACCCGCTGCTGCTGCATATCCGGTTGTGTATTTAACTGGTCGAACAGGTTGTCTTCCGGAGATATTTTGGCGGTAATCCGCTCACTGAGGTCAGCCGTCATTTTTTCAATAATCGCGCGATTGGGCGGAAAATTGCGCCCGCTGTACCACAGCATCGTCAGATTTGGGGCGGCGCTGGCCTGCTCCAACTGCCACAGCGAGAAGGCGCTTTTGCCGACCCCGCTGTCACCCGTAATCACCAATCCACTGCTCGTGCTGTCCCACAGAAATTCGTTGATAGCGTCGTTGACTTTCTCGCGTTTGAGATAAACCTGCTGGTTATACAGCGAACGGATTTCCTGAGCATTATCGCTGGACAAGCGATCAAAGGCCGCTTTCAATATTTTCCAGTTCAGCGTCTCAGCCACATCGATATGATGCAGCCGTTTCATCAATTGACTGTAAAGATCATCCAGCAGCCCGATCAGCCTGGTATCCTCAACCACCATGCCGCTGCGCATCAGGGCATTGAAGTAATGGGTATCCTGTTCCGGGCGATAGCTCCAAATCGCCAGCGCATTTTCCAGCCATACATTTTGCGGCATCTGGATTTGCTTGATCACATCCAGCGGCATTTTGTCAGGATCGGAGACAATAATCAGCGGGTGCAGTTCCAGCGCCGCATGGTCACTCTGCCGGACAAGATAGAAAATACCCTGCTGAAGTTTTGTGTCCGCCAGCCCCAGTTCAACCAGCGTCCTCGGAACCAGTTTGTCGCCGGTGCAGTCCATCGCCTCAGCTTCCTCATTCATCAACACCAGAATGAGTTTGTAGCTGGCAAAAAAGTGGAAGCGCTGGATGATTTTGCCGAGGGTTTCCTGCGCTTGCTGGGCGATAGGCGCGAACTGTGCATCGGTAGCACGCCGCGTCGCTAATCCCTTGAAATCGTTGGATAACCGCGCCAGTTCTTCAAACGGCTGCCAGAATGCAGCGCGTTTCTGCTCATCATTGACCAGTGCACGGTAATCATCGTAGAGTTCATTCACGAAAAACGGGGTCTGGTGTTCGGCATACGTATCCAGCAGCATCCGCAGAATATCGACCCAGTTGCCAACATAACTGCTGACCAGATGTTTACTGAGTTTCTCGTTGACAGGCGTGCTGTTGATACGCTGCAAATCCAGCCGCAGGTAACGCAGGGTCAGACCCAGCGTAATCATGCGGATGCTGAAATCATAGATGTCAAAAATCAGTCGGGCGCGATCCTGCGATGTCTTGGCATTCAGCAGGGCTTTATAGGCCAGCGCTACCGGACGCGGAAACATATCGATAATGGGATTGTCTTGAGACGAAGGTTGTTCAGCCATAAAAATCTTTCATAGTGAAAGGCTAAAGCGTGGATGCTGCACAAACACGGAAGCCAAAGGTAAATTCGCGTAAATCCGGGATAGCCAGAGAACGATAGCCAGTGGTACATTCCGGGGGATCATTAAAGAACGAACCGCCCCGTAAAACCCGGTTTGCTTCTCCAGCCAGATCGGTAATTCCAGTGTCCTCATACTGGTTCAGACACCACTCAAACACATTGCCGCACATGTCCAGCACGCCAACGGGCGAAGCGCCATCCGGGTACATCCCAACGGCGATAGTGCGGTTAAGGCCAGATTCTTTGGTGTTGGCCTGCATCGGTTTCCACTTACCCCAGGGATAAGTGCGTTTCCAATCCCCGCCTGTTGCCGCCTGCTGCCATTCCCATTCAGTCGGCAGCCGAATCACACAATCCACACCAATCGTGCAGGAAAAACCATCAGCCGATTCAATTTTCTCGCCCTTTAAGCAGTCGGACAGCCAGCGCCCAAAGGCCACCGCCTGATACCAACTGATATTGTCGCGCGGGTAGCTCCAATAGCGTGTTGTTTGTTCCAGCATCGGCTGCTTGACGGATGCCAGGCCCTTCCACCAGTCATCATGCTTAAATCCCTGCGGATCATCCAGAAATGCTTTGTACTGCCGGTAGGTAACCGGATATTGAGCCATAAAGAAGGGGGCGACATTGAATTCTCCCGCGCCATCCTCCAGATTGACCTTGCCTTCCGGCACAAAGCACCATGACATATCGGGAATATCATTTGGCTTTAGCCCCACGCCGGGACGCGGATCGCCAATTACCGAAAGACGATCTCCCCACGCGCTCAGGGTTTGATGGGTTGTATCCGAGGGGTAGGTGTGGGTATTTTGCAGTATACGCTCAGCTTCAGGACGAATGAAATCTTCATCCATCTTAGTGAGCTGCGGCTTCAGGCGCTCAAGCATGGCATAAACAGGCTTGAGACGTTCATCAGGCCACAGGAAAAATGGGTCGGAATGGTGATCGTACCATTGTTTGGCTGCCTGACGAACCTGACGTAGCAGCATCAGGTCATCGCGAATTTCCGTTATCCAATTGGTCAGGCGTTCCCAACTGCGGAACAGCGCCTCATGGGCAACTTCCACCATCGGTGTTTTGTTATCGGTATTTTCCGCGTTGTCGGTAGTCGTCAGCAAACGCGCATCAATAAAAGCATTAATTAATCGGGATCCAGCCGGATCATTATCAAAGGTACTCAATAAAGCACGTTCGCGCGTTGCTGTACCGTTTTCGTCCACTGCCAAAAGACACTCGAAAACGCGCGGCAGCGCCGCCTGAGCAGCCGCATCTAAAGTGTTAAATGTGTTTTCCGCGCGGGTACCGATAGCGCCCTGTACCCCGCCTAAGGACTTGTAGTGATTATAGGTTAGCTTCCCCTCAGTCCCGCGAAGTTGATACAGTTCATCCAGTGTATAAGCCATCAAGGCCAATGCTCCCGGATTATTGCCTGTATCGGTAACGATTTGCTCCGGCAGCCCATCATCAAACACCAGCGCGGCTCGTTCCGCCGGACGCTTGATCATTTCCAACAGCGAGAAAGTTCTGGGGATCGAGAGCGGGAAGGTGCTGTGGGTAAGCAGTTCTTCCAGACCGGGATAGGCCACACAGTGCTGGTAAAAATCAGACCGCATGGTCAGAACAGCCCGTACACGGCTGGAATTCGCTATTTGAGTGAGCAGTTCGATGAAGGCCGGGCGATATTGCTCATGGGCTAAAGTAAAAAGTTCTTCGAATTGGTCAACAAAAAACAGCAGTTCGACCCAAGCCAGTTTATCAGCCAGAATTTGCCCGATGATTTCATGGATGCTCGCCGGGTTTTGACTTAAAGCATCGCTTAATTTTCGGGTGTTCCAATTCGTGCGGGTCAGAAAGGTTTCCAGTTTAGCTGCCAGAGCGGTAAATGGATTATCGCTGATTTCGCCCGGTGTAAAACGCAGCCACAGCCAATCCTTGCTGCCTTCGATAGCATTGCTCATCAGGCGTGGGATTAGCCCCGCGCCGACCAGCGATGATTTGCCCGATCCACTGGCCCCCACCACCGCAGTAACCCGATTCTCCCGCACAAATTCGATGAGGGAATCGATCTTTTGACCACGACCAAAAAATATCGGGGCATCGTCAGGGGTAAAGGCGCGCAGGCCGGGAAATGGAGAACCCTGCCAGATTTCACGTTTAGGAATCGGGTCTTTGGGCAGTGAGACATTATCAGCAAGCGGCGTTTTGAGAAGGCGGTCAACCAGTACCCGCAGATGTCTTTCAAAGTCGCGCCGGAAGTCAGCCGGTTTTTCGTAGGGATTAATGCCCTGCAAAATCGCGCCCGTCTCAGGCTCAGTAAACGTAGCAAAAAATTCGTTTACCCGTTGTTTCTGTTCCAGCTTAGCCTGAAAATCCGCTGCGTCTGGATCAAGCAGTACCTTTTCGGTGCGGCGGTACACCACGACCTGAGGCCGTTTGTGCTGCCGCGCTGCCCGCATGGCATCCTCAAATTCCCATTCTGTGCCCGATAAATATGGGCTGCCATCGGCCTTCTTGTATTGAGAGGGCAGCGGCGTTCCCATTCGCCCCCAGAAAATCACGATCACAATGTCGCATTCAGACGGTTTTGGCAGACCTGCATCAATAGCGGCTTGAGGGGTCATCGTCGCCAACATCGGTATCCCCGCGCCAGGTTTATCCCATGCCACGACCTTAAAAGTGACTTTGTCCTCCAGCCCGGTATCATAGCCCAACTGCTCAATGACCTGTAACGCTAAGGTGCGTTCATCACCAACATCACCCGGCGATGACAGGAAAATACGAATGTGGCGAGGAGTGTCCATTTTATGTTCTGCCTATCCAGTGAAGGTTTCGAGGATAATCCCTCGATGATGTGCTTAATTTATTATATGTATCTTAGCACTTTACTGCTTGAGGGATGCTTGAGAAGGCGCAGGCGCTACAGTTTCCCGTAAAACCCGCAGACCATAGCGCAGGTAGGACAGGGTGAATAACAGACCAACAAGAGTGCCGGTGAGGACAGCATAGAGCAGCGAGACACCACTTGAATCATCAATGAGCGTATCTGCTTCCATCGGCTTATCCTCCAACAGAACAGGACGAATGCATTTCGCATAGGTTTCGCTGTACTGCTGTCCGGGCGCATTCATGAAATAGGAAGGGATGCCGATTTTAGATTGGTGCGAATCGTGGGTGACGGCTGTCTGGACTGCGCCTTCAAGGCTGATCGCGCTTTTGGTCGGAACGGTTGCGTCATTCGCGCCGGAAGCAAAATGAATATATGTACCCAGTATATTCCCGGCCAGGCCGTTGTAACCTGTCCCACCAATCGCATAATAGCGCGTCCCGGAAATCATCGGGTACTGCTTGTTGAATTCCTGCATGAAGGTAGAACTGGAGAATTGCTCCGCTACCCGATGTTTGGTGTTAGGCGCATCGCAGCCGAGATTCAGGCGCAGGAAACGGTTAAAGTTCATGCTCTGGTGCGGCGTGCCTACGGTGAACACCATCGACACGAAAGCGCGTTTATGAGCTTTCACATCCGCCGCATAATCCGCCGATTCGAGATACCCGCGTGCGATAAGCCCTCCCAGGCTGTGGGCAATAATGATGATGTCGCGGTCAGGTGCTTCTTTCAGAACAGACAGGATTTGAGTGCGAACACACACGGCGCATTCCTCAATTGACGGCGCGGTTTCATGGTTGCAGGGCACGACTGTAAAGCGAATATCGCTAAACCCATCCGCGCTTAACCACTCCGGCAGCTTATCAAAATCGGAATGAAAACTCGGAGTCCAGCGAATCGGTTCCGGGGCGCAGGTCGCGTTATAAACCTTTTTCCTGTGCAGCAGGACAGAAGTCGTTTGAAACCCATGAATGAGAACGAAGGTTACATTTGATTTATCCAACACACTTTCCCCCGGTATGCTTATGTGGTGAGCGGAAGTCGAAATCTGCTGTGTAGGGGAAGGTCTCAGGCCTTCCCATTAAACAGTTTGCGTCGCTTTTATCTCATTTTAGTGTTAAGTGAGTGTCTGTTGCAAAAAGGTAACAAACCATTATACTTGCCTTATCCATCATTAAATGCACATTAAGTATAATTGCTGAAGCCTGTGCGCTCGCCCAAAAACCTGAAAATGAGTGTAAGGAACCTTAAATTATGGACATTTTGACAATAGTTCTCATGATTGTTGTTGCTTACTTAATCGGTTCAATTCCAGTCGCCTATATTGTCGGACGTTTACATGGCATCAATATATTTACGGTAGGCAGTGGAAATATGGGCGCGGGAAATATCGCCCGCGCGGTCAATAAAACCTGGGGCGGCATCACCTGGTTTCTCGACAGTCTCAAAGGCGTAATTGCTATCCTCGTCGTGCGCCAGTTTGTCCCTGCTGAATATCAGGGTTTAGCAACTATGATCGGCGCGATTGCCGCTATCGTCGGACACAACTGGTCGATTATCGTCCTCTTTATCGCCGGGAAAATTCGCGGTGGCAAAGGCGCAGCCACAGCCATTGGCACATGGTTCCTCTTCATCCCGCCGTTGGTCATCGCGGTTGTCATGTCGATCTGGGTGCTGATCGTCCTCATCACGCGCTATGTCTCCCTTGCCGTGTTAACGACTACTGCGCTGATTGCCCTGCTGGTTGTTTTCTTCGTGGTTTCCGGTTACTACCAGCCGATTTATATGAGCTATCTGATTGTGTCCGCGTTGGTTTTTTACCGCCATCGCGATAATATCAAGGCACTGATCGAGGGAAAAGAACGGCGGTTGGGCGAAAAAGCCTAGCGCCGGATTAAGGAAAAAATCAAATGCGCATTGTTTTAGATGCGATGGGAAGCGACGAGAATCCCGTACCGGATGTGGAAGGGGCTGTCCTCGCTGCGCGGGAATACCCGGATACTGAAATTATACTGGTGGGAACCGAATCCACCGTTACCAAAGAACTCGCCAAACATGATGTGTCCGGGCTGAAAATCAGCGTGACGAACGCCGATGAAGTCGTGACGATGGAAGATAAGCCCAGCCGCGTCGGTAAAGCCAAACCCAATTCGAGCATAGCCGTCGGGATGCGCATGGTGAAAGAGGGCAAAGCCGATGGTTTTGTGACTGCTGGTAACACAGGCGCGACTTTAGCCTATGCCACCCTCTTCGAACTCAAGCGCATGGAAAATGTCATGCGTCCGGTTTTCCCCGCGATCATTCCACTCAAAGATAGGCGCGTGATTCTGGCAGATGGTGGCGGGAACGCGGATTGCAAGCCGGAATGGCTGGTGCAGTTCGCCGTCATGTGCAACGCCTACGCCGAAAAAGTGCTGAAAATGCCCAATCCGCGCGTTGCCCTGCTTTCCAACGGTGAAGAAGAAGGCAAAGGCAACGAACTGGTCAAGGAAACTGCACCCCTCATGAGCGCCAGCGGTTTGAATTTCATCGGCAATGTAGAGCCAAAAGACGCGCTGCATCTGGAGGCCGACATCATCATCGCCGATGGCTTTACCGGGAATATCTTCATCAAGACACTGGAAGCGATGGGTCAGTTGATGCTCGACCTGCTGCGCACCGAACTCACGGCTGATGTGCGTTCCAAAGTCGGAGCCGCGCTGGCGTACCCGGCTTTCCGCCGTGTCTATAAGCAGATTGACCCGTTCGAAGTCGGTGGAGCGCCACTGCTGGGCGTGAACGGGGTAGTGATCGTCGGGCACGGACGCACCAACGCTAAAGGGGTCAAGAACTGCATCAATCAGGCGCGTCAGGCCGTGTCTAATCATGTGCTGGATGTCATCCGCGAACGCATGGCGACTCAGAAAACACCGGATACATCGTCTTAGCAACCCGTTTGTGACCGCCGACCAACCGCCAGATATGGCAGCAGTTTCTCTGGCTGCTGCCCCGCCGGAGGGGGTAGGCGGCGGCGATCACGGGGAAATCGGCGCAAAACGGCGGCGGATACCTCCTACAACTGCATCAACCCGTAGACGGCGGCCAAAAAGCGGCGGCAGCCGGAGGGGTGTGACGGCAGCCATAGCAGCCGTTTTCAGGGCTTGCGAAAATCCTGATGGGGCTGAATTGATGTTCTCCATATCATCTCACTGCTCCACTGTAACCAACTCACAGTCACAGGGTAGCATGAACGGTCTGGAAAAGGGCTACCTTTTGGTAAACTTTTCGGTGTGAAATTTCTAACGGTGGCAAGAACCGGAAAATGAGGGGGAAATAAGCCCTGAATCCAGAATCAACGAATCTGCCCAAATCCTATGTCCTGCTGGTACACGGCTTTAAAACCGCCGCGATACTGACCGGGAGTATGCGGCGCAGTCATTATCTCTGCCAACCGGAGGCTGTCCGCTGGGAAGCGGGTGTGAAATCCGACTTTCGCCAGATGCCGCAGTGGTTCATTGACGATGGCTTTGTGCCGTTCGTTGCTTCCTACGACAGCAGCCCCCTTTCGACTCCTTCCAACGAAACCAACGCCGAATGTCTGCGTCACCAGATTGTTAAACTGGCACGCCAATCCCCAACCGGAAAAATCATCATTATCGCGCACAGCATGGGCGGACTGGTGACACGCGCCTATCTGGATGGCGCATCCTATCAGGCAGATGTCGAAGTACACGGCGGCGAACTGGTCGAAACCGTCTTTTTCCTCGGCACACCCCATCAGGCCATGGCGCATCATTATCTGCTGGTGATGAATCTGAACTGCGCCCGGAATCCACGCCAGCGCGGCGCGTATGAATTTTCCAGCCGCAAATTTTTAGCGGAGTTCAACCAGAAATTTCGCCACACCAACCCAAATATCCCTTATTATCTGGTCGGCGGCATCCGCTCCGGCGACTTCGTTGGGCTGCTCTCGAATACCTATATCTCAATGGTCTGGGGTGCGAACGACGGCATTACGCCCGTAGACAGCGCCACTACACTCGAAGGCGCATTCCAAACCGCTGTTGTCGATGAATCGCATATGGGCATTGTCGGTACACCCTCTTATTTCGACCCAAAACCCGGCAGCCGCCACAGTCAGGCCTATGCCGAATGCATCCGTCCTGTGCTGGTCGATGGGAATCCGCTCGGCTGCAAAACCGATGTCATCCCGCGCCGCACCATGCCTTTCTGGACATACCCGCTCGTCATTATTGCTTATGTCTTTATCTACTTTTTCGCCGTACTACGCTATCTTCGCCATCAGATTGTTGACCGCCTTGAGGGACAATCACTAGCTCAGGAACAGGTCTGAAGATGCAAACCTTGTCCAGCCTCTATATCCTCATCGGCCTTCTGGTTGTCGTCTATCTGGTTTTGCTCTATGCACCCCTCCCGCGCCTCATCCGCGAGAATAAGCAGTTCAAGCTTGATCCGGTGGGCGGTTCGCTCATGGATCGCAATTGGATGCTCTCGATTACGTGGCTGATCCTGGTCGCCGTGTTGAGTCTTCAGGCGTTCATCCAAACCCTCGGCAGTCCAGACCTCGATACTGTCCCCAAACTGCTCATCAGCATCATTCTGCTGCTGCTCGTGGTGATTGCGGCGGGTACTGCCATCATCCGCCTGACGGGTTTTGCCGATACACGCACTCTGAGTTCCCATAAACTCCTTGCCCACCGCACCAAATTCAATGTCCCGCACGAGCGCGTCACCTTACACGCCTCCGATGGAACGCTGGTCAAAGGCGTTCACCTCAAACGTGGACATAAAAAAGCCGTCATCTACATTCACGGTGGATTCCGCGCCAAGCACTGCCTCGGCTCGGTCATGATCTGCGAATGGCTGTGCGAATACTACGACATATTCACCTTCGACCTGCGTGGACACGGCGAGAGCGGCGGCTTTTATACGGGCGATGGCAAAACGATTCTTGATTTACAGGCGGCGCTGGAATATGTCAAATCCTGCGGCTATGAGCGGGTTGGGTTAGTCGGGCGTTCGGTAGGCGCATGGACAGCGGTTTTGGCGGAAGCCCGTCAGCACAACGTCGATTCGCTGGTCGCCACTGCCTTGCCCTACGGCTTCATCAGCGATTGCCCCTCGCTAAAAGCCCTGTGGCCTTACTTTGTGCAAAATCCCATCGGGACGGTCATCGGGCGCATCGGACGCGCGATTCGCTTTGTCCCGCACGTCGAATCCGGGCGGCCTGAAAATGAGATCATGAACGTCAGCCCCACGCCCATGCTCATGGTTTACTGCGAAAGTGACCCCTTCCTCGGTATGTCACACGAGGATATTCTCGCCCTGTACGACAAAGCCAACGAACCCAAACAGATCGTTTTTCTGGAAGGTCACGCCCACGTCTACGAAATCAACATCATCCACAAATATTATCAAACGCTGGTCGATTGGTTCGGCAAAACGCTTTAGTACCGCTACCAAGAGGGCAATTTCGTACTAAAACGGTATAAAATCGGTATGTTACGCTTGGTATGAACGGCGTAAACGATCTATACTCTGCATAAGAACGAAATCCAACTGGCGATTGGCGCAATATGGCGAGTATTTTTATCAGTTACCGTCGCAAGCCCAGCGCGATGCTGGCGCAGCTTGTTCAGCGTGACTTAAAAACCAATAAGATCGATGTCTATGTCGATACAGACCGGTTGGATACCCCCGGCCCGTTTCCGGTACGCCTCCTGAGCGCCATCGAAAACGCCGATGTCTTCGTCTGTCTGGTCGGGGAGGGTACGTTCGATTCCGAATGGGTACAGCGTGAGATCGAACAGGCGCACCGCCTCGATAAGCCCATGATCCCCGTTTTTCAGGAAAGCTACGATCCTATCCCACCCGACAAAGCGCCTACGCCGCATATCCGCGCTCTGCTGGAATGCGACGGCGTGTATGTCTTTGACGAGAAAAATGTCTATCTCGGCCCTGCCATCGAAACCCTCTCGAAAATGATCGAGAATACGGCGGCGTGGAGCAGTCAGTCGCCCCCGCAGCCGCCGACACCTTCCCAGTCCGCTAACCTCAATATCGAAAATCTGACCGGGCAGAAACTCGGTCAGTACGAAGTACGTGAACTGCTCGGCATGGGCGGTATGGGTGCGGTCTACCGGGCGCATCAGGTGGGGTTACGGCGTGATGTCGCCTTCAAAGTCCTCCCACCACAAATGGCACAGCAGCGTGAATTTCTGGAGCGTTTCACCCGCGAGGCGCAAACCGCCGCCGCGCTGGAACACGCCCACATTGTCCCGGTTTACGATTACGGCATCACCAGCGGCCTGAGCTATGTCGCCATGCGGATGCTCACAGGCGGTTCACTGGCGGAACGCATCAGTTACCGCGCGCAAAATAAGGAAGATTTGCCGTCGCTCTGGGAGACGGCTGAGATTATTAAGCATCTCGGCAGCGCGTTGGATTATGCCCATCTGCGCGGCGTGGTGCATCGTGACATCAAAGCCAGCAACGTCATGTTTGACGATCAGGGCAGTCCTTTTCTGGTCGATTTCGGTATCGCCAAGCTGGTCAATACCACCACTGGCCTGACCGGGACGGGTGTCGCGATGGGGACACCCTCGTATATGTCACCGGAGCAGTGGCGCGGCGAAAGCGTCACCGCCGCGACTGACCAGTACGCGATGGGTATCCTCGTCTATCACCTCGTGACCGGACGCTTGCCCTTCGAAGGCCCGACACCTTTCGCGCTCATGCACAAGCACCTCAACGAAGAACCGACACCGCCGCAGGTCTGGCGCGAAAATCTGCCCAGCACGATTAAAGCCGTCCTCGATCAGGCGATGGCGAAAAATCCCCATGACCGATTCCCCGCCATGCGCGATTTCGCCGCCGCTTTTGAAAACGCCATTCAGGGATTGCCCAAACAGGACACCGGATTTTTTACCTTCCCGCTGCCTAATCGTCCCACTGCCACATCATCGCTCGGCAATACACCCGCGCCGACACCGCAGCCCGTATCATCAACACCGACGGGCAGAGCGCCATTACCGTCATCACCGGGCTACGATGGCCCCACCACACCACCCGCTTCCAGAGCAGGTATGGCGACGATTACCCCTCAGTCGGGACAAATCGCCGGGGTCACGCCGCCTAAATCGGGCTTGAATCCGCTGGTGTTTGGCGCTGCCGCTGTTGTGGTGGTTATCGTGGGACTGATTGCGATTGCGCTTTTCTCGCAGAATGCGCAGCAGGTCGCTCTAGCGCAGACCCAATCTGTTGAAGAAACTATCGCTTATAACAGCAGCGCCACCGCGCAGGCTTTCGCACTTCTGCCTACGGAGACTTTCACGCCAACAGTAACGGCTACGAAAACCGACACGCCAACACTCACCAGCACGTCAACTTTCACACGCACACCCACAGCGACCTTTACGCCAGTCGATACCTTTACGCCTACGCCTGCCACTCCGGTTGCCGAAGCCAGACGCGATCTGACCGCGCGGGGTGGTCCCGGTTCGCAGTACCCGCCCGTCGGTGATCTGCAAGCCGGAGATCGGTTGGACATCACGGGCATCAGTGAGGATGGCGCGTGGTATCGTGTGATTTTGCCGGATGGCGCTCCCGGCTGGATTGCTGCGTCGTCGTCACTGGTCAGCGCGGCAGGCGATCTGGCAGTTGTCCCGGTAGCCCTTGCCCCAACCGATACACCGACCAAGACATTCACACCGACCAGCACTGCCACCCATACGCCGACCTCGACCCCCACGCCGACGGCTACTCATACACCGACGGCGACTTCGACACCGACTTCGACCAATACGCCGTCATCCACACCCACCGCAACGGCTTCACCGACCCATACCATCACGCCGCTACCTACCGCAACCTACACCGCAACATCCCTGCCGATTGTGAGCTGTCCCGGCGCATTACCTTCACAGCTCTATATAGGTGTGGAAGGGATCGTTTTGTCGGAAGATAATCGCCCCGTCAATGTCCGCAGCGGTCCCGGCAAAAACGGCGTTCAGATGGACAAACTGCGTCCCGGCGAGCGCTTCACCGTCACTGAAGGCCCCACCTGTGCTGATAATCTGGCCTGGTATCACATCAACTATGGCGGCGGTGTGCTGACGGGCTGGATTGCCGAAGGTGACGATCATTATTTTGTCGCGCCCTATGACCCGAATGACCCTCAATCGAGCGCTTTGCTGCCCGCGCAGGATGGGCGCGTGCTGGGGCCAAGCTGCCCCATCATCATCGAGGATGAATTTAACAGCGGCTTCACCAAAAATGATTGGTTTACTGGCCCCGGTAATCATTCCATCATCGAAATCGTCGATGGCTCCTATGAGATGCGCATCGGCACGAACAGCGGCAGCGATGTGCCGACCACCTGGGGCAGTCTGCGCGGGGTGGTGATGACGGATGCTCGTGTTGAAGCAGTCGTTCGCTCCTCCAGCTTTTCCGCTGACAAACCCGGACGCACGGGAATCTGGCTGCGCTATCAGGATCAGAATAATTACCTCGCCTTCATGATTAACAGTTCAGGCAATTACTACGTCGGACGCTGGCAGGATAAGCAGTATCACGACATCATCGCGTGGCAGCGCAGCGATGCCATCAAAACAGGCGACAATGTAGTCAATACCGTCCGCGTTGATAGTCATGGTGAGCGCTTTGATCTGTATATCAACGGTCAGTTCATCGACACCGCTGTTGACAGCACCTGGCCGGACGGACGTTTGGCTTTCTTCGGCTCATCCGGTGCGGTTCCCGTCACTTTCGATCTCGATTACGTGCGCATCTGTCAGGCTTAACATTCGTGCAAAGGATTTCACTTTCACGGCAGCAATTGATGCTACAATGACATTGAATAACGGGCATTGAGGTTTGATAAATTCATGATGCGACATGTATTACTCTACACAGACGAAGATGGGGTTTGGATTGCTGAAGTACCCAGTTTGCCGGGCTGTGGAAGTGATGGCGCGACCCGTGAGGAAGCCCTTGAGCGCGTGAAAGAAGCTATTCAGGGATATATCGAATCCCTTGAAATGGATGGCTTGGCCGTCCCGGAAGAATATCCCAATCTCGAATTAACGGCCATGAAATTGTCGGCATGATGAGCAAAATTCCCCGCATTTCTACCATCCGCGCTGGCGAAAGTTGCCTCTCCTTCGTTCGTCAGACAGGCAGCCATATTACCTTAAGACGTGATGGCTTTTCCCGGCATATCGCGCTGAAAACAATGAACTTTCCCAATCCGCCGTTCATCCGCGATGCCGAATTGACGGCCATAATGCGTAAGCCTTACTCTGAATCGCGAGATTTTCGCCTCATGACTGAAAGCCGCTTCAATGCACAATTTCGCTGGATGATCGTTCTACTGCTGCTGATGTGGGCGCTCCTGCTGCTCTATGTCAATTCGCCCTTCTTCGGACATCACGACGCGAACGGCATCTGGCTCGGCGCGGCGGCGCGCAATTTCCGCATTTACCCCATCCAGCAGTTCGGTCTGGTTCCGGTACTCAGTCGCGGCCTGATTCCGCCGGATGTCCCCAATTTATATGTCCACCATCCGCCGCTGCTAGTCTGGATGAACGCGCTAGCGGAAACGCTGTTCGGTGAACATGAACTATCGCTGCGGATGGTCTCGATTTTCTCGACCATGATTAGCATCGCGGCCTTTTTTCGTTTTTTTGTATCAGGCGCTGCTCTTTACCGCGCTCTTTTTTGCCGCCGCATGTATCAGGCGCGCAGGGGGCTGCTCTTTACCGCGCTCTATGCCCTGACTCCGACCATTATTTATTTTGGGCGGATGCCTGACCACGAACCGTTGGCGCTGGCTTTCCTCATGCTCTTTTTAGCGGCGTATGTCAATTGGATGCACGCGCCGAGCCGCAAGGGTTGGTTCCTCATGGCGCTCTGGGCATTTCTGGGGATATGGACAGCCTGGGCGGATTTCTTCTTTGTCGTACTGGTGGCCTTCACCGGATTATGGGCGGTTCGCCGCAATCAACGACTCTCATTGATACTGCTGGGTGCAGTCGGACCGTTGGCGCTGGTGACGATTGTCGGCGCATACCTGCTCAGTTATCCCGATACCATCAAGGCGCTGCTGGACGCTTTTAACTGGCGTACCAGCACCCTCTCGGAAACCAGCACAACCTTCACCTGGCTGGAATTCGCCGGGGAAATTCTCGTTCACCTGATGGCGGACATGACTTTCTGCGCTGCTCATTATGACCGTACCCGGCATCTTCATCGCCTGGAACGATAAACGCGCGCCTTAATCGCGCCTTGCTCGTCGCCCTCGTGGGAGCCGGGTGAGCTTATCTCGCCCTGTTCCGCAGCGCCTCCTACGTCCACGATTACTACACCATTCTGACACTTTTTGGCGATTGTGGCAGGGCACGGCGTTTGGGCGGTCACCACTCGACGCTGGCAGCGT